>SIAM01000048.1 GCA_009691785.1 Phycisphaerales bacterium
TCTGGTCCCACTGACCGCGATGGGAATAGCGCCATGCTTGCGGGCAAGAATAATTCCCTGAAAATGCTCGCACAGTCGTTGGCCACCGCCAATATCGCGTCGTTGCGTTTTGACAAGCGTGGCATTGCCGCCAGCGCCGCCGCAGGTCCGAAAGAAGCCGATCTTCGATTTGAAAATTATGTTGACGATGCCGCAGCATGGGTGGAACAACTTCGCCACGACAAAAGATTTTTAACTGTCACCATCATTGGCCACAGCGAGGGCGCGCTCATTGGCGCCATCGCGACAGCACGAACTCATCCCAACGCGTTCATTTCTGTTGCAGGAGTTGGGCGCTCCGCGGGATTGCTTCTGCGCGAGCAACTCAATGGCAAGTTGCCTGCGCAACTCTTTCAAGCCAACGAAATAATTTTGCGTGAGTTGGAGGCTGGTCGAACTACGAAAGATGTTCCGCCCGCGCTGCAATCCTTGTACCGCGACTCTGTGCAACCATATTTGATCTCATGGTTCAAATATGATCCCGCGAAGGTTGTGGCGTTGATTCAAGAGCCAATCTTGATTTGCCAAGGCACCACAGATATTCAAGTTGCAGTAGAAGAGGCAGAGGCACTGAAAAAAGCCGCGCCCGCCGCCAAGTTAGTCACGATTGATGGCATGAACCACGTGCTGAAATCCGTCCCGGCCGACCCAGTGAAACAGACTGCGTCATATACCGATTCCGCCTTGCCGATCAACGCGGAGTTGATGAAAAACATTATTGAGTTTGTGCCGCGCGCGAAGTAAATTGCACGCTTAATTTTTTCACCGCGGCATGTCGCGGGCAAGAGACTAGATGGTCATTGGTCATGCCCACGGCTTGCATGAACGCATAGCAAATGGTCGGTCCGCAAAATTTGAATCCCGCTTTTTTTAGGGCCTTGCCCATGGCGCGGCTCTCTTCTGTTTCTGTTGGAATGTCCCGCTTCTGTTTGAAACGATTCTGTTTGGTGTGATGATTGGCGTGCTGCCATAGAAAATTGCGGAATGAGCCTTTGCCGCCCTCCATGATCTTCAGCCACACCTTTGCGTTGCCAATTGCGCTTTGAATTTTACTTTTGCTTCGAATAATTCCGGCGTTGCCAAGCAACCGCTTCACGTCGCGCGCATTAAATGTGGCCATGCGATGTGGATCGAAGTTGTGGAACGCTTTGCGAAACGCCTCGCGTTTTTTCAAGATGGTGATCCACGATAGTCCGGCTTGGAAACCATCGAGCACAAGTTTTTCAAACAACGCGCGGTCATTCAGTTCGGGCACGCCCCATTCCTTGTCGTGATACGCGACATACGTGGGATCAACACCGCACCACCAACAACGTTGCTTTAATTTTGTCATGAAATACTCCATATATCTGAAATGTGAAGTGCTGTGGCATGAATTTCTACTGAAGATTGAATTCGCATGCTCGAAATCTTGGATAAGGTTTTTTGGTTCACGACTGAATTTGGATTGATCCGCGAGGCGGGAGGGATTCGAATGCTAGGTTCCGGTTTGATCGCTGCGCCAAGCGAATCGCGCAGTTGTCTTCAGTTAGCGCATGTGAGGCGCCGTTCATTTCAGGTGCAAAGGATTCTTGAAATTTCAATTGAGCGGGAGCATGCGCCCTATGAATTATTTGTGCTTGAAAACTTGCAGCAAATAGAGACATTACTTTGTGGTATGGAAGAAGCACTTCACATTCAGTATGGTCTGAATTGGAGTGGCTGGGAACAACGCGCTGATTGCGAAGGAATTCAAGAGCGCGAACGCTTGGCCGCGCGGAAACTTTCGCGCTTGGTCACTGTTGGACGCGTTCCAGATGGAACGGGTCTATGGCCCAGTTCCTGATACGCCACGCGGAATGGTTCAAGCGTTGTTGTGTCTAGAAATATATCCAAGTGCCTTTGCACATCGACCAACTCTTGATGCATGGCGCACGGAGCACCAGCGCCACAGACGCCGCCACCAAACGGACAATTGTTGCTTGGATCATTTCGCTCGAATAATTCAAAAATATCGCGAAGCACAATTTGCTTGGGCGGCTTGGCAAGGGCGTATCCGCCACCAGGACCGCGTGAGCCATCCACAATTCCAGCTTTGGAAAGTACGGAAAGAATTTTTGCCACCGAAGGCGGTTGCAAACCACGAGCTTCTGCAATTTCCGCGGCGTTCAGCCTGGTCTTGCCCACGTCATACACTTCAGCCAAACGACTGGCACAACCTATGGCGCATTCTGTTTGTTTTCCGTACACGTGATCTTCTGCGTGAATACTATACAAACCACTCTGTATTTCGTGAGTATGCAGAATGCCAAATCCTTCCATGATTATGAACATGATTATGAATCCTCCAACAACTTTAATAATGCGAAATTTGTTGGGATTCATAGTGATATTTGGCTTGTGGATATTCCAAAGCGCCTGCGTGTCCGCCACCGCCGTGGAAAAACCGGCGGTGCGCGTGGCGGTGGATCAGGACAATGTTCGTGTGTTCACCGGAAATGGCGCGCCCACAACTTGGGGTGCCATGGTTGGCGCGCTTGCGCAATGCGACGCGGTGTTCATTGGCGAAACTCACGACGACGCCCACGGTCATGCATTGGAGGCGCAACTTGTTGGACAGTTGATGGCCGCTTGGCATGGAGGGGCGCTGAGCATTGAAATGTTGGAACGCGACGAACAAAAAATGGCGGATCAATGGCTCGCCGGGCAAATTGATTCGCTTGCGTTGGCCCAGCAAACGAAAAGTGAAAGTTGGGCGGGTAAAAACTCCTGGGTGGAGTGGTATCAACCTGTGTTGGACGCGGCAAAATTAAATGGAGGCGTGGTGATTGCGGCAAACGCGCCGCGCAAATATGTGCGCATGGTTTCCAAGGATGGAATGAAGGCGTTGCCGCCTGCGGACAGCGAGGAGAGCGCATTGTTTGACGCACCTTGCGCCAAGCACCCGGATTACCGCGAGGACCTGCGCGCCATCATGGTTGAAATGCGACAAGAAGATGGTCAGCCAACGCCAGTTGTTTCCGACGAGGACCTTGATGGATTTCTTGCCGCGCAATTGATGTGGGACGCAACCATGGCGCGCTCCGTGGCCAAGGCGCGCGAGAAATATCGCGTGGCGCACATGGCGGGTTGCTTTCATATTGATCGCAGCGGCGCAACGGTGGCTGAGTTCCGGGCGCTTCGACCTGGCGACACGGTTGCAACCGTGTCGTTGGTTGCAAGCGCCACATGTGAATTTGATTTGGAAAAAGATAGAAAGCGCGCGGCGTTTGTGGTGTATACCCGAAGCCAGCATGTGCCAAGTGAAGGCGTTCTAAGCGACGCTCTGACAGTGAAATGAAGACGCCTTGCGATGTTGACTTGCAATCATTCAACGCGCGTCTTTTGAATCAACCAAGTTCAAATGTGGTGACGCCAAATATATTTTGTAACGGACGCGGTAGCGGTGGACCAAGCGCCATTGTTCCTGGCGCCGCGCTTTCCGTGAATGGCAATTCGTTTGCGTTTGCGTATCAAGCCAATCTTGGCTTGGAGTGGCAATTGGCAAATCACTTGTATTTGGGCTTTGGATAGCATTTTTAGGCACCACCTCGCTTGACTATGGTCCCGCAAGTTTCAACACAAATGCTGTCGGGAATACATTTGTCGGCATTATGGCGGACGCTATGTATACGCATTCATTGCTGGCAACTTTGCGATACGAATTTTAAATTGTGTTGCACACAAGCAACTCCTCATCATTGCGTCCGTTGCTATTCTTGGCGCATGTATCCAGTCGTCGACAAGTTTCTTTCGTTGCCAACGGGGCTTATTGTCATTCTTGCGATTGCGCCTTGGTCGTGTATCGCGGTGTTTGTTAATTTGGTGGTGGTGCCAATTTTGTGCGGCCGCGACGGAAAAAAACTGGGCAAGTTTGAGGCCGAGGTGACATCGCAAATTGCGCTGGCATTTGGCTTGCTGATGTCTTTCAATGCTGTTTGGATTTGGGATCGCAGCGACCGTGTTCACGCCGCCGTGATTACCGAGGCAAGCGCCCTGACAACGGTGCTTGATGACAGCGAAAATTTGGGCAACGTCGCGCAAGCCAAAGAGATTCGCGACATGGTGGCCGTGTATTCACGAAGTCTGATAGAGAAGGAGTGGCCCACGTTGGGCGGGAAACCATTGCCTTTGACTCGGCCAGCAGAAATGCTCAAGCTGCGAGTGCTTGCACAAGCAAGCGGCGATGCCAACATGGTTGAGGCGGTGAATTTGGCTGAAAAATCACGAGAGATCCGCATTCGCGACGGCATGGCATACATGTCGCCATCGCGTTGGGGCGTTGTCTTTGCATTGGCAGTACTGTTGTTAATTTCCATTGGCGCGTTGCATGGCGAGTCGCCGCGTGGGCGCAAATTGGCGTTGGCTTTAGTTACGCTTGCGATTTCATTTTGTTTCGCGGTGCTTATGGTGCACGCGCGTCCCTTTGTTGGGCAGACGGCAATTCAGCCCACTGAGCTTCAGTCCATTTTAGTCCGCGCTGAATCGACATCGTAAATGAAGCGAATCACTTGATGCGAATTATCAATTGCATTCATAAGCATCCACGTTTTGATTAAAGGAACGATATGAAGTTGAGCGAAACAAAGCACCGCGCCACACTTGTTCTAGCCGTGAAAGGTCGCATTGATACGGAGACCGCCAAGGAATTTGGTGACGAGTTATTGGCGCGGATCAAGACGCAAGGCATTGACAAAGTGGTGCTTGATTTCAGCGGCGTTGATTTTATTTCAAGCGCTTGCTTGCGCGAGCTGATGATTAACTTTAAACATGCGCGCGAGGCAAAAGTGGCTTTGCTTGTGGCGGCCATGCAGCCCATGGTTCTGGAGATATTTCAACTGAGTCGTTTTGACACCATCATGCCATGCTTGGCCACAATAGAGCAGGCGTTGAAGACGCAGGTCGCATTGCAATCCACGCCTGCCAAGGGCGCGCGCGACACCAACTCTGTGGTAGTGCATTTTTGGGGCACGCGTGGTTCGCTGCCCGCGCCGCTGACATTGCAACAGTTGCGCAATAAATTGGCGAGCGCGTTGGTGGCGGGGGCCGGCATGAATTTGGACACCATTGAAAGGGCCAACAGCTTTGTTGAAAGTTTGCCGTTTCACATTGGCGGAACATACGGCGGCAATTCTTCATGCGTGGAGTTGAGCGCCCACGACAACAATGTGGTGCTGCTTGACTTGGGTTCGGGCGCGCGCTTGGCGGGACAAGATGCGTTGCGTCGCTTGGCTGGACGTTCCGGTGAATTTCATATTTTCATGTCGCACTTGCATTGGGATCACATCATGGGATTTCCGTTTTTCACTCCGGCTTATATTCCTGGGCAGCGCATTCGTATTTATGGTTGCCACGATCAACTGGAGAATGCGTTTCGTCGCCAGCAAGCGGAACCAAGTTTTCCGGTTGATCTTTCAAAAATGGCTTCGCACATTGAGTTTGTGCACCTAGAGCTTGGGCGTTCATATCACATCGCCGGCTACCAAGTAAGCACCAAGTTGCAACAGCATCACGGCGATTCATATGGTTATCGCTTTGAGAAAAATGGAAAGTGCGTTGTGTATTCAACCGATGCGGAGTACAAACCGGAAAACATGATCAACATTCAGGAGTGCGTGGAATTATTTCAAGACGCCGACTTGGTGATTTTTGACGCCATGTATTCACTGGCCGATAGCGTCTCGGTGAAAGAAGATTGGGGGCACTCAAGCAATATCATGGGCGTTGAATTGTGTCAGCAAGCGCACGCCAAGCGTTTGGCATTGGTGCATCACGAACCAGCCAACGACGATGCGGCCATTGGGCGCTCGTACCACGACGCATTGCGGTTGGAGGAACTCACGCGCCAAGGAGAGCGACTTGAAATTTACTCCGCCTATGACGGGTTGGAGATTCAACTTTAAATTTCAATGTTTATTGCAATCCGAAATCTTGAATGCGCTCATTCAATTTAGAGAAGCGATGCAACCTGCGATGGATATGAATATTTCATATTTCAAACGTGGTCAACATTGTCCGTCGCCTTATACAAGCGTGCAGCACGCATAAAGTTGAATTTGATACAATTTGCGCATGAATACCACTCGCATTTGTAAATTATTCTTTCTCGCCGCATTGATTGCTCCAGCTCTTTTCTGCGCGCCACTATTTGCGCAGGCCACCGCGCCAGCTCTTTTCTGCGCGCCACTATTTGCGCAGGCCACCGCGCCAGCTCTTTTCTGCGCGCCACTATTTGCGCAGGCCACCGCGCCAGCATCGCCAGCCGCCGCAACCAGCGCCGCGCCCGCGGCTTCATGGCCCGCGAATGAATCAGGCTTGAACGCGCTCGCTGAAAAACTTGTCAACGGTTGGTTTCAACAAATCACGGATAAGGACATGAAAGGCGTGATGGCCGCCATACAGCCAAATTTTCAAGTGATCACTTTTGAAGGCTTGTTTGATCCCGCGACAAGCCTGGGCCACAACACCATTTTGGGAACCAAGTCGCCCATCGTGAGCAAAGTGATCGCGACACGTGTTGGTGATGCGTTGGTTGTGACATGTCTTGTGAAAGCCGATCAAGAAATGGACGGCAAAAAACTTTCGACAGACGCCATGCCCCGCTTGGGTGTGTGGCAGATTGTGGATGGCGTTTGGAAAATGGCGGCGTGGGCTTCATTAAGTTCACCATCTCCGCGGCCCGCGCCCAAAGCGCCAGCGTTTGCAAGCGACGCCACGATGAACGCGCAAGGCGCCGCGATGCTGACCAAGTTTTTAATGGCGCAGCATAAAAAAGAATTGACCGCGTTTGACGCCATGCTTGCAACAGGAATGCAAATTGTGAATTTCAAAGGACAACTTGGTCGTGAAGACATGATGAATGGCGCAAAGCGGGCGACCACGGAGTTGCCAACGCTTGCCGACACGCGCGCAACCAAGTGTGGAGATCTGTTGGTGGTGACATGCAATCTGACCATGGGACAAAAAGTTGCTTTTACCACTATTCCCGCTGATCCTGCGCCATTTATGGCCGTGTTCCAAGGTTCGGGCGACGCCGCGAAAGTGATCGCGATTGCCAACACCAACAAGCCTAAATAATTTTTGCGTGTGATGTCTGGTGAACGTGGGTGAATTTTTTGGCGCGTTCAGTCAAGACGGGTTCACGCAGAATCAAGCGTCACTTGCGCTTGCGGCTTGAGATTTGGAAAAATCAAAGCGACGCGTGTGTGGAACATAGGAAGGTAATCAAGAAACTCTGGCATATTGCGGCCGACGTAACTGAGCAAATCACCGTAGCCCTGGCGCGCAGTGTTCAATACCCAAAACTCGCCGAAGGGGAAAAGAATCTCGTCAGCGCTCATGCCCAGCAATTCGGTGGCCGCGCCAATGAGTCCACAGGTCAGGGCGTCGGGGTAGCTTTCATTGCTAATGAAAGCCTCTACTGTCACGCCTGCTTTTTTCTTGATCGCTTCCCACTTGTTCATGCCAAAATTGATCGTGACCAGTTCTTGCACTGATTTATGTGCCATTCCGTACACGTAAGACTCCCATTAAAAATAGAAGTAATACCAATGGTTTTTGTGCCAGGCAAATGGTAGTGCCTATTGATTTGTGTTGGCAAGGCACGCAAGAGAAATCTTTCCATGCGGAGTGAAAGAAGTAAATCACGCCTTCATATCACTTTGATTTGCCTTATTATTCACGCATGAACATGAGAAAATTATTTCTGCTTGCGCTTCTAGGCGCGTTGCTTGGTTTTGATTTTGGTTGTAAAAGTGGTCACTCCAAATTGAACGCGGATCAAAAAACCGCGAAGTTGCATACCTATATGGAGCAACAAGCGCAGTTCTGGAAACTGCGCCATGAAATGACGCCAATCGCTAGGCAAATTTCAGTTGTCATTCCATTGGATTGCGATTTGGCGTTGCGCGACATCAAGGACCCGCAAATTCGTGAATACGTTCTCAACATCGCCGCTAGCGCCGGTATTTACGCCACCAATCGAGTCTGGGTTTCTGATCCGCGCGTGGGGTTGGCGGACCTGATCATCATCACGCACTCAATTGAACAGACCATGAAAATCATGGCGCAGAAGGGGCCATATCCATCGCTTGATCCCATGATTCAAACCGTGGCCTTCATCATGGCTGATTTGGAAATTTTGGGAAAGAAATGGTTGGAGCCGCAAGTGCAGGCGCAGATTCAGAAAACGATTGAGGAGGACGCAAAAAAGAATTGGACGCCCACGGCAGACTTGATGAAGGTGAATGAATTGCTGACCACCAAGTTCATGGAGCCAGTGGGAATTCAAATTGATTCGTCGTTTCTTCAGTTTGACGATAACGGTTTATTTGAGCGCGGCATAAGCGAACTGCATGACATGAATTTGGCCGCCGAGAAGGCATCCAGTATTTTAGGAATAATACCCAGTGCCATGGAGTTGCGCGCGCGCCGCGCCATGTTGATGACGTTGAACGAGCCGATTGTTGTTGAGATGCGCGCCAACCTAGCGCAAATGACGGCGCAAATGAAAGATTTGCAAGAATTGAAGGGGCTTGATCAGTTGAAGGGTTTGCAGGAATTGAAAAATCTCAAGGACTTTAAGAGTCTGCAGGAATTGGAGGGGTTGCGGCCATTGAAGGCGTTGGATGAGCTTGTGGAATTTAAATGGAAACTTGTCATGTTGGTGACGTTTGGATTTCTTACGCAAACCGCGGTGCTGGTGTGGGCCATTCGAAGCCGCCGCTGATGGGGGCGCATGCGAACAGGCATTCATTCATGTTTGATAAGATTGGTTTCCTATGAAAAACTATATAACTGTTATGTCCGCGATATTTTGTGTTTGTTCCATTTCAACAGCACAGGCTCCCTCAGCAACGCCGCCGGCTGGTCAAGCCGCGGGGCAACAAAATGGTCAACCGCGTGGGCCAGGACCAGGTCAGCCTGGTGGACCTGTTGCAACGCCTGCCAGCGCGGATCAAATTGCGCAACTGTTAATGCGCGGCGATAAGAACGGCGACAGGAAATTATCGCCTGAAGAAATTCCACCGCAGATCAAAGACAGGTTTGGCTCCATTGACACAAACAAAGATGGAGTGATTGATCAAGAGGAGTTGGTTGCGTTTGCGAAGACGCAGGATAAAACGGGGGGCGCGCGTCGAGGTGGTCAAGGCCAAAATTTTGAGGGCGCCATGAAGCAGATCAATCGTGGATTGAAGGCGCTAGAAAAATCCGCGGTGGACGTTGATAGCAAGGCGCAGGATTTAGCAAATATTCAAATGGTGGAAGCGGGCATTATCAACGCCAAAGGAATGATTTCCACGGTGAAAATGGCTCCGCAAGCCAAGGAAAAATATGGTGATGACACCGCGAAGTACGAGTCCGACATACGTTCGCAATTGCTGGCCACGCTGACTGTGGCCATGGCGCTGGAGAACGCGGTGATCCGCGGAGACTCCGCCGGTGCCAAGGAATTGATTGGCAAACTTGATCAGGAAGAAGACGAGGGTCACGAAATGTTCAAGCGCGAGGAGAATGAGGAGAAGCAAGAAATGAGTGAAGGCGGCCAGCAGGGCGAGCGCGCGCCAACAGTTCCGCCTGGGGCCCCACCAAGTTCGCCAACAACGCCGCCAAGTGCGCCAAAATAAATTTTCATAGTCATCTACGGAATTAGATCCTCGCCCCGCGGCTTGATGCGCGGGGCGATTTATTTTTGCGGAGCAAGTATTTTTTCCAGCACTTCAAAATATAAATCGTCACGGCGCGGCGTTCCGGCGCGGGGTTGTCCGTAGGGGAATTGCTCGCGCTTACCCGTCAGTGAATAGCCGCGGCGCTCATACCAGGCGATCAGCGTGCCGCGCTGGCCAATCACGGTCATGCGCGCGCGCGGCAAATGAAGTTCGTCGCGGATGACACGCTCCGCTTCGTCCAAAAGTTGCCGGCCCACGCCCGCATTTTGCAATGTGGGGCGCACGGAAACCATGCCGATGTAGCCGGCGTCACCCGCATTCTCAATGCGCACGCACGCCACAATGAAACTGTTTTTAATCGCGTTGTCCTGTGTCAAGAGCGCGTTGGTTTGATCACGCTTGGCATGGTGAACACCGACTACAGATTGTTCCGCCAAGCGAATACGCGAGTGAGTGCGGCCAATGATTTCTCGAATTTCGATTTCGTCGGTGCGTTGGCCATCTAAAAGATCCGCTTCGGTGGTCCATCCCGCGCGACTTGCCTTGCCGCGGTACGCGCTTTCAACCAAATCAACAACAACTGAAACATCGTCGAGTGTGGCGTTGCGAAACACAAGTGGCGGCGGGGATTTCACAAGGTAATTATAGAAGATGAACCGCCGCGCACCGAGTGGTGGACAGACCGCGGAGAATTTTATTTTTGGCGCGCGTATCGAAGATCAATCGCTGAACTGCCCAAAGTCATGTCCTTGATAGCAGCCAACCAATCGGATCGCGAAACTTTGCCGCTGGCAGGAAGTTTTGGTTCCTCGCTAAGCGCGTACAGCGTGACCACATATGTTTTTTCGCCCGGACCCTTGGAGCAAGGCGGTGCGTATTGGGCGCGGCCATTGACGGTATTCACTCCCCAAATTCCCACATTTTTTTTGCCCGCATCAAGCGACTTGGTGGTTGCGGGAATGTTCCAAGTGACAATGTAGACATGCTCCTTCGCGCCAGGACCAGGAATATGGTGCATGGTCAACGCCAGACTTTTAGTTCCCACTGGTAGATCGCTCCACTGGAATGGTGGGGACACGCTTTCGCCGTCGCAGGTGAACTTTGCATCAAGCAAACCATTCGCGCCCACACCTGAACTTGAAAATGGAAACGTGTTGCCCGCGCTAGGTGTGGATGCGGTGGATTTATTTTCGCCCGCGCCAGGTCGATCGTTGCGCGCAGGTCTTTCACCATCCTCCTGCGGAGGTGGCTGATCATTCGCATCACCATCTTCACGCGGAGGCGGTCGTGCCACACATGAATGGAATTGTGATCGTGCGCGCCAGTGCTTTGAATGCGTGTTTGATTCAGCGCGTCTTCATGTTCTCCCGGAGGGTGCGCCGAAGCGGCGCAAACACATAAAAATAGAATGGTTGGCAATGAGATCATGTTCAGATTTCTTTGCGGTTTGTGCGAGTCAAGGGACAGAATATTCCGTTTCAGTGGGCGCATTTGTAATTGCTTGGGATGCGCGGTGAATTGCGGTGAATTGCTGTGAAAACAGTATTTTAATATATAATTGGCGCATGCAACGATGTTGTAATAAGAAACTCATAAAGTTTTATTTTGGGCAAGTCTTTGCTTGTCTTTTAACAGGTTTTGCGTGCATTCCGTCGCTGGCACTGGCCGACATATTTGATGCGCCAGAAATTCCAAAGCCACTGAAGTCCAAGGACCTAAAAAATTGGATGAAGGACTTGGCGCCATCGGAAACGGAGCGTGTGAAATGCGAGCAAGCTTTCGACGTATACGTGGATCAGTGGGAATTGTTGCGCGATCAGGTCATTCGCCCCGCGCAGGCCAAGCATGACGCAGCAATTCGCGGCGGTGATGTGGATGGCAATTCCGCCAGCGATGCGAACGAGAAAGATCCAAGAGAAGTTGCGTGGAGCCGCGCGGTCGCAAGTGCCTACGCCTCCATTGGAAATATGGAGCGCGCCATGTTTAGCGCCATGCGCGAAGCGCAATCCAATGAAGCGCAACAATCAAAGGTGGATCGCTTTGCAGCGGCACGCGCCCGCAAACGCGCGAGCGCCGTGGTTCGTGGCGTTCCGTTGAATTTGCCCAGTGTTCCAAAGGGGGCACAACTTGCAGAGGAAAAACTTGCGGCTATTGATAAGCGTTCGTGCGAGTGGGAACTGTCCGCCACGCCGTTGGTTGAGCGCATTGCCGCCGCAAGTTTGGGCGAAAAATCCGCGGACCGAATAGAGGAACTCAAGCGCAAACTCATCACCAGTGAGCGCTCGGCGGTGCGCGACATTGCGGCGCAGTTGCCACCAGACGCCGCGCAAAAATACAAGGCGCAATTTGCGCGCAAAGCCTTGGGGGGTTTGTCCAGTTGGAGTTTGTTGGCGTTCAATTCTCCAGATGTGCTTCGCAGGCAACTTGCAGACGCCAATCGCGCGGAGCAAGAGAATAAATCCGCTCTCGCCAAGATTGACCAGTGGCAACAGCAACGCGATCAACTGAATGAGGCAGCGCTTGACGCGCTCACCGCGGAAAATTTTTTCCCCGAGGCCATGCAGGACATGAATGCAAAGTTTGCGCAGATGAACGCGTCCAGTATTGCCGACATCGCTCAGGCCGCGAACATGCCCGAGTTGGGTTCCGCGAATGAAGCCATGCCCTTCAGTTTTGAAAGCGGCGATGGCGACGGCGCGATTGATTTGAGTGAGTTGGGCAACCAAGGTGGCGCGATGATGTTCACCAGCGTGAGCAGTTCGCAAATCATGGGCGACACGGGCGCTGGAATGGGCGCAACTTTTTTTGCGGCCGATGGAAACGCCATGCCCGAAGGCGCAATACAGGGCGCGAAGACAATGATGGTGATTACATCAACAGGTGACGCTGGCGCGGCGAACATGGGTGTGAGCGCGAATGTGAGCATGAATATTCAAGTTGGCGAGGGCGGCAATGGCAAAATGACGCCCGAACTTGCTGAAAAAATTGCCCAGCTTGTGAAAGAGAAAGTGGGCGAACAGGTTGGCGATCAAATTGAGGCCCAGGTTGGCGATCAAATTGATGCCCAGGTTGATTCGCAAGTTGGTGCCGCAATCGCGCAGTCCATGCGCCAATCTAGCGGCGCGACTGACTCCAACAAAGGCGTATCGGAGAGCATGACCAACGATATGCCGCAAGACATGTTGGGTGGCATGCAGCAATTCCGCACGCTGAGTCGCCAAGACATAGAACAACTTCGTCTGCGTCTTGCGGTGCCAGAGGCTCACCGCGCCGTGTGGGATTCGTTGGCCAATGATTTGCTGCAAAGCAACGACGAGTGGAGCAAAAATAAATCTGGTCCAGGCAACATGTTCCACATGCCCCAACCAGGCGAGGACATGGCCGCGTTCATGAAGAATTCTCACGAACGCGCTGAAGCGCTGGCCAAATTAGAGGAAGCTTGGTTTGACGATTTAGCAAGCGGCGTGCAGGGACTTGATGCCGCGCAAGTTGAGCGCGAGCGCGGTCGCCGCGCCTTGGTTCGCGCGTTCGCCGCCGTTAAAAATTCCCCCATGCCCATGCCAAACATCATGATGTCGCGCTGGAGCAAGGTGGATTTGTACGCCGCCACCGACGCGTTGCCCGCGCAAGCGCGCGCCCAAGTGTTGCCGACGCTTGACGCCTGCCGCACGCAGATATTGCAAGAACTAGCGAATGTGCCCGACAAACTTGACGCATTCAACGCGGTGCAAATGTCCGCCATGAAAATGGAATCGAACGCCGACGACGCAGGCCACGAAAACATTCAAATTTTAATGAGCATGGACGATTCCAAAATGGCGGAGTTGGAGAAGGCGCGCAAGCCGTTGACCGCGGCGTGGAAAGCGGTGGAGCAATTGCAAGCGGCAAACGTGGAAACGGTGGCTGAAAAATTAGACGCCGCCAACGCGGCATTTTTTCGCCGCGCCGTTCGCAAGCAAACACATCCTGAAGTTTTTCGCACGCAAGAAAAAGTGGACGGCGCTATTGAGCGAATCATTGCGCTGCCCGCCCTTACGCCCGCGCAACTGCAAGCCGTGACCGCGCTTGCAAACGACTATCACCAGCGTGCCGATACGTTGATCGCGCGTTCGATTGAACATACGCAACGCAATGATGCGGCCATGACCACCATGATGGAAGGCTCCGCCCAAGCGCAACCCGCGAACATGGCCAAGCAGGAGCGCGCCATGGTGTCAACGGATATTGCGCGTGGCGACGCCAGTTACGATCGTGAGGAACTGAACGCGCGCGCGCTGCGGCAACTTCGCGCGGTGTTAAGCGCCGAGCAAGCCAAAGCCGCGAAAGTGAATTGACTTTCGCAAAAATAACGGCGCGCATGCGCTGGATTTCATTCAGCTAATCCGCCACACACCACCGCGGATATTGCGTGGCCTACTTCACGCAACGAAAACCCAAATTAGAAAGCCCAGTGTCCCAATCCGTACCGCGGCGCGCGCATCAAACCAATCCGCGCACCACTCCCACGCATTGCCAATCATGTCGTACAAGCCGTAACCATTTGCGGGAAAACTTTTCACAGGCGCGGTGCGCGCAGAACCATCTTCGTTGGTGTTGCCATCTGGAAAGTGTCCCATCCAAATTGCTATCAGGACCTTCAGGATGGCGCTAATTCGCGCCGGGAACCCAATTCCACCACACGCTTGCATCATCGCCGCTCACTGGCTCTTGTGGCGGCGTGAATACCAGCGAACCTGCGACCAGTTTTTCCTGCGCCGGCTTTGGCGTGCCAGCCGGAAGTTGCTGCTTCAATTGCTCCCAATCAGGAACGCGTTCGGCCTGTGTGACAAAGTGTGTCGCATCAACAAACGCCTTGAACTGTTCATTGGTGAGCTCGGTCACATCCATCATGAATGCGGCCACTTTCACGCGGTGAGCGGGGCGCTCTGTCTCATACGACTGCGGATCATCCGTGCCCATGACAAACTCGCCGCCAGGAATGTGAACCATGGCCGTGGAAGGCAAGGGCGCCGTGGAGTTGTCGGCGCATGCGTGCGTGATGTCCATGAGCGCAGATTCGTCGCCTGTCTATCGCCCAACTCGCTTTCATGTGCCCCCCAACTACCGTCCAACTGGAATCGTCAACACAGGCGTCGCCTCGTTACCGCTTTTCATTTGCAAGTCGAACAGATCACGCA
>SIAM01000049.1 GCA_009691785.1 Phycisphaerales bacterium
TTGTGGTTTCACATGCACGAACGTGTGCCGCTGTCTATGCTCGCGCGCTTTATGGTTCATTGGCGCGCCAACTGGAGCATGCTGAAGGCGCCAAAAATTCTCGCGCTTTCATCCCTGATTGCCCTCGCTCCATCTCTGTTGTTTGCATTGCTGCTGTGGATCTTTGATCCTTTCAATCCCCGAAAATTTGATATGGATCTAACGGTCTTACTCGGTGTGATTGGGGGAATGCTTTTGCTCTGGTTGGTGGCGCAACATCTCGTTTTTGTTTTCACCATGAACCGCTATTACGCCCCATTTGTACGCCGAGAAATCACTGCTTTTGGCATGCCCATGTGTCAGGCGTGTGGACATCGCCTTGCCAGCAGGCAAGTGGATCGGTGTCCCGAATGTGGAACACAATTGCGCCCAAACATTTTTTAATTTCATGCGCAACTTTAACGCCTGCGTCGACTAGAATGCTGTGCTCAAGTTATTCCCTCAATGCACATCCGAAATTTTTCCATCATCGCTCACATTGACCACGGCAAAAGCACGCTGGCGGATCGTTTGTTGCAAGCCACCAACGCCGTCAGCAGCCGCCAAGCGCGTGAGCAAATTTTGGACTCCATGGATCTTGAGCGCGAGCGCGGCATCACCATCAAGGCCAGCGCCGTCACGGTGCAACATATTTTCAAGGGCGAAACCTATCAACTTAATTTCATCGACACGCCGGGCCATGTTGATTTTGCATACGAAGTCAGCCGCGCGCTGACGGCTTGTGAAGGCGCGGTGCTGGTGGTTGATGCCACCCAAGGCGTGCAAGCGCAAACCGTGGCCAACGCGTACTTGGCAACTGCCAACAATTTGGAGTTGATCCCGGTCATCAACAAAATAGATTTGCCCGCCGCGGACCCGGATGGTGTTGCCATGGAAATGGAACAAGTGCTTGGAATCCGCGCTGAAACATGCCTTCTTGTCAGCGCCAAAACCGGCCAAGGCATTCACGAATTGCTCGATGCGATCTGCGAAAAACTTCCTCCGCCTCCGCCGCCAAAGTCAAACAAGTTGCGCGCGCTTATTTTTGACAGCATCTATGACGACTACAAAGGCGTGGTGGTGTACTTCCGCGTGTTCGAGGGCTCCATAAAGTTTGGCGACAAGATTCGCATGATGAGCACGGGTCGCACCTTCGCCGTGTCTGAACTGGGGCGCAACACGCCGTTCCCGCAAAAGATGCAGCGCTTTGAACATTCAGAAGTGGGCTACCTTGCGGCCAGCATTAAAACACTTGCCGATGTGCGCGTAGGCGACACCATCACGCTTGACCTTGATCCCGCCGATGTGCCGCTCCCCGGATATAAAGAGCCCAAGCAAATGGTGTTCTGCGATTTTTATCCTTCGTCCAGCAACGAAGAAGGAAGCAGCGGCAAAAAAGGCGAGTTTGAAGCGCTGCGCGAGGCGATAGAAAAATTGCATTTGAACGATGCCAGTTTCACCTTTGAAGTGCAGCACTCCGAAGCGCTTGGCTTTGGTTTCCGCTGTGGATTCCTTGGTCTTTTACATATGGACATTGTGCAAGAACGGCTGGAGCGCGAGGGCGGTGTTGAAGTTGTGCAAACCGCCCCCACCGTGACGTACATGATTGTTGGCCACGATGGCAGCAAGATTGAAATTCACAATCCCGCCGACTTGCCCGACATGAGCCAAGTCTTGGCCATCGAGGAGCCGATTGTAAAAATTGAAATTATTTGTCCCAATGAAAATATTGGCGACTTAATGAAACTCAGCGACTCGCGACGCGGCGTGTTCAAGACACAGCGCTATCTCAGCGACACGCGCCAGATTCTGGACTACGAGTTGCCGCTAGCCGAAATTATTTACGACTTTTACGACAAACTGAAAAGCATTACACGCGGCTACGGAACCATGGACTACGAAGTCATTTGTTTCCGCGCCAATGATTTGGTGAAAGTGAATGTGCTGGTCAACGGCGAAGTGGTCGAAGCGTTGAGCTTGATCACGCACAAATCCACCGCCGAGTATCGCAGCCGCATCATCTTGGAAAAACTCAAGAAGCAAATCGATCGCCACCAATTTGAGATTCCGCTTCAAGCCGCGATTGGTGGCCGCATCATTGCGCGCGAGTCCATCAAGGCGCTGCGCAAAAACGTGTTGGCCAAGTGCTATGGTGGCGACATCAGCCGCAAGCGCAAACTGCTTGAGAAGCAAAAACGCGGAAAAAAGCGCATGAAAACCATCGGAATGGTCAACATTCCACAAGAGGCCTTCATGGCCATTCTTGACCAAGGCGATTAAACCTAGACCTTTTCGTTTTCAACATTAGATGAACAACTCGCTGTCATTTCCTGACGCAATAGCCCAATCAATATCGCTTGTGAATGCCCGCCACACGTTTCCGCCCTACTCCGTTAAACTGCCAAAATGAAAAAAGTTGAACGCATCGCACTTTGTCTGACCATTCTCACAGTCGCATGGCTTCTTATTGGTCGTCCAACGCCGGACACAAGCGCCAACGCGCGCACCGTGAACATGGCGGATCTTGGCCCCACGCAAAATCTTCTTCTAGAAGGTAAGGACGGCGTGCTCATACTTCGCAACGAGGCCAATCATCTGGCCTGGGGTGATCAACCCAATTCGCGCGTTTGGAGCATTGCCGCGGTGCACCTTGATAAGGTGCTTAAAAAAATGCTGGCAATGGATAGATTTGTGGAGGAGCGAAATCAACTTATTGCATCCGCAAAAAAACAAAGCGATGATTTTGAGCGCCAAATGGAAGCGATCAAAGCCAAGTACGGCGACATGCCCAAGGACAATCCTGACCTTGCCAAGGGCATGGAGGAATTTCAAAATTTGAAAATGCAATATCAAAAATGGAACGAGGGCGTCAGCGCTTCGCAAAGCAAACTTATGGCGGGACAAATTGAGGTCGCGTATAGAGAATTAGTGACCGCGGTGGATGTGGTGGCGGACCGCCAAAAGATAGATGTTGTCTATCGATTTATTCCGGCGGCTGCCCCATTTGAATCCGCGCAACTTGGCGACGCCATGGTGCAAGTTCAAGCGCGCACATTCTTGCGCGCGCCGGAATCGCTTGACATTACCGCCGAGGTCATGAAAGAATTAAGTCTAAAGGATCAATGATCTTTGCTGACATGCGTCGCAACCGCTTGAGTAAATTTGCCAACCACATTTTCTTTCACGGCGTCCATTGATGGGCAGTGTCCGCCCAAGCACTCCCGCAAACTTGTCACACCGCGCTCGGCTAGTCCGCACGGCACAATCAAGTTGAACGCGGCAAGATCTGGATTCACATTCAGCGCCAGTCCATGCATGCAAACCCATCGGCTGACGCGCACACCCATGGCGCAAATTTTCAAATCGCGCGATTGATCTTGGGCGCGCGCCCACACCCCTGTCGCCGCCGCGTCGCGGCGACCTGCAACGCCAAAGTCCGCCAACACTTGAATCACTGTTTCCTCCAGCAAGCGCATGTAGCCATGAATCCGCAAACCCATGCGCTCCAAATCAAAAATGGGATACACCACCAATTGCCCTGGTCCATGCCAAGTGACATCGCCGCCACGGTCGGTTTCCACGCACTCAACTCCTAAATCGGCCAGCCGCTGCGGCGACACCACAACATTTTTCGCCGCGTCAGGTCGACGACTCACGGTGATGACTTGCGGATCATGTTCCACCAAAAGCAGCTGCATTTGCCCGCGATGTGGCCGCGCGGCAAGCACCTCCGCATGCGCATCACGCTGCAATTGCAGCGCCTTTGCGTAGGACATTTTTCCAAGATCTTTCACGATGAGCAATTGCATTGAAATTCAAGTTTACGCTGCCCAAGCTCGCGACTGACAATACAATCCCACACATGTCTAAGGTGCATTCTTCTGCGATTTTAACTGGCCATGTCCAAATTTCAGACGGCGCGGAGGTGGGACCATTCTGTGTGCTTGATGGAACCATGGGTCCCATCACTATTGGCGCTGGCACAAGATTGATGCACCAAGTTTCCATGCAAGGACCGTTGACTGTTGGCGAGCACAATCGATTTTATCCAGGCTGCGCCATTGGATATCCCCCGCAAGATTTAGGTTTTAATCCCGACATCGCTGGCGCCGGTTGCGTGATTGGCAACGAAAACACCTTCCGTGAATCATTCAGCGCGCACCGCGCCACATTGGATCAACCCACGCGCATTGGTGATAAAAATTATTTCATGGTGAACGCGCACGTCGCCCACGATTGCATCATTGGCAACAAATGCATTTTCGCCAACAACGCCTCCGTGGGTGGCCACGTGGAAGTGGAGGACAGCGTGATCTTTGGTGGCGTGGCCACGGTGCACCAATTTGTGCGCGTGGGTCGCGGCGCATTTCTGGGTGGCTTGGCTGGATTAAGCACGGATTTGCCGCCGTTTTTCATGTTGACGGCCACCAATGTGGCGGGCAGTTTGAACTTGGTTGGCATGCGCCGCAGCGGAATGCAGCGCGCCGACATTGATACTGTGCGCTGGGTATTTGATGTGATTCAGAAGCGCAAACTTTCACGGCCCAATGTGCTGCTGGCGTTGGCGCAGCGGCAAGGCGATCCAATCGTGGATGAATATGTTCGCTTTATTGAAGCCGCGAAACGGCCCATCACACCCAACACTGGCAGCGTGTTGCGCGGCGCGTCCAAAGCGGCCGTATCCGAATAAATGCACCCACCCATTCGCATTCGTATTTTGGCCAGCGGCAGCCAAGGCAACGCCGCGATTGTTTCGCTGCGACCACGCGATGGCGCGCCAACACACTTGATTATTGATTTGGGTTTGTCGCCGCGCAAATTATGCGGCGCGCTGGAGGTTGAAAATATAAAGGCACATGAAATTGCCGCCATTCTTGTAACCCACGCCGACGCGGACCATGTACATGGCGGATGGGGGCGCAACTGGCCCTTTAAAAGCGCCAAGGTCATCGCGCGCAATGCGCACCACCGCGCCATTGCCAACGCTGGAATTGACGCAAAGCACATGCTCGACGCGGAGAGTGATTCGCAAGCCTTTTTCCCACACATCAAGCCCTTTGCTTTGCCGCATGACAAGGCGGGTTCAACCGGCTTTCGCATTTCAACTGATGGCGTAGCAATGGGCTGGGCCACGGACTTGGGTCGCATGTCTAGCGACGCGCTGGCATTTTTCGCGGGCGTGGACGCACTTTGCATTGAAAGCAATTACGACGCGCGCATGCAACAACATTCTTCGCGGCCGGATTTCTTGAAGGATCGCATCATGGGTGGCCATGGACATCTTTCAAATGTGCAGGCGTTGCAAGCGGCGCTTCACATTCATAAAACCAAAGCGCTCAGTCATGTTGTGCTGCTGCATCTTTCTTCGCAGTGCAACTCCCCTGACTTGGTTCAAGAATTGTGGGACACGCACGCGCCCGAACTTGCCGGCGATATGCAAGTGGCCATGCAAATGCTTCCACTGCCGTGGCTTTGCGTGGGGCAGCCGCGCCAGTGCGCCTGGAGCGAGTCGCTGTTCGTGGCACTGCGCTAAACTTTCATTCAAACCACCTCGCAAAAATCGCGCTCAATTTCCACGCCCACGCCGATTCATTTCCAACGCCAGCGCGCAAAATGCAAGCAAATCACCCTGCCGCCCGAAGCCCCCCGCCTTCGCTACGCTGCGAAGCCCTGCATGAGCGACTTCATTGGACATCACTGTGGCGTGGCCTTGGTGCGCCTGAAAAAACCGCTGACGGAATTGCAACGCATTCACGGCGACCCGCTGTGGGGACTTCGAAAATTATATTTGCTCATGGAGAAGCAACACAACCGCGGGCAAGATGGCGCTGGAATTGCCAGCGTGAAATTTGACACGACTGCGGGCGAACCATTCCTTTCGCGTCTTCGAAACAGCAAGCGCAGTCCCATTGAGCGGCTCTTTGACGCGGCGCTGGGGCCCGCCACAAAAATTTCCGAACATGATCTGCGCAACATGGATCCGCTGGAACTAAAGCGACGCATTCCCATGCTTGGTGAAGTCATGCTTGGGCATCTTCGCTATGGAACATTTGGCGGCCGCGGCGAAAATGCGTGCCACCCGTATGTCCGCCGTTCCAATGTGGCCAGCCGCAACTTGGCGGTGTGCGGCAACTTCAACTTGACCAACGCCACGGAACTTTTTCAAACGCTCGCGGCCTATGGACTGAATCCCGTGGGCGACACGGATACTGGCGTTGTGCTGGAAAAAATAGGTCATTTCCTAGATATGGAGCATGATCAATTGCGCGCCAGCGCCGGTCCAGGCAGCCTGAAAAACTTGGACGGCGTTGACCTGGCCCACGCCGTCGCGCATGAACTCAATCTCACACGCGTTCTTACAAAGGCCACCGCCGACTTTGACGGCGGCTATGTCTTTGTTGGTTTGCTTGGCCACGGCGATTGCTTTGTCTGCCGCGATCCCAACGGAATTCGCCCCGTCTTTATTTTGGAAACTGACGATGTGGTGGCCGCCGCAAGCGAGCGCGCCGCGCTGACCACCGTCTTTGATGTTGCGCCTGAATCCGTGAAGGCGCTTGAACCAGGACACGCGCTGATTGTGCGCCGCGATGGCGTGGTGATCCACCAACAATTTTGCGAGCCCGCCGCGCGTTTGGAATGTTCCTTCGAGCGAATTTATTTCAGCCGCGGCAACGACCCAGACATTTACAACGAGCGCAAACAACTTGGCCGCAATTTGGCCGAACCTGTGTTGCAACAAACCGGCGCGGACTTCTCCAAGATTGTTTTTGGCTTCATTCCAAACACCAGCGAGCCCGCGTTCCTGGGCTTGGTGAAGGAGGTCGAGCAACATATCCACAAGCGTGAAATTGCGGCTTTAACAGGCAAATTGCGCGCGGGAACGCTCACGCAACTGGATCTGGAAACCTCCATTGGCATGCTGCCGCGCGTGGAAAAAGTGGCGCACAAAGACCAGCGCTTGCGCACCTTCATTACGCATGACGCGGCGCGGCGCGATTTGGTCACGCACATTTATGATGTCACCCGCGGCGTTGTTGGCGAGGGCGACACGCTTGTCATGGTGGATGACTCCATTGTGCGCGGAACAACTTTGCGCGACTCCATTATCACAATGCTTGCTCGCCTGAAACCCGCGCGCATTGTCATTGCAAGTTCGGCGCCGCCCATTTGCTATCCCGACTGTTATGGAATTGACATGAGCCAACTTGGAAAGTTCATCGCCTTTGAAGCGGCCGTGGGCGTGATCCGCGATCGCGGCGACGAAAAACTTTTCGCGGAGATTGAAACGCTTTGCAAAGAGCAAGCGCATCTTCCAACGGCGCAAATGAAAAACCATGTTCGGCGCATTTATGACGCGGTCACCCACGAGCAACTTTGCGCGCGAATTGCTCAACTAATTCGCCCCGCTGGCCTGGCTTGGAAGGGTCAACTGGAGGTGGTCTATCAGCGAATTGAGGGTCTGACCCATGCCATGCCCAATCACAAAGGAATTTGGTACTTCAACGGCGAATATCCCACTCCTGGCGGGCTTCGGGTGCTGAATACGGCGTATCTAAACTGGCGTAAAAGTAGCGAAAAAAGGGCGTATTAGACACATTCAGCCGCGCCACGGTTATGCACATCCACGCATGCCCGCAAGGGAAATTGCACGGTGAACTTGACCAATGAGGTGATTTAGAGTCTACTAGTCGACTCGCTGCAGTGCGACGAATCGCACAGCAGTTTCAAGGCTCCTTTAGAGGCACAGATGGCTCGCTACACAGGTCCAAAAGTTAAACTTTCTCGTCGTGTCGGCGTTCCAATTGCGGATATCCCGAAGCACACCGCAAAGCGGCAGCTCACCTCTAACGGCATGCACGGGTTCCGTGGCAAGCGTCCCAAGCCTTACGGCATTCGTAAAGATGAGAAGCAAAAGTTGCGCTACCACTACGGCGTGCTTGAAAAGCAATTCCGTCATGTGTTAGCCAACGCTGGTCGAACCACTGGCAACACCGGTGAAGTGCTTATGCAACTTCTGGAGCGTCGCTTGGATAATCTCCTGCGTCGCGCTGGTTTTGCCCGCACTATTTGGGCTGCTCGTCAACTTGTTGCTCACGGTCACGTGAAAGTGAACGGCGAGAAGGTTGATCGTCCAAGTTATCTGGTTGAAATTGGCCACGAAATCACAATGCGAGAAGGCACGCACAAACTTGTTCGCGAGAACATGGAAAGCATGTCCAGTCACAATGTGCCAGGTTGGCTTGAAGTGAATCCTGCTCAGTTGTCCGCCAAGGTCACAAGCCTGCCGACTTCCGATCAGATTCCATTTGATGTCAACACCAATTTGATCATTGAGTTTTATCGCTAATATTTGAACCTTCGGGTCTTTGGTTGCCGCTTTGGCTTCGAAAGGCTCGGAGGTTCTTTCATTTCCGCCTCATCCTGCTTGGAGAATGCACATGCTCAAATTTCTGCGAAAATATAACAAGGTTTTGTTCGCGTTCTTCAGTGTGACGCTCATGCTGACCTGGCTTGTTCCAAGCGCAATCCAGGAATTTTCACAGCAATCAGCGTCATCCAACGCGGTGTGGGCCACGGTTGGCAATGGCGAAACAATTACAATGACCGAGCAACAAAAACTCGCGCGTCAAATTAAAATTTTGGATGTGTTGCAGTTGCCAATGTCAAAGGAACTTGGCATTGCTGGCAATCCTGGCCAATGGTACTTGCTGGTTCGTGAAGCCAAACAGGCAGGACTTGTTGGCGGAGCTTCCGATGGAAAAAACTTGATGCAAAAAATAGCCGGCGGCGAAGCCAAGCCTGGCGAAGCCATGTCGCAGCAATCCATGTACTTGCTCAGCGAACTCTGCCGCGCGGGTGGCAGCCAACCACCCATGGTCTATGAAACACTCGCGGAACTTTCAGGCGTGGCGCGCATGTTGAATTTGGCGGGAAGTTCTCCGCGGATGAGCGAAACCAGGTTGAAGTCCTCGGCGCAAAATGCGCTCACTGGGTTAAGCGCCGATGTGGTTGTGATCTCTGCGGACATGCCGCTTCCAACAAATGATCCGCAACCAACGCCAGAGCAAGTTGAAAACCTTGTCAAGGACAATGCGAACCTGGAACCAGGAAAGGGCCCACATGGGGTTGGCTATCGCCAAACTGAAATGGTTCAATTGGAGTGGTTTGTCCTACCCGCGTTTCAAGTGCGTGACCAATTGGCCAATGACCCGCGACTGTCCAATGTGGCGTTGCGCAAAGCGTTCCTGAGAAATCCAACTTCATTTGGCGCAAAAATTGGCGAGGTCGAACCAAACTTCGACTCGTTCAAAGATCAAGTGCGCGCTCAAGTGTTGAATCAACTCACCAAGGATCGCCTAAATGAAATTGTCAAATTCATCGCAGACCAGTCTCAACTGTTCACGCGAACAATGCCAAAGGATGGCATCTACGCAAAATTGCCTGACGATTGGAAATCCCTTCCAGGACTTCCAGCATTGGCGACAGATGTCGCGAAACAATTTGGCGTGAGCACTCCGCAAGTTGAAACTGTTGGCCCAACACCAGTAAGCAATCTTGCAAGCATGATTGGAATAGGCACAGCCACAAGCGATCGATTTGGGACGCAACCAACTCCATTTGGTCAAGTCATTTCCATGACCAAGGAATTGAATCCAAGCGAGACCCGCGGCGTCCTGCAAGTTGGCGTGATTGGTCCTCCGCTACGCGCGCCGGATCCTTCTCAAGCGCAGAACAATCCAAATCAGCCACGTACCCCGCTCACTTCCGACATTTACGCATTCCGTGTTCTGCAAGCCACGCCCGCGCATGCCGCGGTCAGCGCCGAAGAAGTGGGCAAGAAGGCCACCGACGATGCGCAAAAACTGCTTCGTTTTGCGGTGTTAGAAAGCAACATGGCGGCGATTGATGCCACCGCCCAACAGAAAGGCTTGGAAGCCTTGGCGCAGGAATACAACACCAAGGTGAATTTCGTTCCACAAATTCGCGCCGCAGACATGAAGTTTGTGCAGTACGGCATGAAAATGCCGACCGCAATTTCTGGCCTTGGCGAGGACGCCGCCGTGGTGAATGAAATTGTAAAACGATCCCTGGCCATTCCACAAGGCGAGTTTGCCAATGCGTCCGATGCGGCGCGAACATTTGTGATCGCTTCACCGGACAAACTGGCCCTGGTGGTCGTGCATGTCCGTGAAGTGCTGCCAATGTACGCCGAAGACTTCAACAGCCTTTCAGGCAATCAACGCTTCCGTAGCGCCCTCTCCGACGACAATGATAAAATTAAATTAGTAGATGAATTTTCATTCAAGGTCATATCCGAGCGCAACAAATTCAAACAAACCAAAGAATCAACCGAGCCGACGGACGCCAGCGCTCCCACACCGCCGCTTGATCCTGTTGGCTAAATCAAATGCGCAAGCCGCCACTTGGTTCGTCGCAACGCCAAGAATTTTTCTGCCTCAAATCCGAACGTAAGCAAGGTGTTGTCGAAGCCGATATTGCAGCGTGAATTAGCTGACTTTGGAGCCCGCCTTCACGGGCTTGTCCACGCTAAGAAAAACCACATTGCGGGCTTCTGGGCCAGGCTTGCTGTCGACGCCAATCACGGCCTCGGCCTTCAAGTCGCTCGCGGCAAGAATCATTCCCGCGCTCACTTCGCCGCGCAACATGCGCGGCTCAAGGTTGGCCACAATCACAACTTGCTTTCCAACTAGAGTCGCGGGGTCATACCACTCGCGCACTCCAGCGCACACTTGCCTGCCTTCGGGCGTGCCGTCGTCCAGTTTTAATTTTAATAATTTGTCGGCGTTGGGGTGAGCCTCCGCGGCCAGCACGGTGGCCACGCGCAAATCGATTTTTGAAAACAAGTCGTAGGCAATGGCTGGAAGTGGCTCGCTCATGGTGTGTCCTTGTGAAAGAATTGTTCAAACTTTTTTAGATCATTCATTTATGCGTCGCGTTGCGAAAATTACGCTTCAGCTTGAAAATAAATTTCCAAGCGTCTATGTTGAAACTGGGTGAAGGGTCTTGAATGTGGTCACCGCATCAAAGTCCCGCTGGCTCAACAGCCCGCCGTCACTTCGCATGCACACGCTTTCATCGCGGCGGCGGCTGCGCTCACAGCGCGGCGCCTGGCGCAAATCAATCACTTGCACAGCGCTTGCGGTTTGGTCGAATGTGGCGCGTGAAACACCGCAAATATCCGCAAAATCATGGGCAAATTTGCTCAATGTACCGTCGGCGTCGGGCATGACCAACCCGGCGTCAAGCGTATTTTCCACGCCCCTCGCCTTGGCCTCCTCAAGCGCCTTCAACGCCGCGGCGCGCGCGTCCATGACCTTGGTCCAATCCGCGTGGGCTTGATATTGAATGTTCAAATAGGTTTGCTCATGCACCGACACATCGCCAGCGTTCATGCTGCGATAGATCTCGTCGGCAGTATGCGCCATGATTGGCGCCAACAATCGGCACAGCGTTTCGGCGCACGCGCGCATTGCAATTTGTGAGCGGCGGCGTCTGTGCGAATCTGGTTGATCGCAATACAGACGGTCCTTCACCGCCACGCAATACATGGACGAAAGCGTTTCGTTGCAGAACGCGTATAACGCCAAGTGCGCCGCGCGGAAATCAAAGCGCGCATACGCCTCGCGAACAACCTTCTCAAGCCGCGACAATTCTCCAAGCACCCAACCGTCAATTGATTCCAGTTCAACGCTCTTGCAGGCGCCACGCCAATCCGTTGTGGCGGGAAGATCGCCAAGATTGCTCAACAAGAAACGAACCGTGTTGCGAACCTTGCGATAGGCCTCGCCAGCGGTCTTGAGAAATTCAAGGTCCATGCGAATGTCGGTTTCATACGCAAGTCCGCTCACCCACCAGCGACACACATCGGCGCCAAACTCCTTCAGAATATTCTCCACATCAATGGTGTTTCCAAGGCTTTTGCTCATCTTTTTGCCATCTTTGTCCACCACAAATCCGTGGGTGACAAGTCGGCGAAACGGCGGTTGCCCCGTGGAGGCAAGCGCCAGCAACAGGGAAAGTTGGAACCAGCCGCGGTGTTGATCGCTGCCCTCCAAATACAACTCGGCTGGAAATCCTTGGCCTCGTTCTTGCATAACCGAGTGCCAACTTGAACCAGCCTCGAACCACACATCGAAAATATCAAACAACTTTTCAAGCGACGCGCTGTTGAAATCTTTGGGCGCGGCGGCGTCTTGCGCGCTGTTGTAATGCGCCAACAATTCATGCGGAGCAAGTTTGAACCACGCATCGGAACCCCGCTCGCGCATCACCTTGGCAACGGCGCGAATGCTGGCGGGAGTCATGAAGGTTGATCCATCGGGCAACTTGAAAGCGGGAATTGGCAAGCCCCAAGAGCGCTGGCGACTCAAGCACCAATCTGGGCGCGATGCAATCATGCCGCGCATTCGGTTGCGGCCCCACTCTGGAACAAATTCAATCTTGCTCTCCACGGCTTCGCTGGCAAGCTCGCGAATGGTGCGTCCGGAGTTCTTCACTTTGCGGTCCACGCCAATGAACCACTGCTCCGTGGCGCGGAAAATAACCGGCGTTTTACTGCGCCAATCATGGGGATAACTGTGGGTGAACATCAAGTGGTGCACTAGGTGCCCGCTCTTGGTGATGTGCTCCAGAATGGTTTTGTTGGCCTCCCAAATAGAGACGCCGCGCAACCACTCTGGCACAGTGTCGTCATAGGTTCCGTTGTCGCGCACTGGACAATACGCCTCCAGACCTTCCTTGCGACCAGCGCGCCAATCTTCCTCGCCATGACCAGGTGCCGTGTGAACAAGACCAGTTCCATCTTCCAAGGTGACATGCGGCGCGGCAATTATTTTTCCAACGCGATCACAAAACGGATGCTTGTACTGCAAACCCACAAGTTTGTCGCCGGTGGTCTCTGCAAGTCGCTCCACCTTCTGCGCGCCAACGGCCTTGGAAACTTTTTCCACCATGTCGCTGGCGATAATGCTTTCGCCGCCATCAATGCGAACCAGCGAATAGTTGTACGCGCCGCCAACGGCGATGGCCAAATTGGCGGGCAACGTCCACGGAGTGGTGGTCCAAATCATGAAGCTTGGAGTTGAATCAAGTTCAACGCCGAACACTTTTGCAACCGCCTCGCGGTCGGCGGCCTCAAAGTCAACCCAAATGCTGGGGTCCTCGCGGTCCTCATATTCAAGCTCGGCCTCGGCCAGCGCCGTGCGGTTGGCAATGCTCCAATGCACGGGTTTTCGCTCGCGAAACACAATATCTTGCTCCACCAAAGTGGCGAACAATTCAAGCGTGGCGCCTTCATAGACGTGATCAAGCGTGCGATATGGATGCTCATAATCCGCGAATGTGAGCAAGCGCTTCATGCCATCGGCTTGCACTTGAATAAATTTCACCGCGTCGCTGGCGCACGCCGCGCGAATGGCCACGCGCCGCTCATTGACTGGCAGCGCGTCAAGCTCCTTCATCTTTCCCTTCTTGGAAAGTTCAGTCAGCACGCGGTGCTCAATTGGAAGCCCGTGGCAATCCCAACCTGGCGTGTAAGGACAACGCATTCCCTCCAACAGACGGCTGCGCACAACCATGTCCTTGAGAACCTTGTTCACCATGTGTCCAACATGGATTGGCCCATTGGCGTACGGCGGTCCATCATGAAAACGAAAGATGGGCGCGTTGGCGCGCGCGGAATTCACTCGGTCATAAAAATTCATCTCCGTGAATCGCTGCAGCGTCTTGGGTTCGGATTGCGACAGATTCGCCTTCATGGCGAAGTCGGTGGCGGGCAATTGAAGTGTGTCGCGATATTCAGGCATTGAGGGCGAGATGATAGAGGTGTTGCGCGATGAAGGTGGATAATTTTTCTAGAGCGCGGCGATTTCAAATTCGCCATAGTCCCCGCGCGGATTGCGCATGGATCGGGACAAGGAATCACTCATCGGGACATTCGCCAGGCTTCACGGATTCATCCAAATAGCGCTGAAATTCGACCATTTTGTAGCTGACAAAGCAGAATGTGTGGTGCAAGGTGAACCACTCCATGTCCTTGGGGTCTTTCTCCAAATCATGGCGCAGGCGGTTGAGTTCGGCCAAAACTTTTTCAATTTTCATGGTGCGTGGCTTTCTGTTGAATGTTGCGATGCGTGCGGCTGCGCGGCCGCTGGAGTTGCTTGGTGTGAATGATCGTGCTCATCGCCATGCGACATGCTTTCCAAATTGCCAATGCCCCAGGCGATGGCCAAGCCTAGGACCAATGCCAACGAAAGTCGCACGCGATCATGCGCATGAAAGTGCAACTCTGGCAACAAGTCACTGCCCGCGATGCACAAGAACGATCCCGCGGAGAAGGCCAACGCGTAGGCGGTGAATGTTGGATC
>SIAM01000010.1 GCA_009691785.1 Phycisphaerales bacterium
GCGGTGCCGGGGCACCATTTGCAAATCGCGCTCACGCAGGAATTGCCGCAGCGCCACTCGCTTCGGCGCGACATGGGCTTCACGGCGTTTGTGGAAGGCTGGGCCCTGTACGCGGAGCGTCTTGGAATGGAAATGAAATTGTTCGACGATCCATACAACGACTTTGGCCGCTTGCTCTATGAAATGTGGCGCTCATGCAGGCTTGTGGTGGACACGGGAATGCACGCGCTGGGTTGGAGCCGCGATCAAGCCGTGGCGTTCATGCGCGCCAACACCGCGCTGAGCGAGTTGAACATTGACCGCGAAGTGGATCGCTACATCAGTTGGCCAGGTCAAGCGTGCGCCTACAAATTGGGCGAGCTGGAAATTCGCCGACTGCGCGCGTTGGCGCAGAAGGAACTTGGAAACACATTTGACTTGCGCGCGTTTCACGACGCGATGCTTAGCGATGGTGCCCTGCCACTTGATGTGCTTGGCGCACGCATGACAAAGTGGATCGCGGCGCGCAAGAGCGAAATGCCGCTGCAGAAACCCGTGTCCGCGAAACTGGAGAAAAACGGCGCGATGATGGCGCCTGCTGAGAGGACACCAACTTTAAAAACGCCGCAAATTCCTGCGGAATCAAACCCGCTTCCATAATTGGCGCGTTGAATTCTATTGCAGAAACGGATTGCTTCGACGCTCTTTGTCAATGGTTGTGCTTGGACCGTGGCCGGGATAAATCGCCGTATCTCCTGGCAATTTTAAAAGCACTTCATTGATTGAATACATAAGTACATCTGGGTTGCTGCCAGGAAAGTCGCTGCGACCAATCGAGTTTTGAAATAGCGTGTCGCCCACAATGGCAAACTTTTCGCTTGGACAATGCAGCGTCACGGAACCGGGCGAATGTCCCGGCGTTTCAAGAATTTGAAATTCAATTCCACCAAGCGAAATTTTTTGCGCGTGCGCCAGAATGCCCGTTGGCCTAGACACCGAAACAGGCTCGCCAATGAAGAACGACAAGTTGAGTTGCGGATCTTGAAACCAATCATGTTCAATGGCATGCGCAAGCACGGGGATATTTGGAAACATGGCGCGAACTTGGTCCACGCCAGCGATGTGATCGGCATGCGCATGCGTAAGAAGAATGGCCCCGGGTTTCAAACCGGTTTTTTGCAAGAACGCCAACAATGGTTCGGGGTCCTCGCCTGGATCAACCACCCAACATGCGAAGGCGCTGTTTTGCCCATGTTTTACGCCAACTTCTACAACATAGGCGTTGGTTTGGCAGCGACCCAATTCGAAAGCATGAAGTTTGACGGTTGAAAGCATGCGCAACCATATACTGCCCGCCGTGAAATGCAATGCGAAATTGTGGCTTGTAAATATTTTTCCTAAATATATTTCGCTTGGAAATATTGCGCTTGTCGCCATGGCATTGATGACAAGTTGCGATTCCATGTCCAGCGATTTCGCAAACCTTACAAATTCTTTTTCGCCACCTTCGCCGGCTCAAGCCGCTCAGTGGGCGCTTGATCCATACGACGCGGAAAATCAACGCCGCGGAACGGTGTTGTTGGCCAACGCGCCTTGGGGTGGAACTCCGGCGTACTTGGCCATGTACCGCCTGTATGTGGAGGACAACGCCGATCCACTTGTGAAAGCGTGCGCCCTTGACGCGTTGGCTCGCCATGGAGAAGCAAGCGACGCACAGTTGGTGGCGAAGCAATTGCAAAATAAAAATATCCAAGTGAAAGTCGCCGCCGCAAAAGCGCTGCAGCGAATACATGATCCACAAGTCACATCCATTCTGTGTTCACGCGGAACAGATGAAAACGAAGATTCATCGGTGCGCATTGAGGTCGCAATTGCGCTAGGTCAATACGCCGCCGATGATTCCTTTCAAGCGCTGTGCGCCATGATTGATCAGCGCGAGTTGGCAGTGAATTTTGCGGCCAATGACTCGCTTCGACTTCTCACCGACCATGATTTCGCGCTTGATCGGCGGTTGTGGCTGAGTTGGTATCGCGCTAACAAGAAGCCCTTTCGCAAGGAATTGCAATATCTGTATCCAACCTATCAGCGTGAAAAAGGTTTTTGGGATCACATTACATTTTGGGCGCCGCTGACATTTGAAAAGCCTGGGGTTCCCGTGGGAATGGACGAGTCCAAGTTGGCGCCGTCCACCGCGCCGGAAGATTTTCAGAATCTAGGCAACACGAAGTAGCGAAAGCGGTTGTAGAGATGAAGTCAACAGAACACATTGAGCGCACCGCGATTGCGGACAGAGATGTTCCAATGTCGTCGATTGGTCCCGACGATCCCGCGGATGGATTGATAGCCGTGGCGGAAGTTGACGCGGACGCCATTAAAGATGGACAAATTCGTGCCGGACGTTTAGCGGGCAAGAGCATGTGGGCGGCGATTTGGATTTTGTCGCTTCCCATTTTATTGCAACAACTTATGGCGGCGTGCGTGGGTTTGGTGGACAAAATTCTTGCGGGGCATTTGCCAAATAAAATTGTGGTGCCCGCCATGGACGGCATTGGCGTTGGAACCTATGTGGGTTGGTTCACGGGCATTGCGCTGGCTGGTTTGGGCGTGGGCGGGCAAGCCATTATCGCGCGCGCCATGGGAAGTGGAAATAAAAAAGACGCGCATGACGCGCTGGGAGCAAGCGTGACATTGGGCGTTGTGTGGGGCGGATTTGTTGGCGTAATCATGTGGTTGCTCGCCGCGCCACTGGCCGCGATTTCGGGATTAACACCAGAAGCATCGGCGCATTGCGCAACCTATGTCACGGTGATCGCATGGAGCATGCCCTTCTGCGGCGTGATGACCGTTGGCGGTTTGTGTCTGCACGGCGCGGGCGAAACCGCCAAGCCTTCGTGGATTTCCATCGCCATCAATGTGATCAATCTTGTGGCAAGTTGGATGTTGTCCGGCGTGGTCATTCAATATGGCGAGCACACTTTGCCGGCGCCGCTTTCAATCAATCCAGAAACATGGGGCGTGTTGGGAATCGCGGCGGGAACTTCGCTCAGTTACATAGTCGGCGGAATTGCCACGGTGTGGGTCATGGCCGCGGGCGTGAAAGATTTGCGCTTGGAACAACGCGCGCTGAAACCCACGCGCAAAATCATGTGGCGCATTGCGCGCTTGGGCATTCCAAATTTCTTCGAGGGCCTGGCCATGTGGGGCTCCAGCCTATTTTTAATGGGATTCATTGGCGATATTGCGCGAGGCGCAACGGGCCTGGCGCCGCGACAAGGGTTGATTGGCGCGCACATGATCACCGTGCAATGGGAGGCGTTTTCGTTCTTGCCGGGCTTCGCCATGGGAACCGCGGCGGGCGCGCTGGCAGGACAATATTTAGGCGCGCGCAATCCACTGATGGCGCGCAAGGCGATTTGGGCTTGCACCTTTCTTGGAATGATTCTCATGGGCACAATGGGAATTATTTTTATGACGCAAGGAAGATTTCTGGCGTCGATTATTTCCGACCAAGCCGTGCATTTGGAGGAGGTTCCAAAATTATTGCTGGCATGCGGCGTGGTGCAAGTATTTTTCGCGTTGTGCATGACGGTTCGCCAAGGGTTGCGCGGCGTGGGCGATGTGAAATGGATTTTAGGAATTACCGTGGGCAGCATTTACTTTTTGCGCTTGCCGCTGGCGTGGGCGCTTGGCGTGTGGATGGGCTACGGACTCGCCGGAATTTGGTGGGGACTGAGCATAGAGATGGCGGTACGCGGGCTTTTGTTCCTGGCACGCTTCCATTATGGAAACTGGCAGAAATTGCGGGTGTGATTACCGTGGCATTTTCAAGGACGATTTCTCCGCAACGCATGAACACAATTCAAGCGAACTTCATCACCAGATTTTTGGCGCAGCATTCAGCTGAACATGGCAAACTTAATCAACTTGCGGCCGTGATGGATGGCGAAGATTGTTGTGCGGACTTCCAGCGCAACTTTTCCACGACTTCCTTGCCGCACTCCGGACAATTTACGCCAGTGAGTTTGTGCAGCAAGTAGCCGCACTCGCAGCGCGGTTCGTCGCACTCAATGTGAATGGCCAATTTGCAATTTGAACACACGGAGTGGCCCAAGGTCAACTTGATCAAATCTCCACATCGTGGGCAATTCATGCTGACTTTCATGCGCTCTGAAAAAGTCTCCAGCAACTTAGAGGATTTTTCTTTTTCAATGGAAGCCAAAATAGCGCTGGCGGCGTGACTGGCCACCGCGATCAAGCCGACGATGGCGCCAAGTTGCCAGGGAATCACTATCCAGATCGCGTTGAAAAAATCTTGGAATCTTTGGGACACCTCCGCGGCCATAATGAGCAAGGCGCCCACAATGGCAAGCCCCACCGCGACGGCGCGAATGCATCGATCCAACGTTTTGGCGAATCGAAGGCGCAAGAGCAACATGCAGTCGGTCACCGCTCCTATAAAGACAAGCGCGCAAATCACAGGCTTATCCATGCCAACCGCGTCCAGGTTGAACCAGCGAGACCAATTCCAAATGCTGGAAATAGAAACCGAAACTAAAAATAGATTGCACAACCAACTGCTCGCGGCGAACAATTTCCGCCACGGCGCGCGCGTCCAAAGCCAGAAATGCAGGCGCGCAAAAAACAATCCAATAATCACCACCAACATGGTGCCAAGCGCCTTCCATGCCATTGTTGACGAGGCAAGAATGGCGTACACGCCAAGTCCAAACATGACCGCGACAACAGATAGTGAGAAGCGATTGAAGACGGATGCGATGACGCGGTTGCGCATGCTCAATCTTCCGGGGCGTTCACTTGTACGCGCTTCTTGAAATCCGCGGCCAGTTTGTGCGTGAGCGGACCAACTTTTCCAGAGCCAATCTTCTTGCCGTCGATACTTGAAACACCAATGATTTCCGCGGCGGTTCCAGTTAAAAACACCTCGTCGGCGGCGAAGACATCCTTCAACACCATTGGATTTTCAACCACCTTCATGCCAGCGGCGGGCGCCAACGTGTCAATGACAAAGAGCCGCGTCACGCCACGCAAAATTCCAGCGGTCACCGGCGGCGTGTGAAGAACGCCACCCTTAATAATAAAAATATTGTCGCCCGTGCACTCGCTCACTTCGCCATTCAAGTTCAACATGATGGCCTCATGCATGCCGGCGTCGAGCGCCTCCACCTTGGCAAGAATGTTGTTGAGATAATTCAAACTCTTGATCGCGGGATCAAGGCACACGGCTGGAATGCGCGGGCGCTTGGCCACGATGATGGGCATGCCCTGCTCGTACATTTCCGGCGGATACAAATGAATTCGATCCACAATGATGATGGTGCTTGAGCGTGGACAATGATTTGGATTGAGCCCCAGCGAACCTTTGCCGCGCGAAACCACCAGACGAATGTAGCCATCCTTTAAACCGCTGCGAGTGACCGCGTCGCGCACGGCTTGGACCATCTGCGCGCGGTCCAACACAGGCTTCAGGCGAATTTCGGCGGCGCCGCCATACAGGCGCTCCACATGCGAGGCCAACTTGAAGACTTTGCCGCCGTACATGCGGATGCCCTCAAAAATGCCGTCGCCGTACAGAAAACCGTGGTCATACACGCTGATCATGGCTTGATCAGGCGCCATGAATTTGCCATCAATGTAAACCACAGGGCCGGGTTGGCTCAAAGTTGTCATATGAGGAAGGTACCAAGCAAATGACTATGATCGCAGACCATGAAACTTGTATTAGCAAACCCCCGCGGATTTTGTGCCGGCGTCTACATGGCGATCGATGTTGTTGATCAACTTCTAGAATTGTGCCCTGGCGAGGCAATTTATGTTTACCACGAGATCGTGCACAACATGCATGTGGTGGATCGCTTCCGCGACCGCGGCGTGAAATTTGTCGAGGATGTGGATGATGTCCCCGAAGGTTCAATCTTAGTATTCAGCGCGCACGGGGTCAGCCCCATGTTGCGCGCGCAGGCCGAGGCGCGGCGCTTGACCGCGATTGATGCGACGTGTCCGCTGGTGACCAAAGTTCACAACGAGGCCATTCGCTACGCGCGGGTTGGGTACCAAATTCTTTTGGTGGGCCATGTTGATCATCAAGAAGTTGTGGGCACGCGCGGCGAGGCGCCGGATTCAATTCAAGTGGTGCAAAATCCCGCCGACATTCCAAACTTGGTGATTCATGATCCTGCGAAACTGGTGTACCTCACGCAGACCACGCTGAGCACCGACGACGCCGACGTGATTATTAAGGCGCTCAAGGACGCGTTTCCACTTCTGAAGGAGCCGCCGTCAAGCGATATTTGCTACGCCACAACCAATCGTCAACGCGCGGTGCGCGCGCTTGCGCCATCGGTTGATCTGGTGCTTGTGGTTGGCAGCCGCAATTCAAGCAACTCGGTTCGCTTAATGGAGATCGCGGAAAAAGTTGGCACCAAGGCGCGCTTGATCGATGACAAAAGCGAATTGCAACCGGAGTGGTTTGAAGGCGTGGGCACCACGCTGATCACCGCGGGCGCGAGCGCGCCAGAAGATTTAGTGCATGATTTGATCGCGGAATTGATCGAGCGCTTTGGTGGCGAAGTTGAGCAGCGCGACATTTACCGCGAGGAAGTTGAGTTTGGCTTGCCTGGAACCTTGAAGGAGTTGATGCGCAAGCGCGGCGTGGATCCGAGCAATTGCAAGGTGGTCCGCACCGACAGCGCCCCCGCCCTTCACAGTTGGCTGGAGGCGCGCAACATTCCTCATCGCACAGTTGACCTGACCATTGGCGCGACACAGTGAGTGAAGTGGAAATTTCCATGGACCCCAGCGACGCCGTCAAGGAAGCCAGCGCGTTCTTTGAGTTTGACCCCGCCACGCTTGCGGCATGGGTGTCCGCGCGCAAAATGCCGGCGTTTGTGACCCAGCAAATCATGGAGTGGGTCTACACCAAAGGCGTGATCGCGCCCGCGTTCATGACCAATCTTTCCAAATTGAATCGCGAGCGCCTTGAGCAGGAAATGATCTTTGAACAAGGATATTTGCAGGCGGAAATGAGCGCGACCGATGGCACGCAAAAATTATTGTTGGCGTGGCCGGATTCGGCCAAGCGTGCGACATCCCTACTTCCAATCGTGAACAATGCGAGCACGGACCGCACCACTGAATGCGTGATGATTCCAAACCCGGAACGCAAGACCGCGTGCGTGAGCAGCCAAGTGGGCTGCCCCGTGGGTTGTAAATTTTGCGCCAGCGGAATTGGCGGTCTTGAAGGCAATCTCACGCGCGGCCGCATTGTTGAACAAGCCTGGCGCCTGGGTCGCCTCAAAGGCGTGGAGCGAATTTCACATGTGGTGTTCATGGGCATGGGCGAACCATTGGCAAATTTCTCCGCGGTCACCGACGCCATTCGAACATTAAACGCGCCGTGGGGCATGGGAATTTCCGCGCGTCGAATCACGCTGAGCACGGTTGGACTTCCCGGCGCCATTCGCAAGTTGGTTGGCTTTGAAATTCCAGTCACGCTGGCGCTGAGTTTGCACGCGCCCAACGACGAGATGCGGAGAAAAATTATTCCGTGGGCGGAGTATTCCACCATTGAAGAATTGCTTGACGCCTGCGATGAATATTTCCGCGCCACAGGCCGCGAAATCACGCTGGAATACATTGTTCTTGGCGGCTTCAATGATCGCCCCGAGCACGCCGATGAATTGAGCGTTTTGGCGCGGAGATTGCGCGCCAATGTGAATTTAATTCGCTGGAATGAAGTGGCGGACTTGCCGTTTCGCAGGCCGCTGACTGAAGATGTGCTGCAATTTCAAGAGGTGCTGCGAAGCCGCGGCGTGAATGTGCACATTCGCGCCAGCCGCGGCCGCGACATTGCAGCGGCATGCGGACAACTTCGACATGAAGTGAAGATGGGTTCCGCGGCCAAGACTTCGCGTGCGTAATCTTTGGTAGCAACCATGTTCCAACGGCGGTCACGTTGGATGTGACCACCGCGCGCATGTGCGTGGCGCGAATCCTATTCATGAAGTCAGAATGGATTTGGCGGCGATGTCCTATGCGAAGTAGCCGTCGCGGAACGAATGGCGTCGTCGTTGTCCGCGACAATTTCAGAGGCGCTTAACCACTCAGTCGCCAAGGCGCGGATTGATTTCTCATCAAGTGAAAGAAGCGTGCCGTCCACCGCCGACTCATGCAAACGCGCGAAGAACGCGCCCCAAGAATTTCGCCGCTCCGGTTCGGCGGCGGCGCGCACCACCATTTCCGTGACCGCGTCGCGCCCGGCGCGCTCTGAAAGTTTTCCGCGAACACCAAGCGGCACAAGCCAGGAAAGCGTTCGAATAACTTTTGCAGGCCAATCGCTTGAGCGGAAATCAAGGCGAATAAAGCGGCCAAATACCGTGACTTCAATGCGGTTTAAAAAGCGACGCTCCATGCGGTCGCCGCGGCCGGCGCGCACATCCAGTCGACGGCGCGTGAGCCTGCGTTGCTCCAAACTTGTGCTCATGGTGGCCACGAACACAAGGTCACGAATCAACATCACCTCCGCCAGCGGAAGCGGCGCGTACACCAAAAGTGGCCATCCGTCATTGGCGGAATCCGCGCGCGCCAAGCCGCGCAACAAGCGCGCGTATGTTTCCGCGTACGTCATGCCGCCCCACAACCAACATCGATGAAGACCCGTGACCGCGTCGCGCCGCGCCGCGCGACCAACGCGCGTTCCCGAAAGCGGCGACATGGTCTGCAACAACTCGCGCATCAATAAACGAAATCGTCCGCGCGAACGGCGCGCGAAGAAACCACTTTCAGAAATTTCCAAATCAATGCGGCGCACCAAACGCGCCAGGCCTTCCGGACCGCGATCCTTGATCTCGCCCGCGCCCAGCGGCAAATTCATCAGGCGTGTGCGCTCGGCCGCAAGCACTCGGCCATATTGCATGGCTTGCACGCAACGGCCGTATCCGCGCTCTTCAATGCGGCGAACCGCCGCTTCCAAAGCGCTTTCACTCACGGGAAGAAGCCCTTGTTGAAAGGCCATTCCAAGCAAAACCAAATCCGTCAGGCGCTCGGTTAAAAATGTTCTTCGACAAATGTTGGCGACATCCATCAACAACACGCCGTCGCCGCGGCACATGTACGACGCGGCCATGGGCAACTCGCCCGCGGCCTTGAAATCTTCGGCGTCCACTTGATCATCAAGTAAGCCCGTGTTGGCGACCAAGTATGTGCGATCGCGATGGGCCACACGCAAAAACGGATCGGGTCCAAGCGCGCGAACAGTCTCCACCGCGTCAAGGCCAATCACCACGTCGGCCTCGCCATATGGAATTTGCGTGGCGAATGTTGAGGCGATGGCGTCCAAACTTGTGAAGACAACTTGACTCCACGCGCGGCGACCTGGACCAATTGGAATGGATTGCGAAACGGCTTGCACGCGGTAGCCCATGGAGCGGCCCGCTTCACACAGCGCAAGCGCCGCAAGCCCCGGCGCCTCACCACGCCAACCTGCAAGATGCGCGCGCCAACGACCGCTGTCGGCGTGAATAATGCGCGGTGGCGCCGGACGCGGCGCGCCAGGCTGCAACTCCTCCGGTCGCGGCGGCTTGGTGCGCAAGACTTCAACTTGCTCAAGCAACGGCCGCGCGTGAAATTGAAATTGCGTGCCAGTGCGGTCCGCAAGCACCTCCACTTTGAATTCTGTTTTGAGCGGATTTGTGCCGCGTTCCAATCCTTTTTCCACCATGATCGCCGGCGCCGCCGGGCGCACATCGCAAGCCGCTTCCGCCGACCAAATGGCGCGCTGCATTGGAACAAACCCCATGCGGTCCACTTCGGCGAACGCGCGGTCAAGCAAATACACATCGCGCCGCGGCGGCGGACCGTCGCGGCCAATGACCACCGTAAGGCCATCGCGCAGAACTGCGGAGCGAAGCAACTCGCGAAAAGTTGGACGATCATTCAAATCGCCGCTCATGATCTCAACCGAGCCCGCGGCGTCCTGCGCAATTGCGGCGCGAGTGAGTTGCTCGATCTCGGGCGTGTCCTCACCACCCAAATCACACACCGCTAAAATTCGCGACTTGACATCGCGAGCCCCTTGACGAACGGCGGCCGCGCCCTCGCGCGCGAAGCGGCGCCGATCCCAAGTTTCAATCACCACAAATCGATCCGATTCCGGCGCTTCGCGATTCTCAAAAATAATTCCCGTGCGGATTCCTTGCGCCCCCGTCTCAATGCGCGACGAGAATTGATCCGCAACTTCCCTGACAATGGAGCGCAGCGAATCCATGGCGCCGGAAACTCCAATGCCCTCGCCGCGGTCAGGCACTTCTATGCTTTCGGTCTGCGCCACCACATCCAAGAGCCTCTCTTGCACCATTAATGACGGGCGAATACGGCTTAAAAGATGCGCGATCTTGCGCGCCAAAATAGACGGTCGGGTGGCGTCATTCATTTCCAAAACTGGTTCCACCGCGCCATCCGACGGAAGTCGATCCCACCAAATCGCCGCGATTTTTTCACCGCCGCGGCGCGCCTGCTCCGCCACTTGCAACACTTCGCGCGCCAACATGCCGGGCCGCGGTTCTAGCACAACAACATTCGCGCAGCGCGACAACAATCGCACCAACGACGCGCCGTCAAGCGGATGCGACATTGAAAGCGCCAACAACGGAACGCGCCCGGACAAACCCAATTCCTCCAGCAGATGGCGAATAGCCATGACGCACGTACCCATGGCGATCATTCCCCACGGTTCCATTTCTCCAGGCGAAGGCATGGCGCTTAATTGATTCAACTCCAACCGACGCGCTATGGCCAGCGGTTCCTCGCGCTCGGCGCCGCGCGTGGGCCTGCGATTGCGCCGCAACTCCAGCGCCGCGTCCGCACGATCAAGCATCCGATTGGGTTCCACTTCAAGCGTGTCCATGGAGCGCAACAATCCAACATGCGCGATCAACGCCACCACGCGCTCGGTGGCTTGCGCAAAGCGAAACGCGTCCTGAATTCCAATTCGCAAACCCGCCACGGTGCTTGGCGTCAAACATGGCAAGCCCAACTGCGACGCGCTTTGCAGCGGACACGCCATGGATGACAAATATGGATTGTCCTCCAACACCAACACAACGCGACCTTCGCCAGACGAACGCCCACCATCTTCGCGCGCCAACACATTCATGGCGGTGTGCAATTGATCGTTGGGAACAAACACCACGGCTCGCTTGCCTTGCGCCGCGCAACGCAACGCCAACTCAACCGCGCGCGTGGCGTCCACGCATGTGTGCAGCGCAAGTCCGTGGCGCTCGGCCACTTCAAAGGCGCGCGGCTCAACAAGAATTCGAAACAGCATGTCCAGCGGCGGCTTGCGCGGCGCGAAGACCTCCGAAATTGGCCACTCGCATTCAAAAATACCCTTTAAAATGGCTTCAAATGCTGTGCAAAGCACAAAGCCCTCGGCGCGCGCAACGGGCGGCGTCCACGCATTAAGTTGATCGCGTCCAAATACACTCACATTGTGGATCGTACCGAGTGCGCGCAGATGGCTCCGCTTAAAATTTGTTCAACCACGTGCGCGAAACCATCGTCATGATGGTGCGGCGCGATGTGCTTGGCCAATGGACGAAGCTCCGCATGCGCGTTCTGCATGGCAATTCCAACGCCAGCCTCGCGCACCATGATGAGATCATTCAGCCCGTCGCCAATGGCAAACACCTGCTTGTTGCTAAGACCATGTCGGTCGCGCAATTTCTGAATCATGGTCCACTTGTCGGTACCCACTGAATAAATTTCTAGAAGATGCGTCTCGCTTCCAATGGCTGCGTTGGATGTGACGGCGCTCCACGATTGCATGCTGGCCTGCCCATGAAATTGCTCGCGCATGGCGGCGCACACCGGCGCCAACACATCGCCGCGCTCCACCGCACCCACACGCAGCACATGATCAAATCCTAATTTTTCCAAATCTTCAATCGTGTCCACGCGCCGCACATCCACTTGATGCGCCTTCAACCACCACTCGGTGGCTGGATTGACATGCCCTGTTCCAACCAAACAATAATCGTGGCAACTTGAATCGTGATCGCGCAACAAGTGCGCCAGCAATCCGCGCTCCAGCACCGCCAAGGTCAAGCGCCGGACCAGCGCGGGGTCAATGGCAAGGCACTCGATGGTTTTTCCAGTGACCGCATCGCTGAGCACGCTTCCGCCGGAGGTGACGGCCACGCCTGTGGCATTGATCACCTCAAAAATGCGGCGTGATTCACGCCACGATCGACCTGTTGCGGGCACAACCTTGTAGCCCGCGTCGCGCAAGTCGCCAATGGCTTTGATATTGCGCGGCGAAACCTTGCCGCTTGAATCAAGCAGCGTTCCATCAAGATCGACGGCGATTAAACCTTTCACGTTTGCAGCATAGGGGCAACGCATTTGAAAGTCGCCGCTTCTCGCTACACTCTTGCTCCTTATGGACAACCGACTCAAAGACATTCAACATGGAACGCTCACCGAAAGCCGCCTGAACAGCGATTTTCTTTTCTGGCTCAAGACCCAAGGACCCAACTATTTGCTGCTCGCCATGCTGGTGTTGTGCGGCTTCATGGGTTTCAAATGGTGGGAAAATCGCGCCGAACAAAGTCGCGATGGCGCGTGGAATGAATTTATAAGCGCGAAAACTCCGCTGGAATTGATCGAGGTTGCCAATAAAAATATTGGAACGGATTCAATCTCACAATTGGCCACGCTCAACGCGGCCGACGCGTACATGAATTCGCTACAAACCAACAAGCGATTTGATCGCGAAGTTGACGCGGCGGACTCCACCTTGACACCGGAAATGCGCGTTGAATATTTGGCCGAGGCCGATCGTCTTTACGCCAAAGTTGCCACCGAAGGCGCGCAAGCAACTGGACCCGCAACCCTGCTGACGGTGGCCGCTCTATTTGGTCGTGCCGCCGTTTCGGAAACAAAGAATGATGCAACGCAAGCCGCTTCGTTCTTGACTCAAGCCCAGGAACTCGCCGCAAAAACATATCCGCAATTGTCCACGATCGCCGAAAATCGCAAGCAATCATTGCCGCAACTCGCACAAATTCGCGACATGCCTTCGCGTCCAGTGGATCCAAACGCGCCGACTGATACCTCCGCAAGCACGCAGAATTTGTTGATGCCCCCCAGCATGAACCCGCCAACCGCCATGCCGCTTCGCATCACTCCAACCGAAACTCCAGCGGCAACTGAGCCAGCGACCGAGCCCGCCGCGCCCGCCGCGCCCGCCGCGCCCGCTTTACCAAAGTAATTGCGCACAGTGAATGAGATAGAGCCCAACGAGATCAATCCGGAGGAACTTCAGGCGCTCTATGAAGGTCAAGAAGGCGACGACGACACGCCGATCAAGGTGACCTTTATATTGCAGCGCGACTTGGACAAGCGCCTTGATCGCTACTTGGTCGACCGCATTCCATTTCTCAGCCGCACGTCGCTGCAGCGCTTGATCCACGAGCAAAGCATCACGGTCAACGGCCGCATTCCAAAGCCCAGCACCAAGCTTCACAAGGGCGACACAATTATCGCGGTGCTTCCGCCGCCGCCTTCAAGCGAGGTTCCACCTGACGAAATTCCGCTGGACATTGTGCATGAGGACAACGACATTATTGTTGTCAACAAGCAAGCTGGTTTGCTCGTGCATCCGGCGCGCAATTACAAACGCGGCACGCTCATCAACGCGTTGGCGTGGCATTTTCTGCATCGCTCGCAAGGCGCGCTCAGTGAAGTTGGCAAGGAGTTCGCGCGTCCCGGCGTTGTGCATCGGCTTGATCGCTGGACCACCGGCGTCATGGTGGCGGCCAAGACCGACACCGCGCACTGGCGCATCGCCAAACAATTTGAGAATCGCACCACCGAGAAACGCTACTTGGCCCTGGTGCATGGAACGCCGGAGCCCGTCACCGATTTGATTGATTTACCGCTGGGAAAGCACGCAACCATCCGCGAGTTATACGCCGTGCGCTGGGGCGATGAGGGCAAAGAGAGCCGCACTATTTATAGAACCATTGAGCGCTACGACGGCTACTCGCTGGTTGAATTGGAATTGCTCACGGGGCGCACGCATCAAATCCGCGTTCACATGAGCCACTTGGGCTGGCCCATTGTGGGCGACGACATGTACGACGGCAAGCGGCTGACCGCCGCGGAGTTGGGCATTGATGTTGGCGACACCAAACGCATTGTCATGGATCGACAAGCGCTGCACGCGGCCATGTTGCGCTTTGAACATCCGTCGTCGCGCGAGAAAGTCACCTTCACCGGCGCGGTGCCCGCCGACTTTCGCGAGATTATTTTTGCGCTGCGTAAAAAAGGCTACGAGTCCGTGGACGCGGTTGGCTCCACGCTGTCGCTGGAAAAACTTGGCTTGTCACGAAGCGAAAGTTGAACGCGCGCGGCACACATTAAAATGCCACATCCAAATCCATGGCCGCAGCAAGCCGCGCCTCATACTCCGGGGCTGGTATTTCAACGCCACCAAAACTTAGCACCAGCGAGTTTGAATATTGGCTGTCTAGCAAGGCAAATTGCTTGGATTTCAAGTGCGTGACCAGCCAATGCAAACACGCCTTGCTGGCGTTGCCGGCGCCCGCGTTGCGCAGCACAAACATGCTTTCGCCAAAGAACGCGCCGCCAAGTGAGACTCCGTACAAGCCCCCCACCAACTTGTCATCCAGCCACGCCTCCACACTGTGGGCAAATCCCAACTCATGCAACTTGCAATACGCCTCCACCATGGACTCCGAAATCCACGTGCGCTCTTGACCGGGCCGCGGCAACATGCAACCGCGCATCACCTGCTCAAACGCGGTGTCGGCGCGCATGCGAAATAAACTTGCGCGAATGGCGCGCTGCGAAGTGTGTGGAAGTCGAAACGCATCCAGCGGAATCACGCAGCGCGGATCGCATGTGAAATACTCGACGATGCCGGTGTCCACGTCCGCCATTGGAAACGCGCCGCCCGCGTACGCGGCCAGCAATGATTTCGGCGAAAGATCCGCGTCGCTTGACCTGGATTCGCCTGACATGGATTCATTTGCCATGCGCCTGATTGTGTCCAATTGTCCACGCATGGCAAGTGCTCCACGCGCATTGCAAATTTCAAGCCGCGCCTACACTTAGACCGATGAGTAGTTTCATATGATGTGTGGCAATGGACATCTTGACGGACAAGTGATTGCTTTCACAAGCAAATCCATTCACCACGATCACATTGTGGACTTGGTGGTGCTGTTTGACGGTCAACCAACCGCCATACCTTTAAGAATGTCCGGCCTGGCCCTTCCAGCCGGTGGCGTGGACTCCGGCAGCCGCATTCAAGTCTCTTGGCTTTCTGGACGGGTTGAATCCATCCGATTGCTGCAGTCGCCCGCCTATTTGGTGGCCTGATCGCGCCGCATCTTTGCTTGAATTCACGATAAAAGATAGCCCATTTTTCAATGCGCCACGGTCTTGAGTTCAAGCGGCATTTCGGCTAAAGTTTCTCCCCTCGGGCCGTCGGTGACGAACTCCACAAGAGTCGGCGCCGCACGGGGCGTGCCGTCGCGGCTGACGGGCGCTCCTGCCTTGACGACAGCCGCGGTGCGGGGAATGGTCCCTGAGCCGCGAAAAGAGTTCCGCGCGTGCGGGCTCTTCGGTTCAGGTTGACTTTCTCGGAGCACAATCACAAGCGACACCTTCAGCACAACTCAATAGACGCTTCTCACAATCCAAAGTGGATTGATCTAAAATAAAATTGGATAGAATGAAATCAGATTTTATTTTGGCCCGTGGTGTAACGGTAGCACAGGAGATTTTGGTTCTCCTTGTCCTAGTTCGAATCTAGGCGGGCCAATTCTGGTCACACAAGAGACAGCGTCCGCGCGCAAGCGTGTTGAGTGTCGCCGCAATTTCAAAGCCAAGCATGAACAACCACACCACTCCAACTTCAAGTTCACCAGACTCCGCGATTATTTTGGCGGCAGGCAAAGGCACGCGCATGAACAGCGACTTGCCCAAGGTCATGCACGAGGTCGCCGGTCAACCCATGGTGAAGTGGGTTGTGCACAGCGCGCGCCAAGTTGGCGCCAAAGAAATTGTTCTTGTTGTGGGCCACCGCGCCGAAGTTGTGCAAGCCGCCTTCGCCAATGAAAAGCCCGCGTGCCACTGCGTCATGCAGGTGCCGCAACAGGGAACGGGCCACGCCGTTGATCAGGCGCGCTTGGTGTATGAACAAGGTTTGCTGGGCGAAAATGTATTCGTGTTGTGCGGCGACGGTCCGCTGATTCAAGCCCAAACACTGCACAAATTGTGGCAAAAGCATAGCAGTGAAAACGCGGCCGCAAGTCTAGCCACCAGTATTGTGAAAGACGCCAGTGGCTACGGCCGTATTGAGCGCGACGGCGCCGGAAAGTTTCTGCGCATCGTGGAGCAGAAGGACGCAACGCCCGCGCAGTTGGCCATCAAGGAAATCAATCCCAGCTACTACCTCTTCAACACCAAGGCTTTGTTTGAGGCGCTGAAACTTGTCACCAACAAGAACGTCAATGGCGAGTACTACATCACCGATGTCTTTGAACTTCTGCTCAAGCGCGGCTTGCATATCGCCGTCATGAACGCGGTGCCTGAAGAAGAGGTGCTCAGCATCAACACACCAGAACAACTGGCGCACGTGGACGGAATTCTGCGCGCGCGAAATTGTCTTCCAATAGAAAGCACATCATGAGCGTCAAAGACAAAGACACGTTGAAAGTATTCGCTGGCACCACTGGCCTGCATTTGGCCAATGGCATTGTGAAATATCTTGAGCTGCAACTTGGCGCCGGTGAGACCAAAGTTTTTCCAGACGGCGAATTGCTGGTCAAGTTGGATGAGGACGTGCGCGGCCGCGATTGCTTTGTGGTGCTTTCCACATGCAGTCCGGTGAACGCCAGCCTTATGGAATTGCTCATCTATATTGATTGCCTGCGCCGCGCCAGCGCCAACCGCATCACGGCGGTCATTCCCTACTTTGGCTACGCGCGCCAAGACCGCAAGGACGAGGGCCGCGTGCCAATCACAGCCAAATTAGTGGCCAATCTCATCACCACCGCGGGCGCCCACCGCGTGATGTGCATTGACTTGCACGCCGCCCAAATTCAAGGGTTTTTTGATCTTCCCGTGGACCATCTCACGGCCAGCCCCGTGCTGCTTGATCACTTCCGCAAGGAACTTCCCGGTTTCGTAAATCCAATTGTGTTGAGTCCGGATGTTGGCAACGCCAAGACCGCCAACATGTTCGCGGAGCATTTGGGAATTGACTTAGCCATTATTGAGAAGCGCCGCCAAAGCGGCACCGAAGTGAAAGTAAAGAACGTCATTGGCGAAGTGAAGGGCCGCACCGTGATCATGTTCGACGACATGATCACCACCGCGGGCACCGTGGTCGAGGCCGCCAAAGTCGCGCGCGAGCGCGGCGCCACCAGCGTTCATCTGGCATGCACGCACGCCGTCATGGTTGGCCAAGCCATCGAGCGCCTGGCCGCTCCGGAAATCACCAGCGTCACAGTGACCGACACTATTCCCATTGACAATCGCCTTCAACCCATCCGCCACAAGTTGCGCGTGCTCAGCGTGGCCAGCATGTTGGGCGAAGCCATCCACCGCATTCATCACAACCAAAGCGTGAGCGCGCTCTTTGGAAAATCTTTTGGACCCGCCCGCTGAAAAATCTTTCACTTTCGATTTCAAATTTCATCAATTCACTTTCTTTTATAGGAGATCTCACCCATGTCTAAGACAACCCCGACACTGCAAGCCCAACCTCGTGTAAAATTGGGCACCCGTTACACCAAAAGACTGCGCGCAAGCGGCAAATTGCCCGCTATTTTGTATGGCCACGGAAGCCAGCCCATGGCGCTGCAACTGGACGCCAAGCTCACCCTGCACACACTGCAACAAGGCGCGCACGTGTTGAACATCGCCCTTGAAGGCGGCACCACGGAAACATGCCTTGTGAAAGAATTGCAATTTGGATGGCTGGGTGACAATGTCATTCACGTGGATCTTGCGCGCGTGAACTTGGATGAAATGGTGACCGTGAAAGTTCGCTTGAACTACTTTGGTCAGCCTGAAGCCGCCAAGCGTCCTGGCGCCGTGCTCACGCACGATGTCACGGAACTTGAAGTGAGTTGCAAGGTGCGCGACATTCCAGAAGAAATTCGCATCGACCTGACAAACATGAAGGGCGACTTGATGACTGTTGGCGAGTACAAACTTCCCGCCGGCATTACCGCGGTCACGGATTCACATTCCGCCTACGCGCGCGTGATCATTGTGCAGGAAGAACTTGCGGCTGAAGCCACGGCTCCAACCGCGGTCGCTGAACCTGAAGTGTTGACCGCCAAGAAGGACAAGGAAGTCGCCGAGGGCGCGGCACCTGCCAAGGAGGACAAGAAGGCGTAAGCCTGTTGAAATTCCATGCGTCTTATTGTTGGTCTTGGAAATCCTGGAGCCGAGTACACCGCAACCCGCCACAACGCGGGCTTCGATGTGCTTGATCGATTGGCACGAAGGTTCACGAATCCGCCGGCATCGCCTGCGAAATCGCGTTTCACCGGACTGCTGCTTGAAGCCCAGATTGGAAGCGAGCGTGTGCTTCTTCTGAAACCAACCACCTTCATGAATCTCAGCGGCGTCAGCGCGCTGGAGGCCATTCGCTTCCACAAACTTGACGCCACACAAGATGTGCTGGTGATCGCCGACGACTTTGCGTTGCCTTGCGGAGCGATCCGCTTGCGTGGCCAAGGCAGCGATGGTGGACACAATGGACTCGCCGACATCACGCGCCGACTTGGAAGCGACCACTGGTCGCGTTTGCGAATTGGCATTGATGCGCCGGGAAAAATTCCAACGGAGAATTATGTCCTTGGACATTTCACAGCGGAACAAAAGACTCGCATGGACGCGGGACTTGATGAAGCGGCCGAAGCCGCGGCATGTTGGGCCGAGCGCGGGCTCGAGCACGCCATGAATACTTTTAATCGCCGCGGCGCTGGAGCGACCGCGGGTGAGGCTTGACATTATTCCGCTCAAGTACGTTCTTGAGCGGGTTCAAATTTTGGATTCACAGTCACTACACATTTTTGAAAGGACACTGATATGGACGCAACACTGACAGCAGAACGCACCCGCCCCTACGAAGGCATGTTTCTCTTTCCGCAATCCGCCAGCTCTGATTTGCAGGGCTCCACCGATCTGGTCAAGGAAATCTTGACCCGCAACGGAGCGGAAATTCTTTCCATTGCCAAATGGGATGAACGCAAGTTGGCCTACGACATCGCGGGCAACAAGCGCGGCCTCTACATCTTGGCCTTCTTCCGCACCGTTAGCGACCGCTTGGCCCCCATCGAGCGTGATTGCAACTTGAATGAGAAGTTGCTTCGCAGCATGGTGATCCGCGCGGACCACTTGACCGAAGAGCAGCTCAAGAACGCTGAATCCATGCAAAAAACCATGGATGAGAGCCGTTTGCGAGCCATGCCAGGCGATGAGGCTGGCATGTCTGAGCGAGATGGGGAACGCGACATGGACCGCGACGCCTAAACCGCGGCCAGGTTGCACAATCCACCCGCAAGGGTTGGATTGGTTTACCAATGGCGCGATCACATTGCGCGCCTTCATACGTGTGCACATTCGAGCCCCCTATTTGGGTGGCTCGATTTATTTTTCAAGAACTTCCGCAACAAATGTAAAAGTTGGGGTGGCGGCGTTATAGAATGCATCCACGCAACAAGGAGGCGTAATGACATGGCTAATTTTAATAAAGTAATGTTGATGGGCAATCTGACTCGCGATATCGAACTCAAGGTGTTGCCGCAAGGCAATCAGACCGTGGGTAATTTCGGTATTGCCATGAATCGCAAGTTCAAGTCCGCGGCCGGCGAGGCGCGTGAAGAAACAACCTTCGTGGATTGTGAAGTATGGGGACGCACGGCAGAGGTCATGAAGCAATACCTCAGCAAGGGTCGCCCTGTGTTCATCGAAGGTCGCCTGAAGCTTGACCAATGGGAAGACAAGGAAGGCAAGAAGCAATCACGCTTGCGCGTGGTGGTTGAAAGCTTCGAATTTATCGGCGCCCCGGCTGGCGCTGGTGGCGGTGGAAATGGTGGCGGTGGAAATGGTGGCGGTGGCTTCAGCAAAGGCTCAACTCAAGCGCCGAGCGAAAGCCACAGCACAGTTCCAGACACCGACATTCCGTTCTAAGTTTTTTCTAGAAGCACAATGCGCTTAACAGATATCGCTTCATGCGTGGAGTTGTTTCATGCCTTGGCTGAAAGCGTTTGACCCCGCTTCATTCCTTGGCGTGACACAACGACCACACAGTGAGCCGCCATGCAGTTTGAGAATGCATGGGCAGCAACGCTTTGGGCTGTCACGCAACGGTTTCGTGCATGGGCAGCAACGCTTTGGGCTGTCACGCAACGGTTTCGTGCATGGGCAGCAACGCTTTGGGCTGTCACGCAACGGTTTCGTGCATGGGCAGCAACGCTTTGGGCTGTCACGCAACGGTTTCGTGCTGTGAAACGTCCCACGCGCTCAAGGCAAAAAATCAAGAGTTCAACTCTTCACCCCCTTGTGAATCAAGGGGGTTTTTGCCATACTTGGGCGCTCGTCGCAGCCTGACTTTCGCGTGAAAGCAGGCACATAGTTGGGTGTTGCGACCACCCTCACTCCCCAAAGGGGAAGGACAGCGTCATGGCGAAGCGAAATGTTGAGTTACTTTTAAATATCTCTGTTGAAAATCTGGGCCTGGTTGGCGATGTCGTCAAGGTCAAGCCCGGACACGCGCGCAACTACTTGCTGCCACACGGTCTAGCTGAATATCCAACCACTGCAAAAATCGAGGCATTGAAGGAAGCTCGCGCCACCGCGGCAGCCGCCATGCAGATGCGCCAAGAGGGCCGCGCCAAGTTGATCGCGCGCTTGACGGATATCACCATCAAACTTGTTCGCAGCGTGAACGACCAAGGTGCCCTGTACGGCGCCGTGACCCACCGCGACATCTGCGACCAATTGCACTTGGACGGCTTCCCTGTTGATATTCACGCGGTTCGTTTGGCCAACACGGTTCGCCGCATTGGTTCCTACACCTGCGCCATTGTGTTTGATCGTGAACTGCGCACGGAAATCAATGTCGAAGTGCTGCCAGATCGGACACTTGAGCTCTTCCAACAATCCGTGGACGCCGAGCGCGCTGCTGAAAATGAGGAAGTGGTTGAGGACATGGACGAGACCAGCAGCGACGCCCAAGGCAGCGATGATTCTGAGGGCGATGCCAAGGACAAGAAGGGCAAGAAGTCCAAGAAGGGCAAGAAAGAGAAGAAGGGCAATAAGTCGGCCGATAAGTCTGATGAAGAAGCCGTCCCCAAGGCCGAGAAATCTGAGAAGTCTGAGAAAGCCGACAAGTTTGAAAATGGCAAGAAGTCCAAGAAGGACAAGGACTAAGACACTCTCATTTGTGACAAACTGAAGCCCCGCCGTGGGGGGTTGCTGTCGCTTTTTTTTGCTCTGAGCCCCATCTGGTGGAACCTGAGTTGGTCTGGGCTTGGTCTGGGTTTGGTCTGGGTTTGGTCTGGGTTTGGTCTGGGTTTGGTCTGGGCTTGGTCTTAAAAACCAGCATCATTACGCCGAATTTCTGCTGTTTTACCTTGCCAGTCAACCCGCAAAACCTACAGGAAATCCACAGTTCAACCGTTTAGAAATTTGCAAGGAACAGGCGCGACTGCAATTCCATGCATGCCAATCGCCCACGGAATGTTCGGGGTCAACCCGAGCAAGGGAAAAGTTGTCGGAACTTTCAACTTTGAAAATTAAGAAAGACTGCTTGCGCAATTGGGTCGCGCCAACGCCGTGATGCAGTTAAACTGAAATCTTCCCACGGGATACTTGAACCAAAATGAACAACGCAGAAAGTTTAGTTGAAGAGGTGATTGAACCGATGGATATTTCCGTCGAGGATCAATCAATGACGCTTCTATCATCCCGCCGCGAAATTTTGCCTGAAACCCGTCGAAGTCAAACCCACAAGTTTTGCATTGCCGGGCACGAGGGCTATCTCACGGTTGGTCTTTTTCACGACGGCCGCCCTGGCGAAATCTTTATCAAGATGAGCAAGGAAGGCTCCACGCTTTCGGGACTCATTCAAGGTTTTTGCCGCGCGTTTAGTTTGGCGCTGCAACATGGCCTAAGCACGCACGACGCGGTCGATCGATTCCGCGGCATGCGCTTTGAACCAATGGGCTTGACGGCTAATCCAGAAATTCCAGAGACATCCAGCATTCTGGATTATGTCGCGCGCTATTTGCAAATTCACTTTGTCGAACGAAGTTAAAGTGCGACCGCTTTTTGCAATTGCGTCAGCAATAATTTCATCATGCGATTGGGATCGCTTATAGACTGACTTGGTCGAACATAGACATCAATCAGGCCTTGTGCGTCGGTTTTTCCAACCACGCGCACGGTGACTTGCGACTTGGCAAACGCGCGTTGCAATAAAACAGGTTGCGTAGTGTGAAAAATGTAATCCAAATCGCGCCGCACCAAAGAACGCACGCTACAGGCCGCCAACAGCACTCGTAGTTGCGCCAAATCCACCAGCATTTGCATTGTGGTCGGAAGTTTTCCATACGCGTTTTCAATATCGCGCGCAGCCTGCAGCACCACTTCAAGAGTGTCGGCGCTGGAAAGTCGCCGATACGCCTCCAACCTTCGCCGCTCACTGGCAATGAAGCCACGGGGAATGGCGCCAGCCAAACCAATATCAAGCACATTGTCGGCGGAGCGAATTTTTTTGCGCGCGGTCAAGCCATCCACCGCGTCCTCCAACAGTTGGCAATACATTTCGTACCCCACCGCCGCAATATGGCCGCTTTGCTGCGCGCCCAGCAAATTGCCGGCGCCGCGAATTTCCAAATCGCGCATGGCAATACGAAAGCCCGCGCCCAACATGCTGTAGTCCTCTATGGCGCGCAAACGCCGGCGTGCGTCGTCAGTGAGCGGGCGGCCCTCGGGCAAAAATAAATAGCAATACGCGCGGTGGTTAGAGCGTCCAACGCGCCCGCGCAACTGGTGCAAGTCGGACAGACCATGCAAATCCGCCAGGTCAATGAACATGGTGTTGGCGCGCGGATTGTCAATTCCACTTTCAATAATCGACGTGCTCACCAGCACATCGCATTCATGGCGCATAAACCGCAACATGACTTGCTCAAGTTGCTCGGAGGGCATTTGACCGTGGCCAATTTCTATGCGCGCCTCTGGCACAAGCGCCTTGATGCGCTGCGCGGCGCGTTCAAGCCCACGAATGCGATTGTGCACATAATAAATCTGCCCCTCGCGCGCCAATTCACGGTGAATTGCCTGCTGCAATCGCTTGGAGGACATGGCCAGCACTTCCGTGACAATGGCGCGCCGATCCGCCGGCGGCGTGGTCAGACTGGAGATATCGCGCAAGCCCAACAGCGACATGTGCAAGGTGCGCGGAATGGGCGTGGCGCTCAGAGTGAGCACGTCGGCAGTTGCGCGAAATGAAAGCAAGCGTTGCTTGTGCTCAACGCCAAAGCGTTGCTCCTCATCCACCACCACCAATCCAAGATTTGAAAATTGAATGTCCTTGGACAGCAAGCGATGCGTTCCAATGACCAAGTCAATTCGCCCCGCTTGCAAATCTTCCAAAATTATTTTCTGCTGCGCGTCGCTTTTGAAACGGCTCAAACTTTCTATGCGAAATGGATACGCGCGGAAGCGGTCGCGGAATGTGCGTTCATGTTGCTCGGCCAACAATGTTGTGGGAACCAACACCGCAACTTGACGCCCAGACTCGACGCATTTGAACGCGGCGCGAATGGCGACCTCTGTTTTTCCAAATCCAACATCCCCGCAAATCAAGCGGTCCATTGGCTTGGATATTTCCATGTCGCGCTTAGTGGCCGCGATGGCCGTGAGTTGATCCGCCGTCTCCTCCCAAGGGAAGGCGCTCTCAAATTCATATTGCCACGCGGTGTCGGCAGGAAACGCAACGCCATGCGTGGCCGCGCGCACCGCTTGCACGCGCAACATTTCCGCGGCAAGGTCGCGGACCGCCTCCGAAACGCGTTCTTTCTGCGCTTTCCAGCGCTTTCCACCCACTTGGCTCAGCGTCGGCTTGGACGCTCCAGCGCCAACATATTTCTGCACCAAGTCCACGCGCAGAGCCGGCACATGCAATTTTGTGCCGCCTTCAAATTGCAGGGTGAGATATTCCATTTCTGGATGCGCCGCATTTTGCAGCAGAGCGTTGGCGCGGTCGCCACCTTCACTGGCGCGTTGAACAACTCCACCACTTCGATCAAGCGACGCGCGTGTGACCAACCCCACATATTGCGCCACGCCGTGATCGCGATGGGTGACATAATCGCCCTTCTCAAAATGTAAAAATGCGTCGCGCGCGCGCGGACCCGCCGCCGAACCCGCCGCCGAACCCGCGCGCCGCCGCACCCCAAAACGCCCAAGCAACTCATGCTCTGGAATGAGCATGAGCGACTTCTGCCCTTGGAACTCCCAACAAAATCCGCGGTGCAAGTGTTGACGGACCACTTCCACCCCCGAGTTTGGCGCGTGGCGTCGCACCAATTCCTTGGTGCGCAACAGGTCGCCATCGGTTGAGCACAATAAAATCACCTGCGACTCCAGTGAAAATTCCACAAGCGCTTGAAACGCTTTGGCGGTGTCGCTCTCGCTTAAATTCAGGGAACGCAGCGGCATTTCCAAAGAAGCGGGCTCGTTGGTGCGAGAAAATTGGTTGAACGCCAGCGTGGCTCCCACGCGATCCATGAAACCTTTCACCGCGTCATTGGGCGCAATCACTCCCTTGGAATCATCAAGACGCTCCCAATATCCGCGCGCCTGCTCCATCACTTCGCCCAATTCGGCAAACACAAAGAGCGCGTCGCGCGGCAATACATCGGCCAACGCCATGTCGCCGTCGTCCGTGGTCAATTGTTTTTCGTCGCACGAAAGAACATCCACAAATTCAATGCGGCGATCATTGGCCTGCGTGGCTGCGTCCATTTCATGCATGTGCTCAATGTCGTCGCCAAAAAAATCCAACCGTACCGCCACGTTGGCCGCGTTTGGATACACATCAAACACGCCACCACGCACCGAGAATTCGCCAGGATTTTCAACGGCTTCCATGCGTTGATAGCCACGCGCGGTCAACCACGCCGCCAATTCGGCCGGCGCAACACGCGAACCCACGCGCAAAGTGCGGTACAACATTTTTCTTTTTTCGGAATGTGGAATTCGCTGCATCAAGGCCGCGATCGGTGCCACAATCAATTCCACCGCGCCGCGCTCAAGCGCGTCCGCAACTTTAATTCGCTCCAGAAAAACATCGGCGCTCAACATGCTTTCCGCCACTGAAGATTCAAGGGCGGGGAATCGCTTGGCATTGCACCCTAGGTCTTGCCACTCGGCAATCACCTCGTCGGCTTCATCCAAATGCGCCATGGCCAACACCGTCACACGTTTTATTTTTGCGCCCAGCGCTGCGGTGATGATGGAAGTGCTTGATCCAGTCGCGCCACGCACACTGGTCGCGCCCCCAGTGCGTACCTTCTCCTCAAGCGCGGCGAGCGCTGGGGAGTTGAAAATATCTTCGCGCCACTTCATAACTTGAATCAATCTCAAGCGATTGAATTCAAAACATATAATAGCTCATGAGAAAGTTCGCCAGAAAGTTTTCCTGAAAGTTCGCAAAGTAGTTCGCTTGAAAGCTCACTCAGGCAATTGCAGCACAAATGGCTGAATTTGCTGAAGAACGGCCGGCCCCACTCCGCGAACTCTATCCAATTCCGCCAGCGTTTTGAAAGGTCCTTTGGCTTGCCTGTCCGCGACAATGGCTGCGGCCAAAGATGGCCCCACACCGGGCAGCGCCGCGAGTTCGTCCACGCCCGCTTGATCTAGGTCAACGCGCCACATGGGCAATGTGGTGTAGCGATATCCCTGCATGGACGTTCGCATTTGCGCCTGGCTCATTCGCGCCATAGTCAACGCCGCCACCGCGCACAGCGACAACAAAGCAAGTCCCTGTGCTGGCGCGCGAAGATTATTCATTCGACCGCCGGTGCGCCTATGCGCGAATCATCATTGGAATCTTCTTTTACTTCTACCTTCGCCGCCTCGTCATTTGGATTTTGCGAACCCAATGGCGTGCGCAACCTTTTACGAATAGCGAGCAATTTGGCGAACACACTTTTAGGTTTTCCATTTGCAAACAAAAGACCAGTTGTGTCGTCGCCGTGATCAATCAAGCGCTCCCACACAACTGTCTCAACAAATGGCTTGGACAATGCGATCGTGACCAAGCGGCTTGCCCATAAAGATTGCAACTTCTCACTCCAAGGCTCGCGCCACCAATCCGCCTTCGTATTTGTCGGCGAGCTTGGCACTCCAAATGCACTGACCATGACTTTGCAATCGAACGCAAGAAACCGATCAAGCGCGGCGGAAATTTGCATCAAATCACGCATCGCTGAGCCATCATTGGCACTACCAAAACACATTTGAATTCCCACTGCGTCAAAATGAATGCCTTCTTGCGAAAGACGCTCCAGATATTGCCAAGGCGTGATCGCATGAGGTCGAGTGGATACGTGATCGCAAAATGGCTCGGTCAATTCAATGAGTGTTCTAGCGCCAAGATGGCTTTGCCTGGCCAACACGCTTGCCCTGCGTGTCAAATCAATCATTTGCTCATCAGTGAATTGAAAGTATTGATTGGCGTGAACTCCGCTGCCCAAGTTCCACATGGTGACAATACCGCGATACCTATGCACAACCTGTTCCATGAACGAATAGACACGATCGACGCAACTTGAAAAATCTTTCTTATGGACTTCCATCCATGGCGGCAATGTGCTCGTATCAAATCGAAGCAGTGGTCCCGCGACAATTGGCCGCTTGGATTTGGAAGCGAATGCCATCCAGCGATCCATTTCATCAAAGTGAAACTTTCCTTGGCTTGGTTCGATCAATTTCCATGGAGTTGGAACCAATAAAACATCCAGTACTTTGGCTGAATCACCGCATAATTGAATATCGCTACGTGGGTCCACGCGCACGCCAATCACTGTGCTGGTGGACGCCTTGTAACCAAATCGCCGCTTCACCAATAATTCGGCGTGCAAAAGCGCAAGCTGCTCGTTGGCATCGAGCGCGGCCACCAATGAATCCTTTGCAAAGATTTCCGACTTGTCCACATCGGGCTCGTTCATGGCGCGCACAAAAATGGTTCGCGCATGTTCCCATCGCTTCAAACTTTCCTTGGCAATAGTCGGATCAAAAAGTTGCCACTCCTCGCTCTTTGCAATGTATTGCTTAATTCTGTGGCGAGCCAATTCCAGATAAAGTAGATAGGGTTCATTGCGTTGTTTCAACAAACATGTTTGCAACATCAGCCGCCCCATGACGCCCGCTTCCACTTCAAGACATAATGCCGCGGCTGCTTGCTCAGAAGGCGCGCACTTCAAATAGTTTTTTTCAAGTCGCACTTCACCAGTCACTGGCAAATCGTCACGTCCAAGCAGATGCGCCCCGCTCGGGCGTCGCTCGTCCAATGCTTTGAATTCGTTGGGAACCTTAAAAAGAAGCATAACGAATCAAAGTGTAACCAGAAATCAAAGCGAATCTATAAATCAAGAGTTTTTGCAATGTAGTCCAAGTCATCGCGCAAGCCTTTCGCATGCCACGTTAGAATGAAGTGATGGAAGCGAAATTCCACGCTCAACACATTGACACTTCCGCCCAATCAGATATGCCTTTGGTCAATAAAAGCGTGACCTCCACCAATCTTGCGCTTGCTGGCAAACGCGTGGGCAAAGTTCGCGATTTGTATGAAATCACCGCGCCACTTGGTGAATGTCCAAGAATTTTGGTGGTTGCAACCGATCGCATCAGCGCGTTCGATGTGGTGCTTCCAAGCGCCATCCCAAACAAGGGTGCGTTGCTCACGGAAATCTCCATGCAATGGTTCCGCCTGATACGACAATGGGGAATAATTTCCGACCATGTGATCTCCACGGATCCGCAGATGGTTGCTGGCATTTCCAACCAGGAGCGCGACATGTTGCGCGGCCGCTGCATGATTTGCCGCAAGGTGAGGATTGTTCCCATTGAATGCGTGGTGCGCGGCTGGCTTGCGGGCAGTGGCTACAAGGAATATAAAAACAATGGCAGCGTGTGCGGCGTGGTGTTGCCCGCGGGTTTGCAACAATGGGGCAAACTTCCTGAACCCATTTTCACGCCGGCCAGCAAGGCGACTTCTGGCCATGATGAAAATATTTCTTTCGAGCAAGCGGCGGCGTCTGTTGGCGAATCGATCATGCGGCGTCTGCGCGTGGCCAGCATTGCAATTTACAAAATGGCCAGCGAACATTGCGCGCAACGCGGTTTGATCTTGGCCGACACTAAATTTGAATTTGGTTTCGCGCTTGACGCGCATGGCAACGCCACGGACGAACTTGTCTTGGCCGACGAGGTGCTTACGCCGGACTCAAGCCGTTACTGGATCGCATCCACGGTTGGCGCGGGCAGCGAACCGCAAAGTTTGGACAAGCAATTTGTGCGCAATTGGTTGCTGGCCCAAGAAGCAGCCGGGCTTTGGAATCGCTGCCCACCAGGACCCGTGTTGCCCGCCGATGTCATTGCAAAAACCATCGAGCGCTATCAACAAGCGGCCGCCATGCTTGGTGGCTGAACGCGTTTTATAGCTAAGCGCAAAATATTTTTGCGCCAAACAATTTTAGGAAAACATTTTTAGGCCTTCGTCGCATGCAACACATGCAGTTTCAAGCGCTCAGCGCGCTCACGCTTTCAAGCAGGCGTCCGCCACATTGCGCAGCAACATGGCCACGGTCATTGGACCAACGCCGCCTGGAACAGGCGTTAGAAATCCAGCGACTTTGCTCACGCTTTCATAATCGACGTCGCCCAAAGTCGTGGTTTTTCCTTCGGGCGAAGTCACGCGGTGAATTCCCACATCAATCACCACGGCGCCAGGCTTAATCCAATCGCCCTTGACCAATCCAACCACGCCCGCCGCGGCCACAACCACATCGGCGCCGCGGGTGAGTTGCGAAAGTTCCAACGTGTATTTATTTGAGCTGATCACAGTGGCGTGGCAACGCATCAACAACACGGCCACTGGTTTACCCACAATGTTGCTGGCGCCCACCACCACCACGCGCGCGCCTTGCAAATTCATTTTGGTGCTTTCAATCAACTCAAGCACCGCGCGCGCCGTGCATGGAACCAAACTTCGCCGACCGTACACAACATTTCCAATATTGGCGGGGTTCACGCCCTCCACATCTTTTTCAGGCGCGATCAAGCTTTGCACGCGCTCCACATCCTCGCCCGCCGGCAGAGGCAAGTGCAACATGATCGCGCGCACTTGATCCTCGTTATTCAACAGCAACACGCGTCCGGCGATGTCGTCAAATGTGCTCAAGGCAGAAAGGCGATGCAGCACATAGTGAATGCCGGCCTCATCGCAGGTGCGCGCTTGGCTTTGCGCGTAGACCTCAGCGGCGTCATCAGCGCCAACCAAAATTGCGTCTAGCCGCGCAACCGTATTGGAGGCCGACACGCGCGCCTTCACATCGGCGCGCACTTTATGGGCGAGCAATTTTCCATCAAGCATTTGGCATGGCATGTTGCAAGCATAATGCGGGCACGGAGAATTGTTTTGCGACGCCATTGCACATTTCCGCGGCTTCATTGCCGGGACGCTATTGGGCAGCGGCGCAATTGGGCAGCGGCGCAATTGGAAATTTTTGCGGCGCACATTGCGCTCCAAGAGCTTGGTTCATGTTGCGTCTTTCAAATCCACACGCGCCGAGCCACGCAAATACTTTTACATTGGCGCGCGCTTTCTCGGTTATCCTTACCACACAAGGAGACACTTATGATCACCACGCTCATCGCCCTCGTTCTTGCAGTTCCCGCAACTCTCACCGTTGGCTCCAAGGCTCCGCCGCTTGCCGTGGATGCGTGGGTGAAGGGCGAACCCGTGAAAGAATTGCAATCGGGCACGTCCTATGTTGTTGAATTTTGGGCCACGTGGTGCGGCCCCTGTATCAAGGGCATTCCGCATCTCACGGCCATGCAAAAAGAATTTCCCGCGGTGCAATTTATAAGCGTGGCCGCCAGCGAACGTGGCCAGAAAGACACGCAACTGGACAAGTTGAAAACTTTTGTCACTAGCAAGGGTGACGCCATGGGCTACCGCGTCGCGTATGACAGCGACCGCGACATGGGCAAGTCATGGATGGAGGCCGCCGAACAAGGTGGCATTCCATGCGCGTTCATTGTTGGCAAGGACGGCGTGATCCAGTGGATTGGACACCCAATGGAAATGGACAAGCCATTGGCGGCGGTGGCGGCGGGCACGTGGGATTTGTCAAAGGCAAAAGAAGCCGCGGCGGCTCAGGCCAAAAGCGAAGAAGCGAGCAAGGAACTTTCCAAACTCAGGCGCTCCGCGCAAAAGAGCAATGACTACACCGCGTTGCTTGCCAAACTGAATGATGTCATCAAGAGTGATCCCACAGACACGCAAATGTTGATGACCAAATTTCAAATTTTGGCGGGACCAGCCAAGCAACCGCAAGAGGCGATCGCGGTTGGCAAACAACTTTTGCCAATGGATCTTACCGCCATGGAATTCAACCAACTGGCCTGGGTCAGCGCCACGGAAATGCCTGAAAAGTCGCGCGATTTGGACTTCTCTTTGGCTGCGGCGCAGAAAGCCGTTGCCCTTTCAAAGTCGGCCGATCCGGCCATTCTTGACACGCTTGCGCGCGTGTATTGGGATCGCGACGCCAAGGACAAGGCCTTGGCCACGCAACAACAAGCGGTTGATCTTGGCGCCAAAGACGACATGGACTCGGACACGCTTGACGAGATGAAAGAAACACTTGAGAAGTACAAGTCAAACGCGGGCGCGAAAAACTAAATTCACGCGCCCACTTCCACTTCATGTCCCAACTTCGCTGATTCATAAATAGCGTCAATCACCGCTTGCACTTGGCGCCCTTCATGCGCGGTGGCGATTGGCTTTGTTCCATGTTGTAATAACGATGCGAACGCCGCGGCTTGCGCGTTCCACGCTTGCTCTAGTGGATACTCGGCGGCAAAGTGCGGCTCCAAGTCCGCGGGCATGGCGTGGCTTTCCGTTGCAATGGTGAGCGACTTCGCTTGCAGACCAATGTGGCAACCAGCTTTCTGTCCCATCAAGATCACGCCGTCAGGAAGAATTCCATCCGGCACATTCATAGCCCACGTGGTGTTCACTTCAATTGTGAGCCCGCCTTCGCAGCGCAGCAACGCCGTGGCGTGGTCCTCCACATCGCACACGCCATCAAATTTTGGCGGACCAGCCCACATGGACACATGCGTGTAATTGTGCATTTGACAGCCAAAATTGGCATAAGTGACGCCGCTCACGCGCAGCACCTTTGGAAATCCCGCCAACCACAGCGAGGCGTCAATAATGTGCACGCCAAGATCTATCAATGGTCCGCCACCTGAATGCGCCTTGTTGGTGAACCAACCGCCAAGCCCAGGCACGCCACGGCGGCGATAGGTGCTGGCCTTGATGTGATACAGCGGACCAAATGTTCCAGCGTGCGCAAGTTTTTTTGCCGTGGCCACGGCGGGAAGTTGTCGACACACAAATCCTATTTGCACGTGCTTCTTGGCCTTGTCGCTGGCGCGAATAATTTCGTCGCACTGCGCGGCTGAAAGCGCCATTGGTTTTTCAAGCAACACATGCTTGCCCGCTTGCATGCTTTGCACCGCCAGCGGCATGTGCAAATCATTGGGCACCGCAATGATCACGCCGGCAATATCGCGCTGCGCCAACAACGCTTCAACGCTTGGCATCACTTGCGCGCTTGAAACTTCGCTGGCTAGTTTCGCGGCGGCCTCCGGCTTGATGTCCCACACCGCGGCAACATCAAGACCCGCGTGCAGCGCGTGGCGCGCATGCACATGACCAATTGATCCGCAACCGATGATTCCAATTTTAGCGCCTGTTGATTTCATTGTTGGTTCCCTTTGATTGATATTGGATCGCCATTGAATTGCACAACGATCGCTACGCCGTCAAGGTATCGCAAAGCCACGCCGCGCCGCGCACGCCGCTGGAATCACCAAATGTGGCCAAGCGAATAGGCGTGCTCCAAGAATCAGCGAAAATATGGGGCAAAATCGCTGGCGCAAGCCGATCCACCAAGCCACTCACCAGGCTGGCGCCACCACCAAGCACAATCACATCCGGGTCAAGCACATTGATCACGCCCCCCAATGCGCGCCCAAGCCGTTCGATCCAGCGATTTATGGTGGCCACGCACGCCGCGTCGCCCGCCTGTGCTTGCGCGGCAATGTGCTTCAGTTTCATTCCAGTTGTGTGGTTCACAAGCGCGTGATCCATTTCAACCGCGCTGCCAGAAAGAAATTGCTCAAGGCAACACGCGCGCCCGCACCAACATTTGTCACGCGCTCGCTCCACGCCATCCGCATTCGGCAGCGCGGTGTGCCCCCACTCGCCGGCGATTCCGTTGGCGCCGTTGCGCACAATGCGGTCAACCACAATTCCGCCGCCGCAACCTGTTCCAAGAATCACGCCAAACACAATCGGCGCTCCACTGCCCGCGCCATCAATCGCCTCCGATAGCGCGAAACAATTGGCGTCGTTGGCGGTGAGAACTTGCAAACCAATCAAGCGCTGCAAATCTTTCCGCAGCGGCATGCCGTTCAAGCAGGTGCTGTTGGCGTTGCGATGCAAACACGTTCGCGGATTTTCACTTCCAGGCGTGGCAACGCCCACGCCCGCAACATCGCCAGAAATTATTTTTGCCCGCTCCACCAATCCCGCAATCGCCTGCAAAATGCCCGCATAATCGCCTTTGGGCGTGGCCACGCGCTCGCTCCACAACATGTCTCCTTTGCGCCCCAACACTGCGGCCTCAATTTTTGTTCCACCAAGATCAACGCCTATGCGGTTCATGTGGTGCTTCACTTTGCGTGGCGAGCCAACACGGTCTTAATCACATCGCTCATCAACAACGCCGTCAACGCGCCCACGCCCTGCGAATCTGTTTCATCGGCAATGCCCTCACAAATATGAAATGTGTGCACATCGCGGCGCACGCCGATATAGCGCAGCATTTCGCGAACCTCTTCAACAGCAAGGCCGGCCCTGGTGGGCGCGCTTGCCGCAACACAAGTGATGGCATCAAGGTCCATCTCCAATGCCAGCGGCAGCTTCTTCACAAACTTGGCGGCTTCTTCGCACGCCTCCAAATGCGGAGCGTGTGGCCACGCCTGTGGAAACTTGCGCAGCTTTGCCGAAACCATTATCAACCGTGTGCGCATGCTCTCCAACGTGATCGCGCGCACATCTTTTTCGTTACAAAGTTGCTCCCACATGGCGTCGTTCACAAATGGCTCCTGCAAACCCATCACGCAATAACGCCGCAAGAATTTCTCCCTGCGCGCCGCGGAAAATGCGTTGCCACTGTGGCGCCCGGCATCCTGGCGCAAATCCGCATGAGCATCGATATTGATGCATGAAACCCCCCGTGAAGTGGCCGTGGATAAACCTTTGATGATTCCAAACGCGTTCTCATGGCCGCCACCAACCGCCACCAATACTTTGCCGCTCTTCACAACTTCCTCCGCCACCACCGCCACACGCTCATCCACTTCGCAAACCAAAGCATGAAGCGCTGCAAGGTCCGCGGCGCGCGTCGCGTCCAGCGTTGCTGCTTTGCGCATCAGATCATCAACCGCAATTTCACCCAGCACTAGCAACGACTCGCCACGCAAAGCGGCATTGTCTTGCATGGACAAAAATTTCGCGCGCGCCGCCGCCCACAAATTGGAGCACCCAGGTTTGCCAAAGTTGGCGCGCACGCCAATGTCGCTTGGAATGCCAAGCACCACCACCGCGGCCTTGGTGCGCCCAAGCGCGGTCTGCCATGATTCACCACTAGCGCAAAAGTCGGCGGTTTGCGCCAACTTGCGCTCGCCTTCGCGCTGGCGAATCTGGCTTAGCGCGGCGGATTGTGGCAATGCGTGAACCAATTCCTGCATGGCAGAATGCTACCCGCGAACATGTATGTGCCGCCCGCGCTCACACGCAATCGCTGCATATGCAAATTCGTAGTTGCCACATGCATGGACACGCAATGGCCGCACGCGTAAATCCACATTTGCCTTCTGCGCAAACACAAATCTGTGCCTATCCTGTGTTTCCAATGAAAGAGCCAGACTTCAACGACCCCAAGACCAAGCAAGCCATGGAGCATATTCGCTCCATCCTGGGTTTCATTGGTGATGACGCGAACCGCGAGGGACTGCTTGAAACTCCGCGGCGAGTGATCAGGGCGTATTACGAGCATTTCTGCGGCTATTCAATGGATCCAGAGGAGCCACTGAGCTGCACCTTCACGGAAATTGAAGGCTACGACCAAATGGTTTTGCTCAGTGGAATTGAAATTCAAAGCCACTGCGAACACCACATGGTTCCCTTTGTTGGCAAGGCGCACGTGGCCTACATTCCCGATGGACGCGTGGTTGGTCTAAGCAAATTAGCCAAAGTTGTGGAGATTTTTTCCAAGCGCCTGCAAGTTCAGGAAAAACTCACGGCGCAAATCGCCGGCGCCATTCAAGAGCATCTCAAGCCGCGCGGCGTGGCCGTGGTGATGCAAGCGCGCCACTACTGCATGTGCTACCGCGGCGTGCATCAGCCGCATGCTTGGACCACCACCAGCAAACTCACTGGCGTGTTCCTAAATAATTTGGCCACGCGTGAGGAATTTCTGCGCCTGATTTCAATCACGCAGACTCCTTCCATGTAGGCGCGCCCTTCTTTGGCAACCAACATTTTGATATTGCAGGCATCCTGTCCCGAATTATCAAACAACTGCAATACAGCAGCCCAAACTCTGAAATAATGGTGTAAGATATACTTCCGGGATCTCAGGATCTCTATGCCAAGACAGCGAACCTTTAGCCTCATACTGACAAGCATTGCTAGTTTGGTGTGCCGCTTTACTGGACTGGCCACGCAAATTGTGATGGCGTGGTTTCTTACGCCAGACGACTACGGCTTGTACGCCATTGCGCTGGGCATACTCGCCTTCACCACCGTCATGCGCGGCGGTGGAACGGGCGTTGTCTTTCAAACCATGAAACTGTCGGAGTTCGCCACCATTGGCGGCGGACTTGTTCGCGTGGCGATGGGTTGCGGAATTCTTGGAACCATATTCACCTTGGCCATGGTGTTGCCCGCGCCATATTTGTATCCCCAAGATTCCACCAAAGGTCTTGGCTGGATTTTGTTTTGGAGCGCCGTGGGATTTCTGATTTTCAATTTCACAACATATCCGCGCGCCAAGGTGCTTTCGCGCTTGTTATTCAACCACATCGCGTACATGGACATCCTTGGTGCGCTGGCGAAACTGGCAAGCGCCTATTACTTCGCGGCCAATGGCTACGGAGCGCTTAGCTTTGTGTTGTCCCAACTTATAGGCGGCATAGTTATCTTGGCGTGGAGCATGGCGATTGCGGGCTTGGAACGCGCGGACTTTAAATCCCAACCACAATGGATTACAGAAACATTCACTATGATGAAAATTCCATTTGTGATGGCCATGATCACATCGCTTGGCAGCCAAACAGATTTATTTGTGGCCAGTTTTTTCATGCCCGTCGGCGCGCTTGGAATTTATTTGTTCACCAACCAACTCGCGGTTCAACCTATTCAAATGCTTTCAAGCACGTTGCAATCCGTGCTGTCACCCTATGCCGCACGCGTGCGCGGCGATATTGACCAAGAGGATTTAAGCGTTCGCCAAACATTTATCACGGGCGTTATTTTTGTGCCTCTTTTTATCATGGGTATCGCCGCGGTATATCCCAGTTTGGCGCATTTGTTATTCGCACAAAAATGGGACGAAAGCATTCTGCCCGTGCAATTTGCCTGCGCATTTCTAATTTATCCCACGGTGCAAACCCTGCTTGAAGCGCCTCTCATGGGCGCTCGGCGCTGGCCCGTGGTGCTTGAACTTTTCACGGGCCGCATGATCGGTAAAATTGCGGGTGCAGTGCTAGGCATTGGCGTCATCGTTGCCTCACGTTGGGTGGCGCCCATTCCAGAAACTTATTTTGCATTGACTTTGGTCATTAGCGTTGGAATGATATGCACCGTGATCGCGTTTTTTCAAATCAAAAAAGTGTCAAAACAAATTCATGTGTCCGACATCACCTTCCGCTACGAAATGTATTCAACCCCCGCATATGCAGTCTTGGCGGCCATCGCCACTTCAAGCCTGGCAAGCAGCGCGATTGATCTATTTGAAATCAACAGCGCCTCCATACGCAATCAAGCTTTTTTTGAATTCCTGTTTTGCTTGCTCAGCTATTCAAGTGTCTGTGTGCTTCTGTTGCGCTTTGGCTATGTCGATAATTTAAACAATCTGCTGCAACTCCTTCCACAAAATATGCGCAAGCACATTTATAAAGCCCTTGTTCTAGAAGAGAAATCAGCCTCAACATTCCAAAATGATGCGTGAAGCTGGCTTATTCAAACCACTTCGCGTCCGCGCGCAATCCATTGGCGACAGATGTTGCCGCCGCCTCTTGCGCGGCCACCTCCATGGAAGCCACTGGAAAGACCGTTGAATCAAGGGCAAAACTGCCGGCTGGACGGAGATTGCCGCTGCGACCCACGCCTCCAAATGGCAATTTACTGCTGGCTCCGGCGGTTCCGTTATTCCAATTCACGCACCCCGCGCGCAAGCCGCGCAAGCATTCGCGCCATGTCATTTGTGAATTGGTGAACACCGCGCCCGCCAAGCCAAACTCGGTGGCGTTGGCCTGATCAATGGCGTCCTGAAGTTCATCCGCCACGCTCACTTGCGCCAGCGGCGCGAAAGTTTCCATGTCGTTGGCTTTCTCAAAGCGCGCCACTTCAATCAGGCTGGGCGTGACAAAGAAACCAGCCTGATCCATGTGCACGCCTTCAAGCAAAACTCGACCGCCATTGTTGCGAATGGACGTTTGTCTATTGAAGTATGCATCCACGGCATGTTGATCCACCAACGGCCCCATGAAATTGGGCTCAGGCGCGTTGCCTGGGGCAATGATCATGGTGCTTGCCACTTTGGTGAAGGCCGTTACAAATTGGTCGGCGACGGATCGATGCACAATCATGCGCCGAGTGCATGTGCAGCGCTGACCCGTGGTGGCGTAGGCGCTACGTACGCATTCAAGAACCGCGGCGCGAATGTCGGCGTCTTGCCACACAATAGCGGGATTGCTGCCGCCCATTTCTAGCGCCACAATTCGGCCAGGTCGATCAAGATTCGCTTCCAACACGGCTCGACCAGCGCGCCAAGAACCCGTCAACATGACTCCGTCAATATCCGCATGATTGGTCAAGCGTTTGGCAATTTCAACGCCGCCCTGAACAACATTGAATACGCCGCGGGGAAAGCCCGCCGCCTGCGCAATGGCGGCAATCCACTGCCCCGCCGCCGGAGTTTTTTCACTGGGTTTGAACACAATCGTGTTGCCCATGAGCAGCGAAGGAACCCAATGTCCATTGGGCAAATGCGCTGGAAAGTTGAATGGACCAAGCACCGCCATCACGCCGTACGGTTGGAATCGGCAGAAACCTTTGCGGCCGCCGCCCGCGTCCACTTCAAAGTTGCTCACGCGCGCCAAGGTGCTTTCTTGCAACGTGATGTCAATCTTGTCGGACAGCAATTTCACCTCGCCGCGACTTTCGGCGATGGTCTTTCCCATTTCCATTGTGATGGCTTGCGCCAAGGGCTCGGCGAATTTTTTGCAGGCCGCGGAAAATGCTCGCAAGTGTTCGGCGCGCTCGCCCTGCGAAAGTTGTCTCCAACTTGTAAACGCGGCGCGCGCGGCGGCAACGGCGCCATCAACATGACCTGGATCAGGCGTTCCAGACCATACCACTTGCGCTGGATTTGCCGGGTTTTTGCTTTGAATTTCATCGCCAGCAATGGAGCTCCATTGACCATCTATAAAGTCAGATGGGTTCTGCACAATCCATTGTGTTGACGCGTTCATGTCACTTGCCACGCGAATTTTTTCGACTTTTTGAAACCGTGGCGCGGATATTTTTGCCCGCTGACTTGCCCGCTGACTTGCCCGCTGACTTGCCCGCTGACTTGCCCGCTGACTTGCCCGCTGACTTGCCCGCTGACTTGCCCGCTGACTTGCGTACATTTTTTGCGGCAAGTGGTCCTGAGTTCTTCACCACACTTCTGCTTGCGTGCTCGGCGTGCAATGAAACACCAACCTTCTCACCTTCACGCGCATGGATGGTGTCAGCGGCGACTTTGGAAATTTCCACACCTCCCGCGCGCATAAGGCACAACGTGCGCACCGCGCGGAAACCATACTCCTTGCTGCTGTGGCTTACAAACGCCATCACGCCGGACTCTCGCTTGGCAAACGCCAGCAACTTGTGCTCCTTGGTGTCGCGCACCATGGGAATGGAATCTCGGTCGGCCTCCAGGTATGGTCCGCCATCAAACGGATCAACATGTGTGGTCACATGAAAGTGCTGGCGATCAAGCATGCCTTTGGCCGCCAATGTCTCCTCGCCAACTTTTCCAATCAGCGCGCGGGCGTCAGGCGGAAGAATGCTGGCAAAGATTTCACCGCGCGGCCACAAGTTGGTCATGAACTCCTTTGAATGCTGACAAAATAAATCCGCCTCTTGATAGGACAGATTTATAAATCGCCGCCCCAGATATTCCCACAACAATGTGCGGCTATCAGGCGTGACTGGCCCCATGAGTTCAGCCAAAATCCGCGGCGCAAACCACTTTTTGTGCAGGCCAATAAAGTGGAAACGAATAAGCGACAACAGCGATCCAAGTTTTTCCTTGTGCCCGCGGTACCCCGGCGCCAAGATCAACCCGCCCACTTCGCTGGGACCACTTTCGTCGGTGCCAAACTCCAAAGTGACATGGCTTTGACCCTGCTGCAAATCATTGGAATAAAAGTGGCGCTTCGTCACCTCCAGAAAAACATGCGGCCACCCCTTCCAACTAATGCATGAAATGGCGGCGCTGGTACCAATCACATTTCCTGTTTCGCTGTCCTCCAACACAAACATAAATTGTCGGTGGCGCGGGTCGTCTTGACGCTCGGCAAAACTTAGGCGACTGCGATTGATCTTAGTAGCGATGATGTCACGGTCGGCTGGCAGATTGAGAAAGTGCACCATCTTGGCCAGCTTCAACAACGTTGGAAGATCTTCAAGTGTGGCTTGGCGAATCAAAAACATTTACGCGCTCCGCTGCAAGGACTTTTCCAAAATTTCAAACACGGGATCAAAATCCTCGGGCGTCATCACGCCAATCGGCGGCAAGAATCGCAAGTGGTGCGGACCGTGTCCGCACATGAACGCGATCACGCCATCCTCAAAAAGATGCTGCAACAGTTTGGCAATGCGATCCTTGTCGCCACCAAAGGGCGTCAAGCGCATCATGCCGCCAACGCCGCCAACAAAACGCTTGCTTTCACGGGCAAACGGCATCTTCACCATCGGAAAGAATTCGCCGCGGCGCTTCACCAAGTCATTCGCTTTGGCGCGAAACGCCGCGTGCAACTTGGCAATACGACCATTGGCGCCGTAATAGCCGCCATCGCGCAGGCGCGACAACATGGAAATACCCGCGTGCAACGAGGTCACGCTGGCGCTGAAGGTTCCACTTAAAAGTCCTGCCTTGGGATTCATGTCTGCGGTGTACAAGCACGCGCACGCCTGGCTGATTTTTCCAATCGACACCACATCTATGAATTCACCAAGCCCCAGCGCCTCAAAGGCGAACATGCTTTCGGTGCGGCCGAAGGTTTGAACTTCATCGTCCCACACTGGAATGCCCGCGGCTTTGCACGCCTGCATCAGCGCCACAAAAAATTCCCTCGTCGCCACATTGAAGCCGCCCTCGCCCTGCACAAGTTCAAACACAAAGCACGAGTGTTGTCTGGGATAGCGGCGAATGCACTCCTGCAAATGCCACAGCGCCATCTCGGTGCTGCGCTCGCCCAAGTCGGCGTTGTAAAACGGAATGTAATCCACCAAAATATTTTGCGTGAGTCCTTGTCGGTAACCAGGCTCGTCGCCAATCTGGCTCATGGCCACGCTGCGGCCCATGAAGCAATCGCTAAAGGCGAGCACGCGCGGCGCGCCCTGGCGTTTTTGCTGGCACACTTTCAGCGCGGCCTCGTTGGCCATGCAACCGGAATTGGTGACAAAACAATGCGCCAGCGCGCTGCTGCGCGACGCCTCTTTGATCAGCAATTCCGCAAACGCAACGCTGTCGGCGTTGAATTGCAAATTGCCCTCCAACACCACATCGGCCAGGGCGGCCTCCAGGCACGCGCGCGTCACACCGGCGTCGCCGCGGCCAAACATGTGCACGCCAATTCCATTGATCATGTCCCACTTCACGCTGCCATCGATTAATTCCACCAGCGCGCCACGACCGCGACCGCTACCGATGTATGGGTAATAGCCGCCGCGCGAGCGCACCACCTTGGCGCGCTCCATCCAAGCGTGCAACGTTTCACCGCAACCCTGCGTGGCCGGCTTGGCGCCAGTCAACTCTTGCGCCGACGCATGCATCTGATTCACAATTTGATCAATCGCGGCGCGCACATTGGCGTTCTTTGCCAGCGGTGACAACAACTGCTCGTGCATGTCTTGATGGCTCGTCGCATCGCCTGAGTCATGCGTCTTGGCGCCAACATTCGCAGTCGGATTAACGGGCGTCATTGCTCCATCCTACCGAATGATATTTTCTTGTTGCGAATTTTTTTGCTCCTGTGCAAGCCGCACAGGAACCCACGCAAAATGCTCTTTCGTCAACACTTTCTCGCCGCTCCATCGATAGGACATTAAGCGTCCACCGCGCGCCACTGAATAATCAACGCACGCAACATTCGGTGCCAATGGTTCTGGTTCTTCCGTCGCTGGAATCCAGTAATGGCCAATGAATACGGGCGGCTGATCCGCGCCGTATCGCTGCGTGGCGCTTGCAACTCCAATTGGAAGCGGGTCCGCGGAAACACCTTCGCGCTTTGGAAAACACAAGTCGGCGTAGGTCCGCGCTTGCCCATCGCCAAACCACTTTGTGCGAATGACTTTGCGCGCAACACCTTCCGGGTCCGCAAGCGTGAGCCCGGGTGGCAACGCAATTTCCGGTCCTTTTAAAATACATTCAGTGGCGTCGGCCACGGGAGTTCCGTATTCATGCGCGGCGCGGATAATTTCATCCGTGGTGGTCCACGAATTTCCAAACGCATTCACCAGCACTTCAATTTGCGTGGCGTCCCAACACGCGTGCACGCAGCGTAATCCACCCAAGTCAAGCCACCACGCAATGCCACGAAACCAATTCAACCACTCGGACAACTCCGTTGCAGAAAGTTGCTCCAGCGTTGCCTTGTGAATGCGCCAATTTTTTTCCGTGTGCGCGCGGCACCACTGATGCGGCGCATCTGTTGAATGATGGTGGACATTGAAATTGTCGACGCGTGAAACATTGCCCCCAAATTGAACACTGACATTCCCCGTTGCATTGCCCGCGGCATTATTTGCTGCGTGATTGGAAGCATCATCGGTCGCCTTTGGCGCCACGCGCAAAGTTGCCCACGCCAAGGCGTTCCATTCATGATTGCCAATCACGGCGCGCGCGCTCTTGGCTTCCACCATTGCCCGCACAACTTCTAAAGTCTGGCGAATCTTTGGGCCGCGATCAATCCAATCACCAAGAAAAATGGCGGTGCGAGTGGCGTGGCGATACACGCCGGACTTCTTCGCGTAGCCCAACAGTTGCAGCAAATCTTCCAGTTCGTCGGCGTGTCCATGCACATCGCCAATCACATCGAACATGGGTTGCCCCGTTTCTTTGGCGCATGTCCCATTGCATTGACACGCGCATCAGCGATCACATGAAACATGGCTATTCCCACTCAATCGTGGCTGGTGGTTTGGTGCTGATGTCGTACACCACGCGGTTCACGCCGCGCACTTCGTTCACAATTCGGTTGGACACGCGCGCCAGAACATCCCAGGGCAAGCGGCAGAAATCCGCGGTCATGAAATCGCTGGATTCCACGGCGCGAATGCCCACCACGGAATCGTAGGTTCTTCCATCGCCCATCACGCCCACGCTGAGCACCGGCAACAACACCGCGAACACTTGGCTGGTGGTACGGTACAAATTCGCGGCGTGAATTTCCTCCAACAAAATAAAATCGCACTCGCGTAAAAGCGCCAAGCGCTCCTCGGTGACATCGCCAATAACGCGAACAGCAAGACCGGGCCCTGGAAACGGATGGCGCCACACCAGCGCGGACGGCAGACCAAGAACCTCGCCCAAACTGCGAACCTCATCCTTGAATAAATCTTTCAGCGGCTCCACCAATTCAAACCCCAAATCTTCCGGAAGTCCGCCCACATTGTGGTGCAACTTAATGCTGGCCGCCGTGCCCGCATGGCTTTGGCCGCTTTCAATGCGGTCCGGGTACAGCGTTCCTTGCGCAAGAAATTTCACGCCGCCACGCACTTCCTTGGCGGCGCGTTGAAAAACATCAATGAATCTATGCCCAATGCGACGGCGCTTTTCCTGCGGGTCTTCTATGCCGGCGAGGTCATTCAAAAATTCCTTGCGCGCGTCCACCACTTTCAATTCCACATTAAAGTGGTGGCGAAACGCGCTCTCCACCAAGTCGCGCTCATTCTTACGCAGCAAACCGTTGTCCACAAAAATGCAGGTCATTTGCCCAGGCACCGCGCGCGCAATCAACGCCGCCGCCACGGCGCTGTCCACTCCGCCAGAAAGTCCACAAATCACGCGGTCTTTGCCCACTTGCTTGCGCACGCGCGCCACTTCCTCATCCAGAAAATCCGCCATGGTCCAACTGCCGGTGCAGCCGCATGCCTCTTGCAAGAAATTGCGCAAAATGTCTACGCCACATGGAGTGTGCGTGACCTCTGGGTGAAATTGCACGCCCCAAAATTTCTGCGTGCGATGCTTCACGGCAGCTGCTGGACACGTCGGCGTGCTAGCGAGCATTTCAAATTCATTCGACAAGCCCGTGACTTGATCACCGTGGCTCATCCACACCGTGGCGGGCGATGAAATGCCTTGCAACAATCCAACGCCCACCTTCACATGCAATTTGGTGCGGCCATATTCGCGCGCCGACGCCTTGCCCACTTGGCTGCCAAGCAACTGGCAACCCAACTGCATTCCATAGCAAATACCAAGCACGGGAACGCCCAATTCAAACAGCCGCGGGTCGCACACAGGCGCGCCCGCGTCGGTCACGCTGGCTGGACCGCCGCTTAAAATAATTCCCTTGGAATTGTGCGCGCGCAATTTTTTAAACGACTCGTTGGGCGCCACCAGCAAACTAAACGCCCCCGCTTCCCGCACGCGGCGCGCGATCAGTTGCGAGTATTGACTTCCAAAATCAAGAACAAGAATGGTGTCTTTGGCCTGCAGCGTCATTTCTATTTGCGTCTTTCGATTTGCGTCTTTGATGATTTCGTAGTCGATTCTCTAGGCATCTGATGGTACAACTCTCACTATGAATAGTCACTTGAATGAAAGTCAGGTTTCTGGCGGCACCACCAATAGTCATTTCTTCAAATACTCCACGAAGATCCCCGCAATCATGCTCCATGCGCGAACAATTTCCAGTTTGATTCTTGGCGCGCTTCTTGGCGTGCTTCTTGGCGTGCTTCTTGGCGCGTGCGACTCGATGGATTCAGACGCGAAATTGCAAAGCCCCGATGCCACCACTCGTATGAATGCAGTGTTAACAGCCGGTAACAGCGGCAACGAAAAGACAGTCCCACAAATCGTGCCAGCCCTACAAAGCGAAGATCCCTTGGTCCGCTGGGCGGCGCAACAATCCCTGGAGAAACTGACCGGCACCACACTTGGATATGGTTGGAGCGATAGTCCCAATAAACGCTATCAAGCCACCCAAAAATGGGTTCTGTGGTGTAAAGAAAAAAATCTCTCAACTTCAAATGTGTTTTGAACGGATATTGAAGTAGGCACGAACTCGATCAGACAAGTTCGCTCCTACTGTTTGTGAATCACCACATGTCATCCCTCTCAAGACCTCCACGTACAAAATCGCGCAACACCAAAGACCACACTCAATTCAATCATGAACGAACCACATCTCCATGCCCGCATTCTTAGCCGGCCCGAACTTATGGCGCCCATGCGTGCCATGCTGTGTGAGCTGGCTTCACGCGTTGGCCTGAACGAAACCGAGTGCGGCCACATTGCGCTGGCCATTGACGAGGCGCTGACAAATATTATTCGCCACGGCTATAAAAATGATCCCGACAGCCACATTTGGATTTCGGTGTGGGAATTGCAAAACCCAACAGGCCTGCGAATTCAAATGGATGATCTGGCGCCGAATGTTGAGTTGAAAAAACTCAAGGGCCGCGAACTGGACGACATTCGTCCTGGCGGCCTGGGAGTTCATTTAATTTATTCCCTCATGGATTCCGTGCATTTTTCCAGGCGCACCGAGGGCGGCATGCGGCTTGTCGTTGAAAAATTCCACGCCCACGCCGCCGCGAATTCGTATGCAAATGTGAAACACAATTCTCAAGTGTAAATACCCGCAATGGCCCGCGATGAGCGGGGCATCTTGCCTACCGCGCAAGAATGTCCCATTTCAATCCATCTCCTATTTCCGACCTCCGCGCGCCAAACATACGCATATGTTTGCGCCCCAATGCCGTGCAGGTTTATAAAAGTTCGACTACGATTAAAAAATGTCAGGCGCAACCGAACTCGTAGTAAATGTCGAAACAATTTCAGACGGTGTCATTCTTCACCCCAAGGGAGATGTCGACATGGCTCGCTCTCCGGCACTGCGAACAAAATTAACCGAGGCGCTCAAAGGCAAACCCGCTCGTCTTGTGGTGGACCTCGTGGATGTTCCCTACATGGATTCAAGCGGACTAGCCACGCTGATTGAAGCCCTGCAAACCACCCGCAAGAACAAGATCAAGTTCATCGTGTGCAATCTCTCACCACGCGTGCGCAGCATTCTGGAAATCGCCCGTCTCACAACGGTCTTCACCGTGGTGGCCAATCGCGAACAAGCAATCAAGGCGTAAACGGTGGCGCGATTTCAGAACGCTTCCCTGGCTCTTCTTGATAAGTGGATCGCCACGATATTGAGCATTTTTGAATCCGTCGGTGGACTTACGCTTCTTGCCGTAAATGTTCTTCGGTGGCTGCAACGCTCACTGCTTCTGCGCCAAATTCGCTTTGGATTTCCCGCCGCGGTCGCCCAAATGAATCGCGTGGGCGTGCGCAGTATTGGAATTGTGTCGCTGGTCTCTGGCAGCATTGGAATTATTCTTGCGCTGCAAACTTCACCAAGCCTTGCCACATTCGGGCAAATCGACAAAGTCGCCAATCTCATCGCAGTCGCGGTGTTTCGTGAACTTGGTCCGCTGATCGCCGCCATTGTGTTGACGGGTTTCGCGGGCGCTAGTATTGCGGCGGAACTTGGAACCATGGTTGTCGGCGAGGAGATTGAGGCTCTTGAAGCCATGGCGCTCAACCCAATCCGCTTCTTGGTTGTGCCGCGAGTGGTGGCTACCACGCTCAGCCTTATATTGCTTTCGGTGTTGTCCGACATCATGAGCGTAAGCATGGGCTGCGTTGCGGGGGTTTTTTTCCTGGACATTCCGTATGAGCTGTACAAACAAAACACAATCACTCAATTAAAACTTTCGGACTTCACCACCGGTCTTCTCAAAGCCGCGGTCTTCGGGCTTATTCTAGGTTTAATCGCCTGCCAAAATGGATTGCGCGTGACGGGCGGCGCGGCGGGCGTGGGTAAAGCCACCACCGCAACCGTGGTGCAAACGGTTGTCTCCGTGGTGCTAGCCGATCTTTTGTTCACCGCCATTTTCTACGCGCTGGGCTGGAACTAACTGACGCGCGTCCGTGCAAAAACATGCTGCTCGACAACACGTGCCTCGCTGCGCATTATGCATTGCGCCACAGATGCTGCGCTCGCGTGTCACAAAGCGTGAATGTGAATCACGTTGAAAGTTAATTTCGAAGCCGAATTCCGCTGAGTTCCAGCCTTGTCACAGCGGCCATCACTTCGGCAATTCCTAAATTTGTTTTCTGAGAAAGCTGGTCATAATCAATCGACCGCATGCTTCTGGCAGCCGCCAACACCTGCTCCATGGCTGGAGTCAATTTCAAAACTCCGGGCGCGGATTTCACTTCATGCAACACATCCGCCGCCACATTTTTGCGCGCCGCAATGGCCCCCGCCACCAACATGGAACTTGATCTCAACTGCTGCGACACATCAGCGACATTGGTGACAAGCGCAGCCCAGCCTTCACGAATGGCGCGGTGGCACCCTTCGCTTGAAGGCGAATCAATGCGTCCAGGCACCGCCATCACTTCGCGACCATGGCATTCCGCGGCCAGCCGCCCCGTGATCAGCGCGCCGGAATTCAGGCGCGCCTCAATAAGAAGCGTTCCCAAACTCAGCGCGCTAATAATGCGATTGCGCCTTGGAAAAAGCCCGCCCTCACTTGGGTGATAGGTTGGAAATTCGCTGCACAACACGCCGCCAGCCGCAACCACCGTATCAAACAGCGGCGCATGCTCTGGCGGATACGCGCGGCCAACGCCGCCCGCAAGCACCACCACCGTGCGCCCGTGGTGACGAAGCGCCGAGCGATGCGCCGCCGCGTCAATTCCGCGCGCGCCGCCAGAAACAATGGTGAATCCCTGCTCCGCAAGCCATCCTGCGAATCGATCGGCCTGCTCCATTCCATAGGCGGTGCAAATGCGGCTGCCAACAACCGCCACTGAAAAACGGTCCGCTTCTTGGAACGCGCCGCGCACCCACAGCGCCATTGGTTCCGGCGTGGCGGTCTTCAACAGTTCCGGCCAATCCGCGTCACCTGGCAACATTCCGCACACGCCCTCGCGTTCCATCTCCTCAAATTCACGCTGCACATTCACCGCGTCCATGTTGCGACGCACCTCATCCGCGCCGCGGCGCAAAACCTCCGCAAGTTCGGCCACTGAAGCGGACAGCACTTGCGTTGCGCCGCCAAAGGCGTCAAGCAAATTGCGTCCTTCAATAGGACCAATCCCACGGGTCATGGCAAACTTCCAATCATCGTGTGGAATGTGTTGAGGCGTTCGGGGCATTTCGCCACGCTACGACAGATTTGGCGCGCGTTTGAAATCACCCCCAAATTTCCGTAAAATGAATTATTTAATCAGCGGCGTGTGGCCAAAATTCTTCGCTTGCTCCGCCAAACTTCAATCCAAAATCGCCCGCGGCAGAATTACCGCTCTCTGCCTGCGAAATCAATATGTATGGCTCAACATTCGCCTCTGCATCCCAAATCCATTTCCCATCGGCCATTTCTTCATCCACTGTCGCCACTGATTCCTTTGCAACCACTGCGGTCGAATTGCCCACAACTTCGCCTGAAACTTCGCCAGCGATGTGCGCCTTCGTTGCCGATTCCATTTCAATTGGCATTTCAGCGGGCAAATCAAAGTCCTCATCTAAAAACATTCGTGCATCAGGCGGATCGCTCACATCTAGCGTGTGCGCAATTTCTTCCCGCGCATCGCTAGGGAAATCGGCCCGCATTTGCGCTTGCTCAAGCCATTGCTTCTCAAGAGCCGTTGCCACCAAGCGTGTCGACGGCGTAAGTGGTATTCCAGTTGTCAAACCAATAAACACAATCAACGCGCCGCCACCCATCAGCCACAATCTTCGCTGACCAGAAGCCAAGCGCGTGAGCAATGTGTCGGGAATCAAATTCGGTTCAAACGCTTGCGGCGTAACCGTGGCCTCAATCCAATCACTGACCGTGTGCTCCATGCTGGTGGCCATCAACACGGGCGCCGCACCCTCTGGCATTAAATTCAACTGGCTGGCCGCAAGTCTGGTCAACAATGAAGAATCCTTGACTTTCAACTCCACAAGAAATTGCCTGTACGCCTCAATTCTTTTTTGATTCATTAATTCCTGATGCTCCAATTTCATCAGTTGCTCATTTAAACTGGCAAGATCTTGCTGAGCAGGCAGCAAAGCGCTGACCACCAATAAGGCTAGGCCGGCGATGGTAAAGAGCCAGCCAGGATCAAATCGAAAAAGTGGACGCAAAACGGACATGACACTTGCTATCGGCATTTCGTTGGGATTTCCCTTTGAAATTGCCCCCAAAATTCCCGCCGGGTTGAGGCCGCCACTACAAACCCTTCAAGAGAGGGGCTAGACCAAATCCGGAAAAATCTTGCGCACGGCGCCAACCAAATCCTTCACATGGGAAATGCTCTCGTGCATCAACTTGCGCTCATCGCCCACCAAGTCAACTTCAATAATTTTCTCCATGCCCTTGCTTCCAATCACGCAAGGCACGCCCACAAAGTAGCCGGCGCCCTTCTGTCCCTTGGCCACGCCGTATGCATCTTCGCAATACGCGGCGCATGGCAGAATTCGCTTCTTGTCCTTAATGATGGCCTCCACCATTTGAATGGTGCCGCTAGCTGGCGCGTAGTACGCGCTTGTTCCCATGAGTTGCACAATTTCGCCGCCGCCAACTTTGGCGCGCTGCATGCACTTGTTCACAACCTCGTCGGACAGCAACATTGAAATTGGAATGCCGTGCACGCTGGTGAAACGCGGCAGCGGAACCATGTCGTCACCGTGTCCTCCAAGCAGCAAGGCCTGAATATCTTCCACGCTGCAACCCAGTTCCATGGCTAAAAAGCAGCGGAATCGCGCAACATCCAAGCAACCCGCTTGCCCAAGAATGCGTTGCGTTGGAAAGCCGGTGGTCTTCCACGCGGTGTACACCATGGCGTCCAGCGGATTACTGACCACAATCACCACCGCGTTGGGAGCGTTCTTGGCCACTTGCTCGGAAACGCTGCGCACAATCTTCACATTGGTCGTGATCAAATCGTCGCGGCTCATGCCTGGCTTGCGCGGCAAACCAGCGGTAATCACCACCACATCGCTGTTGGCAATGTCTTTGTAATCGCTCGAGCCAATCACAGTGCTGTCAAATCTTTCAATGGGCGCGCACTGCATCAAGTCCAGCGCCTTGCCCTTGGCCACGCCTTCGCGCTCTGGAATATCCAGCAGCACAATGTCGCCAAGTTCCTTGGCGGCGGCCCAATGGGCGCAAGTGGCTCCAACATTTCCAGCACCAATGATCGATATTTTCGCTCGTCGCATGTGATGATTCCTTTTGTTGCCGCGATTGCGGGTTGCAAATCATACAGACTTCCAGTGCGTCATAAACGACAGCGACCGCCCCGAAGTGGGACGGCCGCTATTCAATGCGCCAGAAAGGACTCGAACCTTCGACCTCGCCCTTATCAGGGGCGTGCTCTAGCCAGCTGAGCTACTGGCGCAAGGCGAAGAAGTATAACAAAATTGGCTGTTTCTGCAGCGCTTGCATTGCACAAGTTCGCCCGCCACTGGGCGCAATGATTTAGACAAGCATGGCGCGATCAATTATTACAAAAAACTCTAGGCATAATGTCTTTGCAATATGGATTGCATTTCAATCTGGCGGTGAATTCTACGGCGCCGATTTTATATCAAGGTTTGACGGGGGTGAGCGTAGCTTTGCCAGCTTTATCAACACGCAGCACGGCGCCAGCACTTTTGATTTGCCGACTTGGATACCAACCCCACTCGGGTTGATCTTGCGAACCAAAAAATTCAAACTCTTGGCTGAACATAATTTTTTGATTCAGAGCAGTTCGCACATGATTGACCGCGTCCTGTTCCTTGGCTCGCACGGCTATTGGAGATTGAAGAAGGCTCGCTTCAAGCCTGCGTTCAATCAGCATGCGCTGAGTACGAAGTTGCGCTTGCGTGATCTTGCCGTCATGTCCCTTCTGAACAAGTTGCTCTAGCGTTGCGGTTGCCTGAGCGATAACTTCTTTTTGTGTGACGCCCGCGGCGATCCCAGCGGAAGTCCCCGCCCCTATAACCCCACAAATAAATACGACCCGTAAACTCAAGCGATACTTTGTTTGCATAGATCACTTTCCTAAGGAAATTAAACAATCACGATATCCCCAACTATGCGGGGAATCATTGAAATATGAAACGTAATTTCAGAATATCTAGTAAATTATGGTGATTTTGGAAGAATTTCGATATTTAACTTGCTCGAAACGACCCCACAACAGATTCCAACATGTCCCGCAAGCTTGATACCCCCGCTTCCAATTCGCCATCGCGCACCACCACCAATGTTCCTCCGCGTTCACGCAACACCCGCAACGCTTCAGCCACGCGGGTTCCCTTGTCCAATTCAATCGCCGAACGAACCAGCTCGCGCGGAGACGTTTCTGGCGTGACCAAAATGTCCATTGCCGACACGACCCCTATGCACCGATTGTTTTTATCCACAAGCGGATAGGTGGAGTGATTTGAATTTCTTAAAAATCCACGCAGTTCTTCTGACAGAAATTGCTCGCGCAGAACATCCGCGTCCTTCCAAGGCGTCATCACGTCCATCAATGTGAGGTCGCTTGATTGCATCAAGCGGTCAGCCATGGCGACCTGTCTTTCACCAATGGTGATCGAACTTTCTCGAAACAGTTCTAAAAATCGCTGGCGAGCGTCAAGCGCCACGCCGCCGCCAAGACCAGCGCGCCGCACGATTAACGATCCAAGCCATGTGATCAACGGCACTAAACCAATCGCCGTGAACAAAATTCGAAAGAACCAAAGAAAACCAACGCAGCGGTAGCTCCATTGATCAGTGTGCACGCGAAACAATTCTTTTGGCAACGTCTCGCCAAATATGAAAATTAAAGGCAAAAGCAAGCATGTATTCAAGACAATTCCCGCCAACGGCGAAATGCCCATGCCTTCCAGCAAGTGCGCAATGGCGATTGAACCAAGGTCATGCGCGCATGCGTTGCCAATTAACAGCGTGGCCAAAATACGATTTGGAAATCGAATTTCCTCCAGCAACCTCATAGCCGCCTTGCGCGCGCGCCCCACTTCAAGCGCAAGGCGAATGCGATTGATTGTGTAGATGCCCGTTTCAATTCCAGCGAACATGGCCGACAACAGCAATGCCGCCAACAACAGGCCCGCGTAAAATATTAATAGCGTGGCGCTCACTGTTTAAAGTCCTGACTGCATGATTCCGCGCGCCGCACCTTTATCCAGAGAACTCGGTTGCGCTCCATGCTTTCAACAATCATTTCCAATCCATGTGTGACAAGCGAATCATTGGCTTGCGGAACGCGGTTCAAATGCTCCATGACAAATCCGCCAAGCGTTGCCGATTCGGATTCTGGCAGCGTCATCTGCAATCGATCCAGCGCCAAGCACAAATCCATATCGCCAGGCATTCGCCACCATCCCCCCGCATCAAGAGTGGCAGTAGGTTCATTTTCCCATTCGCTGGCCATTTCGCCGGCAATCTCTCCAACCGCGTCACGCAGACTGACCACGCCTGCAGTACCGCCAAATTCATCCACCACCACGGCACTGCGTTCGCCTTCGCGCTGAAACCATTCAAGAAGTTGTCCCACGGTCGCCAACTCTGGAACAAAACCAATCTTTCGAATGTGCGCATCCAACGGGGTATTGACTCCACGGGAATCCAATAAAAAACTGCGCACATCAAGGTACCCCGCAATGTGGTCCAAATCTGGATCCGCCACAATTAAACGATTGCGCCGCGATGCCTGGACCGCCGCGAACACTTGCGCATACGTGGCATCGCTACGTATCCATGCAATAAAAACGCGCGCCGTCATCAGGTCGCCTACTTGCCGCTCTTGCAATCGAATCACGCGTCGCAATGCGCCCGCCTCCTCGAATCGCAACACACCGGACTTGGAATTCTGTCGTACCAACTCCTGAACGTCGGTCATTGAAATTCCATCCTTAGGCGCCACTCCAACTAGCCGCGACAGCGGCAACACAATTCCAATCTCAAGCACCCGTCGAATGGGACTCAAAATTCGATGCGACAAAATAAGCGGCCCAGAGACAAAGCCCGCAAGAGGAATACGCGCCACATTTCCCACAATTTTTGGCAATGTTTCGCCCGCGATCACCAATACCGCCAGCGTGGAGAGCGCGAAGAGCAGCTCCACCCATGGCGATACGTTGGACATTAAAAGAATGCCACTGCAAATCACAAAATACAAAGTGTTTGAAGTCATGTTTATAAACAAGACTGTCAGCAATAATCCACGCGGCTCGCGCAACAATTCATCCACCCTCCGCCCCGTCACTGGCCGTTCGCGCCGCAACTTTTCCCTGTCCGATTGTCGCAGTCCAAAGAGAACTGTTTCGGAGCACGACCCAAATGCGCTTATGGCCGCCACAGGGAGCAGCGACAAAAGCAAAATGATTTCAATCGGTCCGATCGTCATTGCGCGCACTCATTATGCGCTCGGCGCATGGCGCGAAACCTGTTGAGCGCGTCGAAGGCCGCGGTCCATGTTTCAACTTGTGGCCGCGTAATCAAAGCGCACATGGCGGTGTCCGTTTCCAATTCAATCGCGCGTAATTCGGCGGTGACTTCATTGGCAATATCGCGGCGCGCTTGCGCATTCTCACCGGCGCCATCAACGGCTTCGCGCAAATCCATCATGCGCATTAAAAACAATGGTGTTTGCTTGGGTTCTTGCGGTCTTGGTTCGGGCGCAAGCGATTGCAAAATGGCATTGCCCCGCAAAAGTGGATCCAGAAGTTCGCCCGCGGCGGCATTAATACGCGAGGATGTTTGCACCGCGTTCAGGCGACTGAGCAAATCGGTGTGCCGGTCCGGATGAGCGGCAATTGAACATTTTCTTTGCGCCGCGCGGATTTCTGCAACGGTCACATTCCACGCGCGTGGTAGACCAAGCACTTCAAATGGATCAGCCACTTAGTCTCCCCCAGCCACTCGTTCAACCTCTTCAAAACTAGTCACGCCTTGGGCCACCAATTGAAACCCAAATTGCTGCAACGTGATGTAGTGCCCCTGCTGCAGCACATTTCGCAAATCAGAAATGGTGGGACGCTTCAACACCACATCGCGAACACCATCAGAGAATTCCAGCAACTCAAGAAGGGCGCGTCGACCCCGATACCCCGTGCCCAAGCATTTTCCGCAACCCACTGGTGAAAAAATACTTGGCATGCCTTCCGCCGCGCGCCCCATTTTTAATAATTGTTGCGAAGTCAACCTGACCGCCTTGCGACAGTTTATGCACAGGGCGCGGCACAAACGCTGCGCGACAATTAAATTGATGGCATTGGCCACCAAATAACTTTCCACTCCCAAATCAAGCAGGCGGAAAATGGCGCCCATGGAGTCGCGCGAATGCACGGTGGAATACACCAAATGCCCTGTCATTGCCGCTTGCATGGCTACTTGCGCGGTTTCAATATCGCGAATTTCACCGACAAAAATTACGTCGGGGTCTTGCCGCAACACGCTGCGCAAAATATTGGCGAAGGTGTTCCCTTGTTTGTGATCAATTGGAATTTGCGTGCAACCTTCCAAGTAATACTCAACGGGGTCCTCAATAGTGATGGCGTTGCGCGTCTCCACATCAATCTCGCGCAAGCATGAATACAGCGTGGTGGTCTTGCCACTGCCTGTTGGACCGCACGCCAACACCATGCCTGAATCGCGGTTGGCCATGGTGCGCAATTTTTCATACATCCATGGCAGCACGCCAAGCTCATGCAAGCGCGTGGGACTATTGGATGTGTCCAAGACGCGCAGCACCAACTTTTGTCCATGGACCGCCGGGGTCAAACTGACGCGGAAGTCCACGCGCCGACCTTTTGTGGTGATACTGAAATGTCCGTCTTGCACTTGGGATTTCTGACTGGTGTCGATCTGACACAAAATTTTCACCATGCCCAGAAGTCGCCGCAATAAATCCAGCGGAATTTCCGCGGCAAGCACCATCATTCCATCCACACGCAGTCGAATGGTGGCGCGGTCCATACGCGGCTCCACATGAACATCGCTGGCGCGGCTGCGAAGCGCGGTAAGTAACACCAAGCGAAAAACTCGAATACTTTCGCTGGCGTCCTCATCTTCTTCACCACCCATGTCGGCGGCTTGATGCACGATCTGCCCGCGCATGTCAACCAGCGAAATATCCGCGGCGTTAAATGGTTTTTCGGGCGCCTCATCGCAAATCTTGCGTAAGCGTGATTCCGGATCATTGCCCAGAGAACCCGCGCCCACAATAGAATTTAAATCAATATCAATCGTATTGCCAACCGGCGCAATTGCGCCGACATTATTCAGATTTCCTTCCGTGATGTTCAGGCCAGGCAACGCCCCTTTATTCTTGGGTCGATCTCGGCTTGCACTTTCCTCTCGCACCAACGGAATTGAGGGCAACATTTCATCAGAGAAAATTCCAGGCGCACTTTTTGTCATGCGCCCCACATTCTTGCGGGAAAGATCCGCAGATTGATCTTCAGTCTGGGGTTCGGGTTCAAATGACTTTGGCCCCGCTTTTAAGACCGAGTCCTCCGGTGAAACAAACCGTATTTCCAATTTTCCAATATTTATGACATCAAAGTTCTTCAGTTTCCGCGTGGCGATCTTTCCACCATTCACGCGGGTTCCATTGCGACTCTCCAAATCACGAATCTGCCAGACCCCATCCTCAAATTCAATCACGCAGTGCTTGCGAGAAAGCGAAGAATCATCAACCGCAACAACATTTTCAGGAAGTCGACCAAATGACACAATCGAACCATCTAGTTCGATGCGCTGGGGCTTCAGACCACCTTTGATCTCAAGAAATTGCACAACTTTATAATAGCTCAAATTGATGAAATTCATTGCATTTCATCCAAACGACGATTCGCTTGCAATGAACAGACAATACCTCCGACATTTTAAATAAAATGCGGAATATAAAAAGTTGCAAAAAAAACGTCCGCCCCGCAATGGGACGGACGCTAAATTCGAACTTAATCAGAGTGACTTAGTCGCGTGAGCCACGGCCGTAGCCGCCGCCACCACCGCCACCGCCACCACGACCGCCGCGGAAACCGCCGCCGCCGCCGCCGCCGCCGTAGCCACCACCGCCGCCGCCGCCGCCACGCTCAGTGCGCGGTGGACGTGGCTGAGCTTCATTGACAACAATCGCGCGACCATCGACTTGTGAGCCGTTGATTGCTGCGATAGCTGCTTCGCCCGCTGCTTTGTCTGTCATTGTTACAAAGCCGAAGCCACGTGAGCGACCGGTTTCCCGATCAGTCCCGATGTACACTTCTTGCACTTCACCGTGAGCTTCAAATGCTGCTCGCAAAATTTCATCCGTCGTACGAAAATTTAAGTTGCCGACATAGATCCGAAACATGTTCAACCGTCCTACTAGTAAACGACCGTCGCGGTCGTATAGCGTGATTCAAGAACGGAACTGAACACCAGCTTCGAACCTGAGCCAAAGTTAGAATGCGAATCATAGCATAATTACAAGCCCAAAATAACAGCATTTGTGCGATTTATTTAAATTTTACCAAATATAAAGCCCGGATTACTTGTTTTCGCGGTCTTTTTCAGGCTTTGGATCAACAGAAGTTCGAGATTGACGGGCGGAAGAACCAGATTCACCTGATGGTGACGGTCGGACATTTCCGCTTGGAAAACTTCTTGGTCCCGAAGCACCGTCACCGGTGGCGCCTAGACCTGAACTACCAGAGGCGCTGCTTGGAGTTGGTTTAAATCCACTTCCGCCAGCCGCACCACTGGCACGCCGGGGATTGCGACTAGAAGTTGGCCTGCTACCGCCAGCGCCACCAAGTCGCGGCGTGACGCCACTTCTTAGACCACTTCTTGATCCAGCGCCACCCGTGAAACTTGCTCCGTCTGGACGAAACTTGGGACCGAATGGTCCTTGGCGAATTTCTGGTTTCTTCACCAAAGGCTTTAATTTCTTGCCCTTCTTTAAAGCTTCGTTGATTAAAATGGGTCGGCCAAGAATGTTTTTCTCAGCCAAAGTTTCAATGGCCAGTTGCCCCTTTAATTTGTCCTTAAATAAAACAATAGCAAATCCGCGGCTTTTGCCTTCGGCGTCAAGAGCAATGGTGATTTCATCAAGCTCGCCAAATGGCTCAAAGAGCGGCTTCAGATGCTCAACAGTGACTTTGTAGTCAAGGTTGCCCACGTATATTTTAAACATTGCCATAGTGAATAGCCCTAATTTGTTTTGAAGACTTAACCCAAGTAACGCCTAAGGCCCAACTAATTAGAATACCACCGATTATCTACAAATGTGTGCCCTAAACTAAAAAAGTGAGCCCTGACGATTTGACTCGTCAGGGCTCGTAAAGTCGGCGATCACCTACTTTCCCGCAGTGCAGTATCATTGGCCGCAGGATCTTCACTTCTGAGTTCGGGATGGGATCAGGTGTTTCCTCCTACGTAAGGTCACCGACAAATTCATTCGAGGGCTTTCACCCGCGAATGAAGGACAATGGTTTGATTGATAGTTTAGTTGAAGCACCGACTGGGATCAAATCCCAGCGAGATGTCTTTGATGCATAGGATCCGGTTGCAACTAGTTCAATTTTATTGGACTAAGCACAACGACGGGATCCGGTCGACATGGCCAAACGATCGACCGTTCGTACCGCTTCGCTGAACGGATTTCTCCGATTACACGTGCGGCCGATCAACCTTGTGGTCTACAAGGGGTCTTTCGTCTTGCGACATGGAATGTTTATCTTGAGGGGGGCTTCTCGCTTAGATGCTTTCAGCGATTATCCCTGCCGCACTTAGCTACCCAGCTATGGACCGAGTGGTCCAACTGGCACACCAGGGGTACGTCCTTCCCAATCCTCTCGTACTAGGGAAGTCTCCTCTCAACATTCCTACGCCTACAGCAGATAGGGACCGACCTGGCTCACGCCGGTCTGAACCCAGCTCGCGTTCCGCTTTAATGGGCGAACAGCCCAACCCTTGGGACCGCCTTCAGCCCCAGGATGCGAAGAGCCGACATCGAGGTGCCAAACCGCTCCGCCGCTATGGACG
>SIAM01000050.1 GCA_009691785.1 Phycisphaerales bacterium
GCCAGGAATGGGTGGGCGGCCAGGAATGGGCGGGCCGCCAGGCATGGGCGGCCGCGACTCGCATGGAACATTCATTGGTCTTGGCGTGGGACTTTGCGGAATTATTCTTGTCGCGCTGCGATGGCGCAAAGAAACAATCGCCGACCGCGCCACCATTGTGGGTCTGAGCACGCTGTGTATTTTCTTGGTCTTTCCGCTGCTGAATCCCGAATATGCGCAGCGACTAAACCTGATGGCGTCGGTGCCAGTTGGAATTGTCTTCACATTTCTACTTGCAAGAGTTGTAACGGCGACACCGCCCCGCTTTGCCAGCGCGCTTGTGCCGCCCACAAAAAATGTGTGGCGCGCCGCCATCGCGTGGCTGATTGCGGCAAGCGTGAGTTACGGCGCCATTCACTCCATCACTGGAACTTCCACGCCTGGACCGGTTTTAAACCAAGCAGAACTGCAAGAATTGTTTGACATGCGCGGCGAAATTGCGGCGCCACGAACCACGCTTGTGGTTGCCGCCCACGGAATTGAGTGGTGGGCTGGCTACGCATTGCACACGCCAGTGCGCATGGGAAAAATTCCAGATGACGCCTTCACCAAATATTCGCGCGTATTGATATTGAAAAAAACCAAGGATGATCGACGCGGCAGACCTGACGAGCAATTGAATCTGCCCCAAAACACTCGTGGCATATATGAAGGCACCTATTTTAATTTGTTCGAAGTGGCGCCATAAAGCAGAACGCGCAATTTAAATTGCGTGCGTCGCTTCATGCATTTGATTACCAGCGCTATTTCCAAGCGCGTAGGTAAATCCGCCCTGAATTGCGAACGCGCCAACCGCGCCAGCACAAGACAGCGCCAGCACACCAACTTGAACTTGCTTTGGATCATCCGTGATCTTGATCATGCGTGCAATGGCATGTTCGCACGCTTGCTGCGCAGTGGCGCCGCCGCGCATTTGTTCAACAACCAAAAAAGACGCCACCGTTCGCATGACAATTTCGCCAACACCGGTGCATACCGCCGCGCCAACTTCGCCATCGACAAAAAGACCGGCGCCAATAATTGGCGAATCACCAACGCGCCCATGCATTTTGTAGGACATGCCGCTTGTGGTGCACGACGCCGCAAGCCGCCCCCGCGCGTCAAGCGTCAACATGCCAATGGTGTCGTGATTGTGTTCGCCACCAACGGGCGTGTTGCTAGCCGCGCCGCGTTGATTGACATGGCTTCCCTGAATCATGGCCGTGCTGCCCGCGGACGCGGACTTGGTTGATGCATTCTCGCGGTTGACCTGCGGCGCATACTTTTTTTCTTGCAACCACTTTTGCCACGCGGCCAACATGTCTGGATGCAGCGGAGTTTCGGGCGCAAACTTCACCCCCTGCTCACGCGCAAATTGCTCGGCGCCTTCGCCAACCAACATGACATGCGGCGTGCGCTGCATCACCATGCGCGCCAGCGAAATTGGATGAGTCACTCCGCGCACAAACGCAACCGAACCCGCGCGCCCCGTGTGATCCATGATGGCCGCGTCAAGCGTGACAATTCCATCACGATCTGGATAGCCGCTTAACCCCACGCTGTGTTCAAGTGAATCGCGTTCGGTCACCATCACTCCCGCTTCGGCGGCATCAAGCGCGCCGCCACCCGCGTTAAGAATTTCTAGCGCCTTGGCGTTGGCAGGTAAACCGTGATTCCAAGTTGAAACAACAATTGGGCTTGTAGAAGAATTCGCTAGCGTATTGCGTGTTGGTATTTGAGACATTGCTTAGGCAGTTTAGAGCGACGCAAGCATTTCAACTTCAGCGTAAATTCATTGCATGGCTCACACTTCATCACACATTGCAACCTTGCCTTCCAGAAAATCCGTTTGGATGCAGGAAATTCCAGTGGTACTGGGATTGGCCACGGGTGGAGTAGCAGTTTCACATTGGTCGCCAGCGGCAGAAATGATTGGTGGAGCCAATTTAATATGGACAGGTTGGATTTTACTGTGCATTATTTGCTGTGCGTTTCGTGCCATGGTGCAGGCTGAATCGCTTGCCGAATATTTTAAGGAACCCGTCGGCACAATCATTTTGACCGTATCGGCGATCATCATTGAAGTGGCAGCGGTAGCAGCCATGATGCTTCCACTGCAAGAGGATAATCCGGTGGCACGCGACACCATGTTCGCTGTGCTGATGCTGATCTTGAACTTGTTGATGGGATTGTCGATTGTGCTTGGTGGCATACGCAAACGCTCGCAAGAATTCAACCCGAGATCATCAACCAATTATTTGTCATTCATCATCGCGCTTGCAACGATCACGCTGATCCTTCCCAGATTCACGCACTCCGAGCAAGGCGGCTGGTTGTCTGACCCAATGGAGATTTTTGTTGGCTTGGCGTGTCTTATAATTTATATTTTGTTTTTAATTTCGCAAACTTCCTACTCCCGTGAATTCTTTGAGCACAAACCGTCTAACCAAGAGAATCCCCAAAGACATGCCATTCATACGCCAAATCATTCAATTGGAATCACAATCACATTGCTTGTGGTTTCGCTTTGCGCCGTGGTGCTGCTGGCGAAAAGTGTGGGCGTAAGAGTGACGGTTCTTTGTGCCACATGGAATCTGCCCGCCCCACTCAGCGGCATTTTTATTGCCGCACTAGTGCTTGCTCCAGAGGGACTGACCGCGCTGCGCGCCTCGCGTGAAGATGACATGCAGCGCACCATCAATGTGCTGCTAGGCAGCGCATTGGCAACAATTGGTCTGACCGTTCCCGCGGTGATTGTGATGCGCTATTTCACGGGTGTAAGCCCCGAACTGGGACTTGAGCCGCCGTATATTGCGCTTTTTGTGCTGACATTCGCGGTGTCGATTGTCAACCTTATGCGCGGCCGAGTGAACATGATGCAAGGCGTTGTGCATCTGTTGATTTTTGCCACATGGATCATGGTGATCTTTGACGAGTCTAGGGCGCATAAAATTTGACCGCGACGATCGCATGCGCTTGAATGGCATAGTGGGCAAGCGTGCAGGCGCGGGTGAAGATTGAAATGCGTTGATGGCGAATGTGTGGCTTACGCAAGAATTGAGCACGCCACCGTGATAATGATTGCGGCGCACATGTTCAACACAAATCCCACGCGCATCATGTCTTTCAGCGGCACGCGGCCCGTGGCAAACACCAACGCGCTTGGCGGCGTTCCCACAGGCAACATGAACGCGTAGCTGGCGGCAAGCGCGCACGCCACCACCAATCGTTCCGTAGGTATACCAAGCCCAGGCGCCATGGCGCCAACAAGTGGAACCGCCGTGGCCACAAGCGCGGTGTTGGAGGCAATTTCGCTGGCAAAAATAAGCGTGATTACAATAATGAAAAGCAAGAGTGGTGCGGGAACAACCGACAGGCCCGTGAATGATTGCGCCACCGCGTTTGAAACTCCGGTGCGCTGCATGGCGTCGGCAAGAGAAAGTCCCCCGCCGAACAATACAAATATGCCCCAAGGTAAGCGCGCTGTTTGCGACCACGGAACGATCGCGTCATCGCCGCCTTTCTTTTCCGGAATGATGAACAACAACACCGCCGCGGTGATTGCGATCATGCCGTCGCGCAATTTCAATTCGGGCAACCATGATTTGATAAAGGGCGAACCAACCCACGCAAGAATGGCAGCGACAAAAATCACAATGGTCATCTTGGCGGCGCGCCTCATTGGTTCGTGACTTACAGGAAGCGTGATGGATGTCGATGCCAAACCCTTCATTGGAAACATGACACAAAAAACGATCAACGTTGCCGCCATCATCACAAGCGCGGTGGGCGCGCCGATCATTGACCAACGCAAAAAATCCATGCTGCTTCCGTTGGCGCGCAACCACTCCGCGGCGATTGGATTGGGTGGACTGCCAAGCAGCGTCATCACTCCGCCAATACTTGCGCCGTAGCCCACTGCCAGAAAAACCGAGCGCTCAAAATGATGAAAGGCGCGCGTGTGCTCTGGTTTTTCAATGGACACAACGGCAAAACAAGCCACCGCCGCGCTTGCCAGCGGCAACATGATGGCCGCGGAAGCCATGTTGGAAACCCACGCGCTCAGCAGCGAAGTGGATATCAAAAATCCCGCGACAATTCGAGTGGGTGAATGGCCGACATGCCTTAACACAAATGTAATCAAGCGCTGGCCAAGTCCGTGGCGCTCAATCGCCAAGCCAAGAGTGCAACCGCCGGCGAAAAGAAAGATGACGTCGTTGGCGTAGGGCGACAAGATTTCTTGCATGGAGCCAATGTTGAACACGGTCAGCACAATCACAGGCAATAATCCGGTGATGGCAAGATCAACCACTTGCGTGGCCCACCAAATAGCCATCCACACCAGAAGTCCGGCAACAATGGCGGCAGCCGTGCTCAGATCGCTTACGCCCAATCGAGCGGGATCAAAAACAAACCACACGAGCGTTCCAAAAAGTGGACCAGCCAAGAGCGTGAATCGCCTCATTCGCGCAAGGCTAACGGCTTGCTGAAAAAAGTGATTTGAAATTTGATTTTGAGTTTGTCAGGCGCATACCTTGGAAGAAAATTTAAAATTGGCGCCACGCGCACTGACAAATCAGTTGGCGTCACACGCAACGCGGCTTCATTTCAAGGCGCCGTGAACGCAACGCCCAGACTTCGAAAAAGTAGGTGCAAAACGGCGGCAAAGCCGCGAAAATTCCAAGAACCGTGGTCCACTTTCCCCAGCGCAAATGAATGGCCACGCGAATGGTGGCCAAGACATACAACACAAACAGTCCGCCGTGAATTGGTCCCATGATTTGCACGCCAATTGGATTGGCCGCCGCCGAATATTTAAAATACATGCCCGCCAACAAGCCCGCCCAGGACCACGCCTCCGTAATGGCCGCCAATCGAAATTGCCCGACAGGCGTTGTGAACAGTGCCACGCATCTGGAAAAAAAACTTGGCTTTAATTCAGAACTATTTTTCATGTTGGACATGGTAGAGAGGTTGGAGCTCGCGGGGCAAGGTTGGCTCATAATTGATTCAGAACTATTTTTTATGTTGGACATGGTAGAGAGGTTGGAGCTCGCGGGGAAAATGTTGGCGCATGAAAATCTTGCATTCACTATGCAATTACAACGCGAATGACTTGTGCCGTATCAAAGCGCGCGATAGTTATAAACCCATTTTATTTTGTAGTCTATGCAAGTGCAAATTCCAGCAGCACCAACACAAACTATTTCCATGCGCACTGGCATGATCGCGTTTGTATTCGCCGAACTGTTCGTGCTCTATCAACTCACAGCGCAGACGTCCTACGCGCCGTTGCATCCGATGATCGCCAAAGAAATCGGACTCACGCTGCTGCAATCGGGCGTTGTTTCCGCTTCATTTCTCATCTCGTATGGACTATTTCAAATCCCTGGCGGGCTGCTCTTGGATCGGCTTGGTCTACGCGTGCTGTTTCCAATCGGAGTTGTGTGTAGCGCCTTGAGCATTTATTTCTTTTCTCGTTCCACAACCATGCTGGAACTTTTCATGTCCCGCGCGTGCCTTGGTTGCGCTTGCTCCTTTTCCTTTGCGGGATTGGGCATGATTGCGCAACGCATCTTCTCGCCGGCGGGTTTCGCTATTGCCATTGGTCTTTGCGATTCCGCGCTTGGTGTTGGCGGCGCGATTGGCGAACTCGGCGCGGACTATTTTGGCGAACACGTGGGTTGGCGTCAGACAATGCTTGTGACCGCGTTGATCGGCGTACCGTTGGCCATTGGTTGCGCATGGTCACTACGCAGCCAACTCTTTGGACAGATACACGCAACAAGCAACCAGGACACTAACCCTGCAACTCTGACAATCACGCGACGAATACAAAGCGTTCTTAAAAAACGCGAGGTGATTTTGGCGGCGCTCATTTATGGCGGCACGTGCGGCATGGTCATGGGCTTTGGCGGATTTTGGAATATTCCATTGCAAGAAGCGTGGGGTTGGTCGCCGCGCGAAAGCGTCATCCTGAACAGCGTTTTCTTCGTTGGCACCGCAATCGGCGCCCCAATGGCCGGAATTCTGAGCGCGCGAATTGACGCAAAGAAGTTGCTGATTTTTGGACTTGTCATAAGCATCCTGTCCTACATTTTTGATTTAATGTTTCCCCCGCTATGGATTATGACAAATGTTGCTGATTGGCCGTTGTGGGTGGACTGCATCAACATGTTCATAATTGGATTTGGTTTAGGAACCAGCATTCTGGCTTTTCCAATTGCCACGCGCGTGGTGGCGCCACACATGGTTGGCTTGACCATTTCAATTGTGAACTTTTCCGGCATTTTCTTTGCGGCAATTTTACAAGTGGCTCCTAGCGTCATTATCCAAGGCTTTCACGACACCACACTCATCGCGTTGCAAGTTGGACACAGCGTGTTTGTGTTGGGCATGCTCATTGCGCTTGCCGCGACAATGTGCTTGCCTTCACACACTCAACCTGCGCGGACGTGATAGCGCCCCAGTCGCGCAACTTTTCCAAATCCAATTCGCACACAGATGGGATTCATCGTCGGAAAATTATTGATCGCTTCCGCGCGCACACAATGACAATCATCATGCAAATCGATCGGGGTTGAGCAACTCAATATCAAATGGCTGGCTCTTCTTTGCCAAAATATTGCGCACCAACATTCCAGTGGCGGGACCAAGACTTAATCCAAGCATGGCGTGACCAGATGCGCTTATGACATTTTCCAAATGCGCAAAGCGGCCGACATACGGCAACCCGTCTGGCGACACGGGCCTGCGACCGGTCCACACAGGTTGCGCCTGCGCGTGGGCGCCCGCAAAAGTCTTTGAAAAAGCGGGCAAATAGCACGGAATTGATTCTTGAATTCCTTGCACGCGCTTGGGATTGATGGTGTCATCAACGCCACCAATTTCCATTGTGCCCGCGAAGCGCAATGTTGAACCCATGGGCGTCATGGCCACGCGCGCCTCCACCAACAAGCAAGATGTGCGCGGTAATTGCGGCGGCGATTGCAGCGTCATGCTGTAGCCCTTGCCCGCTTGCATGGGAAGTTCAACGCCAAGTTGCTTTGCCACATCGCCAGACCACGAACCAGTTGCAATGACAAACTGGTCGGCCTCTATCCGCTGGGACCCAGTTTGCACCGCGATAATTTTTTGCCCGCGACGATCGAAACTTTTCACTTCGGTTTCGTGGCGAATATCCAAGTCGCGCGACAACTCCTGCATGACCACCGAGGGATTCAAATGTCCGTCATCGTGAAAATGCACGCCGCCGCAGACATCCAATGTTAATTCGGGCTCCAGGGCCGCAACCTCACTGGCGGAAAGAACACTCGCACTCAATCCAATTTCATTGGCGCGCTTGGCCAACTGCGCCTCATGCGCCAATGTCTTTGGTTGCTTGCACAGCACCAACAATCCTTTTTGCACAAGGCCAATGCGGTTGTCTGTTTCCGCCGCCAGATCGATATACAACTTCTTGCTCAACAAACTTATGTCGCGCAACAGGCTTTCACAATTGGCAACATGGGCCGGCGTGGCGCTGCGATAAAATTTCCACAACCACTTCAACAAGTCGCGGTTCAGTTTGGGTCGAATCCAGAACGGGCTCTTTGGATTGCCCATCATGCGAATTCCCTTGCTGATCATGCCCGGAGAAGCCAATGGCACAAAATGGCTGGGCGACACCAAACCCGCGTTTCCAAAACTGCATCCCACCATTTTGGGCGATCGATCAAGCACAATCACTTCATGTCCGTCGCGTTTCAAATAATGCGCGCACGACAAGCCAATAATTCCGCCGCCAACAATAACCACTCTGCTCATGGCGCAAGAGTAAACAATTTCCCCGCTTCAACACGCTCGCCAAACTTCTTTACACTTGCTGTCCCATGTCAGACGCCCCAACCAAATCAATGGAAGAAATTGTCTCGCTCTGCCGCCGCCGCGGCTTCATTTTTCAAAGCTCCGAAATTTACGGCGGCATCAACGGCTTCTGGGATTACGGACCGCTGGGAACAGAACTGAAGCGCAATCTGAAGAACGCGTGGTGGCAGGACATTGTGCGCAATGAACTCATGGGTCCATTCGGCGACCCCGTGCACATTGTCGGACTTGATTCATCCATCATCATGAATCCAAAAGTGTGGGTGGCCTCTGGCCATGTCGGCGGCTTCAATGATCCAATGGTGGATTGCCGCGAAAGCAAAGCGCGCTACCGTGCTGACCATCTCATGGTGCTTGGCGCGGCGGAAGATGGCGCGCGCTTGTACGCATATATTGACAACGACACCGAGCAACGCGCCAAGGCCGAAAAAATTCTGCTGAAGTATGAGCGACGCGAAGTGCTTGACGCCGCTCGCCATTTAGTTCGCGCTTTCACCACGCTCAACGCCGACGAACGCGCGCGCTGCGTTGGTCCCGAAGCCAAGGAACCTGGAACTCTGACCGAGCCGCGCCAATTCAACTTGATGTTCAAGACCAATGTGGGCGCGATTGAAGACCCAGCCAACGCCGCGTACTTGCGCCCAGAAACCGCGCAGGGCATTTTCGCCAACTTTGACAATGTCATCAACAGCACGCGCGTTCGCGTGCCGTTTGGAATCGCGCAAATTGGAAAGGCGTTCCGCAACGAAGTCACGCCGCGCAATTTCACATTCCGCAGCCGCGAGTTTGAGCAAATGGAATTGGAGTTCTTCATTCAGCCAGACCAAGCCGCGCAGTGGTACGCCTGGTGGCGCGACCAGCGCTTTGCATGGTGGCAATCCATTGGTCTGACCAGCGCCAATTTGCAGTTGCGCGAGCATGACCGCGACGAACTGGCCCACTACGCCAAAGTTGGCGCGGGCACCAGCGACATTGAGTACAAGTTTCCATTCACCGACCCGGGCTTTGGCGAACTGGAAGGCGTGGCGCATCGCGGCGAATTTGATTTGCGCCAGCACGCGGAGCATTCCGGCAAAAACGACAAGGCGAAATATTTCGATCAGGAAAAGAACGAGCGATATTTCCCGCATGTCATTGAGCCCTCCGCCGGCGCCGACCGCGGCACGCTTGCACTTTTATGCGAGGCCTACACCAAGGATGAATCGCGTCCAAGCGGCGTGTTTATGAAATTCCATCCACGCATGGCGCCAGTGAAGGCCGGAATTTTTCCACTGGTCAACAAGGACGGCATGCCGGAAATCGCCGAACGCCTGCATCGTGAGTTGCGCAAGCGACACATGTGCGAGTACGACCCCAAGCAAACCATCGGCAAGCGTTACGCGCGCATGGACGAGGCGGGAACTCCGTTCTGCATCACGATTGATTCGGAAACGCTTACCGCGCAGACCGTCACCATTCGACATCGCGACACTCAGTTGCAGGAAAAAATGCATATCGACGCCGTGCCCGCGTGGCTTGATGTGCAAGTGGGTTAAGAATTCCTCCGCACGATTTTTCTATCTGTTTGCGCACACCAATCGCAACATCTCATTGTTATGATTGAAATCATGAACTCATTCAAACGCATAGTCGCCAGCACCCTGTTGGCCATCTCGTTGATTTCCACAATCGCAATCCCGGCCTGCAGCACCGCGCCAAAGAAAGATGACCGCGCCTCCTTTCTCACCGAGGCGCGTCAAAGCAAGGACTATTTCACCAAGGCCATTCCAGGTTTGAATGATCAACTGAAATCCAGCGCGGGCTACGCGGTATTTCCTGGCATTGGCAAATGGGGCTTACTCTTTGGTGGTGGCGAGTATGGTCACGGCGCCGTGTTCGCTCCAGAGGGAACCCAAATTGGTTGGGCCGCCAGGAACAATCCAAGCATTGGCCTGCAAGTTGGCGGACAAGGCATGCAAATGATCATTGTGTTTCAAACTAAAAAAGTGCTTGAAGAGTTCAAGGCCAACACAATGGCGGGTAGCGCCAGTGGCACGGCGGTGGGTGGCGACTCTGGCGTCACTGGAATTGCCAAGTACACCAACGGCGTGATCGTGTATGTGGGCGCGCAAAAAGGTTTAATGGCCGGCGGTTCCGTTGGCTTGCAAATGTTCAAGTACATGAGTGTTGAAGACGCCAACAGTATTTACGACTAAGTTCAAACTGTCCACAACATAGCGCCAAATCTTGGGCGAGCACGCATGGGCTTGAATTATTTTTAGCGTCCACAACTCTTTGCATGAGGTCGCCATGGCAAAAACAAAAATCGCGCGTCACGAGGCTGTTTCCATAATCATAAAGCTGTTGATGGACGCGGGCGACTGCGGAAAATGGATTTCGCTCAAGGTCTTGACGCACGCCATCAATCGCGACGCGCGCACGGTGAAGCGAATGTTGTCGGACATGAAGAGTGGCGGCGCCAAGATTCTCAACAAGCGCGATCATGGATATCAAATGACATCGCCACCATCCGGCGCGGCTTTGGCGCCGCTGATTCCCGACGATTTGCTGGTGGTGCTGCGAAAGTTGGCGGCTTCACTGGCGGGTACGCCGTGGCATGCAAAGCTGGATCAACTGCTTGGCAAGCAAGTGGACGAACTTCGCGCGCGCGCAAAATCCGCCAACTCAACCAAGGAATCGCGCATTGAGCGCTTGACCAAGGTGTTGTTCATTGCGGACTTTGAGTTGCCAGCCGCGGTTGATGGCGAACCTGAAAATTTACAATACAACTACAACTCGAATTCGCTGCAAGAAAAATGGTTGATGATGTTGCAAGCGGCCATTGACCAACGCGTGATCTCCGTGAAATATCGCAGCGTGAAGGGTACGACCACATCCAATGAAACTCGCGAATTGTTGCCCTTACATATTTTTATTCGCCATGGCGGCGTCTACGCAATGTGCCAAGATCTTTTAAGTAAAAATCCTGAGCAAATCAAATCGTTCGCGCTGCATCGATTGGAAATCAATCCGCGCGTTCCCAAGCCGCATGAATCTGAACACCCCACCGAGCAGCGAACCGTTCAGGCAAAATCAATCGATCTGCGCGCCCGCATGGAGCACGCGGTTGGCGGAATGCCCGATGACAACAAAGCATTTGAGGTTGAGTTGGTGTATCGGGACTTGCCACAAGACACGCCGTACTACGCGCTGAACATGGGGTTGGGTGAAATTTGGACAAAGCGGCAAACCCAGCGTATTCGGAATATTAAAAATAAATCCAGCCACTCGTCGAGCAGCCGTTCAGAAGATGCCCCCGCCACAACCGAACTGCATGTGAATTTCACAACCTCAAGCAAAATAGAAACTGTGCGCAGGGTTCTGGCCTATGGCGGTCGAGTTGTGTTGTTGAAGCCCGAAAGCTGGCTCCGCGAAATTAACGCCGCGGCCAAGGCATTGGCATTGGCCCATTCACATTGAGGCATTGATTATGTCCGGCGATCGCGTCCGTCGATCGCGTCCGTCGATCGCGTCCGTCGATCGCGTCCGTCGATCGCGTCCGTCGATCGCGTCCGGCGATCGCGTCCGGCGATTATGTTTAGGCAACCATGCACAAAGCAAATCGTGTATCACGTGGCTCGTCGAGCAAATCCACCACATGTGCGCTGGCGGATTTGGTACGAAGAGTGATGATTTCACATCGATCGTATATGCGGCTTCCCATGACTTCCTTCATCAACTCGCGCGCGTCGGGCCTGGCCAAAATAGATTGTGCCACAAATTTTTTAGCTCTTGACAACAACTGACGCGCGTTGGCGTGACTGGTGCCAAGAGCAAAGGCGATTTGCGGCCCCTTCATTCCCTGCATGTCCAGGCGAAGTGCCTGCACGTATTTCTCTTGCTTGCACTGGGACAACACATCGTTCACGAGTTGGTTGAGTTTGGTTTGTAATTCCCGTTGTTCAAGGCAGTCAAATCCGCTCCGTGAATCCATGAACACGTCCACCATGTGCGGGCCGGTCGCGGGGTTTTCAACGATTCGCTTCACTCGAAGCTGCTTTTTTTCATCACGGGTGAGCGTCTGTTTACCCTTGCTCCACGGCAGAGACATATATTGCCCGCGTCCGACATCCATAGCGGCGGACTTAAATGCTGAATGGGCGTAAACCTTCAACTGTGCAATGCTGTCAAACCTGGCTTTTTCCGCTGGATTTTCAGTTGCCGATGCCAAGCAACTGATCGCCTTATTCAGGACAACTTCGTGCCCATCAACACGGTTTGCCGCAAGACCACTGTTGGTCTCCTCGGACAAATTGCCCACCCAGTACATATAGATAGCCAACTCCTTGTAGCCCAAACTTTGGCCAACCGCCAACTTGGCCTGGCAGTCAAGTTCCCACTTGCACAACTCCGCACGACACTTCCCGCTGATCGAGAGCGGCTTCTTTGTCTTCAATTTCTTTTTATTACGCTTCAGTTTCATGGATCTCTTTCTTTGATAGGTCAAATGCGTCGGACACCACATCCAACTTGGCGTCAAGTTGGAACAACCCCAATTACAAAATTTTCAAACCGTATAAATATTTGGCACCCGGAACTTCCTGACCGGAAATACAGCCCCTCTATAGAAAGCGGCCCCCGTGTTTGAAAGTGTCAATTTCTGACACTTTCAAAATTTCAGCCCCACAATCTTCCGCACAAATCACATCGCCCCCATAGATGGGCGGCGCCCCTTTGAAAGTGACAATTTTTGTCACCTTAATTCAAGTGCTCCCTAGGCGGCTTGGGCTGCTCAACGGGGTTCACGCCTTGCAACGGCGTGGATGGCCCACTGGCATTTGGAATGTGCGGCGTGTTTGCAAGACTTGGATTTGCAAGACTTGGATTTGCAAGACTTGGATTTGCAAGACTTGGATTTGCAACACCATTTCCAACCACATCCCCACCACTCTTGGATTTAGATTTTTTCTTGGGCAACGGCTTGCTCTTAGGTTCTGGCTTGGCCACAAGTCCGGCCTGCAAAACATCGTGCAATTCCTTTGCATAATCATCGCAAGTATTTGCCTGAGCACCACTTGTGAAATCAAAGAAGCCATGCTCGCCGCTGACATAATTGCGCACCGCCTCCATGGCGGCCACATAGGCGACACGCTCTGGACTGCTTCCCTTTGGCGCCGCCCGCTGAGCCCGTTGAGCACGCTGGGCCATTCGAAGCACCTCCGGTCCAAACTGGCTGGCCATTTCACCCATCAATTCCGCGGCGCTGTTTTGCGAGCCCTTCATCAGCTCAATCAAACGCATCGCCACCAGAATTCGGGCAGGAATGGACACGTCACGGGCATCCACGGCCGGGGTCTCAACCGGCGCCTGGGTTTGGTTCAAAAGTTGCTTCATAGCCTCCTGGAGACTTGCATTGGCATTTGGGTTTTTGGGTTGATTGCTCATGCCCTTCAAACGATTCACAATTGCATCTGTGACAGCACACATTTCAGTTTCATGGCAAAGAGTGGGCGGCGGCAGAAGCCAGAACCCCGCCATATCGGCACCCAAATTTCCGCTTCTATAAATACGGATTTCAAGTGTCACAAACAATGGCACAAGGCGTTAATTGCTTGACCAATGTCAACACACAATTCACAGATCGCGGGCATGGATTTTTCCGACCCCGGCACGCTGATTGCCAATTTGGAAACCGCGTCGCACCGGGCTCGTGTCTATCAAACTCGTGTCATTCGTAAGACGCTTGGGTACCTGCTTCGCAATCCAGAGATTTGCCCGGAGCTTGGCCAAACCACGCAACGCGATCCGTTTGCGGGCAAGCACCATGCAAACGCGGATCATTCTGCCAACCGCGATCTTCGCTCAAGCGAGCGTTCGGCGCTGGTTCTAAGTCCAACCGGTTCCGGCAAGACTTTCATGGGGCTTGCCACGGCCAGCATTCTGCAACGCACCTATGGCCTTCGAGTTGGATGGACCGCCATGCGTCGCAATTTACTCACGCAGGCCGCCAATGAAAATATCGCGTTTGGTTTCAACGTTGACATGCAAACTATTTCCATGTTCGACCGTTCGCCGCCAGAGGTTGATCTACTTATTGTCGATGAGGCCCATCACGACGGCGCCATGAGCATGGCCTCGCTGCATTCCATGATGCGTCCAAAGTTGGTGTTGGGTTTAACCGCCACGCCATTTCGCCAGGACCGCATCAAGTTGTGCTT
>SIAM01000011.1 GCA_009691785.1 Phycisphaerales bacterium
GACCTTCAAAATGCTTTGGAGCAGTTTGCGATGTTTGGTGATTCTGCCGCAAACACGCTTGCGCCATATTATTTTGAATGCAGCAGCGCGCTGTGCGGTTGATCATCGCGCGGCGGATTGCGCCGCCATAGCCACCATTCACGCAGCGCTAATAGCGAAGCCAAGCCCGCGACCGCAAGCACGCACCACACCACATTCACGCCGCCGCCCAAGGCAACGCCCGCCAAACTTGCGATGGGTCCAAGTAAATATCCGCCGCCAACCAGCGCTTCAAAAGTTCCCGCGTCGCCCACATCGCCGTGGCCAACGCTGAGCGCGTAATACAAACTTGCGTAATACAAAATCGCCTGCCCCGCGCCAAAGGCCATCAATCCAATGGCCAGCATGGTGAGTGAATTTGCAAGCACCGCCGCCGCAAAACCAATAGTCATCAAGGCGGCGCCAACCGCCAGCGTGCTCCAGCGTCCATGCCAGAAGTGAAGCCGCCACATTCCGGTGATGGTGATCACGCGCATGGTCAGCCATGTCGCGGCCACCGGTGTTGCCATGACTGGAATAATTTCAAGGCGATCAATTACATATGGCAGCAGTGGAAGCAGCGCGCCAATAAGCAAGTATGAAGTTGGAATTAAAAATCGCGACGCGCTTCGCAGTGGTCGATACACCGCGGGAATAAATGTGGCGTGCGGCGCATCCGAAGGCGGCGCTGGATTTTTTGGAAACCAGCGCAAACAAATTGCCGCGATGAAGCAGCACGGGCCAATAGCCATGATGGCGATGCGCGATTGATCGGTGAGAAACAGCGGCGCCATGATGTAAAACGCGATCGCCACCGCGGCGGTCCATGTGACATTGAACAAGCCAATGCTGGCTCGCAGCGCGTGGCCATGTCGGCCCGCGGATAGAAAGCTTTCAATGGACGCCCACATGATCGCGCCCACAACGCTGGTGACAAACGCCGTGATGATGATGCCGGGCACACCAAAGAACAGCGGCAGTGGGCACACCAATGCTTGCGCCCACAGCGTGGCTTGAATCACTCCGCGCGGCGAAAGATGCCCGCGCAAACTTTTCACGATGCGGCCACAGTTGTACGCCGCGGCGATGTACACCACGGCCTCCATAATGGCCAGCGCAAGATTTTCCGACTTTGTGAAATGAAAGTCATGCTCGGTTACAAAAGGCAGCGCATTCCACATGCTGCCCGTGCCCAGCGAGCACGCGAATGTGAGCACCAATACAGCCACAAGCGGAGTGGGGCGTGAGGCAGCGGTGGTTGCGCTCGCGCCCGATAGCAGTTGGGCGTTTGGCTCTGGCGTGGGTTGTGGCTTCGAGCTCAAACTTTCGGACATGCAGGCAAGCATACGAATCTTGCAAGTTCATGCGCCGATGAATGCGTGCTCACGCATTCATGAAAGTCAAGCCGCCGGAAGTTTTCACGCATTGCGTGCTGTTACAATTTTCAATGGCTTGCCTACGTAAGTCGTGATGCGAGTCGTTGGAAATTATTGTGTGTCCTTGTAGCTCAACTGGATAGAGCGTCGCCCTCCGAAGGCGAAGGTTGTGTGTTCGACCCGCACCAAGGACGTTTCTGTGAAGGGGATGCGCGCCAATATCCGCGGCGAAGTTTGCTTGCGCATCAATGAACTTTGGCGGCGCAACGAGCGCGCGCCTCAACGGCGTGCGGGATTGCAACGAGCGGACTTGCATCGAGATGGCTTGCATCGTGCTAGCCTGCGCGCATGCAACTCGCTGAATTTCAAAAACGAATTCGTGACCGCTACTTCGCAACCGACAACGCGCGCGGAATTCCTGGAACATTTCTTTGGCTGAGCGAGGAGATTGGCGAACTGGCGCACGCATTGGGCAAGGCCGCCAAGGGCGAGCCCGACCACGCCAATTTGGAGGAGGAGTTCGCCGATTGCATGGCGTGGTTGTGCACGTTGGCCAACATCACCGGCGTTGATTTGGAGAAGGCCATCAAAGATAAATATTTTGGCGCCGACGGCGGACCCAAGGGCGAGAAATGAATTCAGCGGACGGGTCCGTTGGCTTGCGTGTTTCGCTTGGTGAAGACGCGCGTGTTTCTATCGCGCTTGAAGCGGGCGCGCCGTGGACATTGCGCGCGCACCCAGCGCCCGCGCCAATCGTGGGTTGGTGTGTGCTGGAATTAACGCGCAAGGCGGCAACGTTGGATGAACTTACTTCGCAAGAATCGCAGGAATTAGGCTTGATTTTGTCCAAAGTGAGCGCAGCGGTTCGCCATGTGACCAAGTGCGAGCGCGCGTACATGACTTGTTTCGCGCAGGCCTATCGCCAAGTTCATTTGCACATTGCGCCGCGCCATGAATCCGATGCGCGCACGCAAGGCTGGGCCGTGGCGGACTTGTATAGACAAGTGCAAAGTGGATCAGTGACGCCCGTTGACCAAGCCGCGCATGAAAAAACATTTCAGTTGATCGCGCAATTTCTAGGCGCGTAAAAAACCTCCGCGCTTGCGCACGCAAGACAATCCGTCGCATCACGCGACCGTGTCTGTGAAATGCTCAAATATAAATGCGCGTAAAAAACCTCCGCGCTCACGCACGGAGTTTTGAAGTGTCTCAAATAAAATCAGCCACCAACGGTCATGTGCACAAAGCGCAACACGCGTGTGCCAGCAGGCAATAGGTCCTTCAACTTCTTGGTTTCATCCTTCACATACACCTGGCCAAGCAACGTGACTTCCTCAAGGAACTTGCGAACCTTGCCTTCGGCTATCTTGGCGGCGATTTGTTCGTTCTTGCCAGCGGCCTTGGCCTCGTCTTGCGCCTCTTGACGCTTCTTCGCCATCAAGTCGGCTGAGACGCCAGATTCATCAACCGCGATTGGAGTTGGAACGGCGGCGGCAACGCTTTGGCAAATGCCAGTGGCGCTGTCGGCTGGAAGTTCACCCTCAAATTGCAGCAGCACGGCAAGACGTCCGTCATGATGAATGTAGTGCGCAAAGTTTCCGCCTTGCAGGCAGGTTCCACGACCAAACGAAATGTTCTCGCCAGTCTTGATGCGAACCTCATCCAAGGCCGCGGTCATTGGCGCGGTCATGGTGATTTCGCCACTTTGTTCCGCGGCGTGCTTGGCCAGCGTATTGGCCAACGCGCGAAACTCAGTGTTTTTAGCTGTGAAATCAGTCTCAGAGCGAAGTTCAATAATGGAGGCGCGGCCAGGCTGGCTGAATATGGCAATGGTGCCGTGACCAGCGGGGCGGTCGCTGCGCGCGTCCATTTTGCCTTTGAGTTTCTCGCGCAACCATGCTTCGGCCTTCACCATGTCGCAGGCATTTTCAGCCAACGCGTTTTTGCAATCCATTAAGCCAAGACCAGTTCTCTGACGAAGCGCCATTGCGTCTTTGGCATTCACTTGAACAGTTGTCATTTGGTTTCTCCTAGAAAAGTTGAAGATAGAAAAGTTATAGATAGAAAAGTTGAAGATAGAAAAGTTGAAGATAGAAAAGTTGTTTACAAATAATTGAAATGAAATAGTTGAGAGAGTTGGCGACGCCTGGATTCACTCCAAGCGCCGCCAAATTAAATTCAGGCCTTGTCGGCGCCAGCTGGTGTCGCATCGGCGGTGGTTGTTGATTCAGGAGCGCGCGCATCAATACCACGGGCGCGACCTCTGAACAAGCTGCGTCCACCACGACTTGATCGCGGGGCGACTTCGCTTTCTGGGGCGGCGCCTTCGGTTGTTTCAGCGGCACCCTCGGCGCGTTCGCCTTGTGTTGCGGCGGCTTCAACGCGGGCGGATCGACCTTCTTCAACAGCGGCGCACAATTCACGAATGACAATGTCAATCGCGCGCATGCTGTCGTCGTTTCCTGGAATTGGAATGTCGGAAAATTCTGGATCGCCGTCGGAGTCAATCAAGCAAATCGTTGGAATTCCAAGGTTTTTAGCCTCGCGCAGAGCGTTCATCTCGCGGCCAACATCAATCGCCACAAGCGCGCCAGGCAACTTGCCCATGTTGCGGATGCCGTTGAGATTGCGGAAAATTTTCTTTTGCTCGCGTGAAAGTTGGCTCTCCATTTTCTTGGAGTAGTTGCGAATCTCGCCGCTGGTGGTCAGCGTTTCAAGTTCCTCAAGGCGGCGAAGACGCTCGCGAATGGTTCGGAAATTGGTGAGTGTTCCACCCAACCAACGCTCGGTGACATAAGGCATGCGCGCTTCAGTGCAGCGCGTCTCAATGCAACCGCGCGCTTGGCGCTTGGTGCCTACAAAACAAATGTCCTTGCCTTCAGCCACCAACTTGGTAATGAATCGCTTGGCAAGCAGAATGCCTTTAATGGTTTCGCGCACGTCAATGACATGCACTTGGTTCTTGACTCCGTGAATATATGGAGCCATGCGTGGATTCCAATTGCTTCGGCGTTGGCCAAAGTGGGCTCCAGCTTCTACGAGTTCTTGCGCGAGTGATGCCATGGGGCGATTCCTTCTTGCATTCTTTGAATGCACTGTGCAGCGACACCGGCGTTTGTCCGTGGTCCAAAAGCTGTAGGGCGCTTTGAACAAGAAATTCGGCTTCTCACTGTGAGTCGCCGATCAAAGTGGACAGAGGTAGCACCACGGGGTCGACCTCTGACGCGTCACAAAAATAAATTGTGGCGAAGGGCGATTGTAACCAAACTCACCCCACAAAGGCAAGCGATCGTTAATGTTTGATTTATTGGTTACGATTCCCCGCTCAAAACCTCTATTTGGAGAATTTCATGCTGGCCAAAGTGTTCAAAGCTTATGACGTACGCGCAACCTATCCCAAGCCGCTCAATGAAAAATTGGCGTGGCACATTGGCTACGGCGCCGCGCAATTTTTGCTGAAGCAGGCCGAGGCCGCTGGCCACGACGACCCCATGATGCGCAATATTGTCATGGGCCGCGACATGCGCAAGAGCAGTCCATCGCTTGCCGATGCGTTGGCGCAAGGCATGCAGGATTACGGCGCCAATGTGATTGATATTGGAATGGTGGACACGCCTGTTGTGTATTTTGCCATCAATCATTTTGGATGCGCTGGTGGAATTCAAGTGACCGCCAGCCACAATCCCGCCAACTACAACGGCTTTAAAATTAGCCGCGCGCAAGCCAAGCCCGTTGGTCAAGAAAGTGGCTTGGTTGATATTCAACGCTTCGCCGCGCTGGTTGAGCAGGAAAAGTGGCAGCCGCGTGGTGGTCGCCGCGAGAGCCGCGATGTGTGGGCGCAGTACAAGGCACACTTGTTGCGATTGCTCAACGACAAAACCAAAAGTGGCGCCAAGAAACTGCGCGTGGCCATTGACGCCAGCAACGGCATGGCGGGAACCATGGTGCCAAAAGTTTTTGGTGGCGTGGCTGGTTTGAATATTGATCCGATTTACTTTGACAATTCAAGCGGCGAATTCGTGCACGAACCAAATCCATTGGTGGAAGCCAACTTGGCCGAGGTGCGCGCGCGCGTTCGTGAAACCAAGGCCGACTTTGGCGTGTGCTTTGACGGCGACGCGGATCGCTGCATGGTGATTGATGAGTTGGGCGAGCCGATTGGTTGCGATTTGTTGCTGGCGGTGATGTTGAAGGAATTTCTTGGGCAACATCCGGGCGCCAGTGTTGTGTACGACTTGCGTTCTAGCCGCAGTATTGCCGAGGCCATTCGCGAGGCGGGCGGCACGCCGGTTGAAAGTCGCGTGGGCCATGTGTTCATGAAGGCCAAACTTGCTGAAGTCAACGCGCCAGTTGGCGGCGAACTCAGCGGGCACTTTTATTTTCAGGACATGTTCGCCACGGATTCCGGCGCGCGCGCTTTCATTTCTGTCATCAACGCGTTGGTGAATGGCGGCGGAAAAACCCTTTCGCAATTGGTGAAGCCATTTCGCCGCTACGCGCAAAGTGGCGAGATTAATTATGAGAATGAAAATAAACTGGGCGCCATTGCCGCGCTGCGGGCCGCTTATCCAAGGGCCAAGACGCACGAACTTGACGGTTTAAGTTTGGACGCGGGCGAGTGGTGGTGCAATGTGCGCATGAGCAACACCGAGCCGCTGCTTCGGCTGAATTTGGAGGCCAAGGATCAGGCCACCGTTGACGCGGTTGTTGCAAAGTTGAGCCCGTTGCTTGGCCATCGTGTGGCGCATTGATGAATACATTTTTCCGCGCGTGATGCCTGGTGAACTGAATTCAATGGACTATGCGCGGCCTGTTTGCGGGGGCATGTGCGGCATGCGTGTGGCAGGTGTTGGAATAAACTACATTGCGCATAGATTTGCCACTGACGCAAGGAATACGCACACAATGAATCTTTCTGAATTTCTAGGTCGACATGGACTTACGGCTAACCCGTTCGCCGCAGAGGAGGCCGCCCAAGATCCGGTGTTGACCCAGTCTGGTGATTCGTGCCGCCATCCGGACTTTGGAAAAATATTTGGCGAGCCAACGCATCCATCGCCAGCCGTAGTCTTTGGCGAACGGGGCGCGGGCAAGACGGCGCTTCGGCTGCAAATGGAATCCGCCTACCGCGCCTACAACAAAGAGCAATCTGAAAACCGCGTGTTGGTGCTAGGTCATGACAATTTTGACGCCATGATTGGACGCATCGCGCGCCACGAGCGATTGAAGAACCAATCCGCCGCGCTGGAGGCCATCACGCTCAGCGACCATGTGGACATTGTGCTGCACGGAATTGTTCCGCAACTTGTAGACCAATTGTTGGGGGTCACCGATCGCTCGCCGCTGCAAGTTTCTAATTTTCGCAAGTCCCTGCGCAAGTCGCCAACATTGATTCGCCGCGAAATGTTGCTGCTGCAAATAGCGTATGACCACACGCCCATTGCGGCCAAGCGCACGCGGCAATTAAAGTCCGCGCTTGGTCTTGGTGGCTCCAGTGGCAGCAAGGCCGCGGTGAATTGGGCTATAGTTTTAGCGTTTTTCGCATTGATTATGGCTGGAATGAGTTTGGTGCAAGAACCCAAGCGCGCGTTGATTGCGGTTGCGTTGTTGGTGGCCGCGGGTTCATTCGCAATGGCTTGGTCGTGGCTGCGCTGTCAAACTCGCGTGGGAATTATTGCGCGCGGAATGCACAAGGGAATTCGCTGTGTCAACCGCACGGCGGCAAACTTTCGTGAAAGTTTGCACCACATAGAAATCAATATTGGTTCGGCCAGCATGCCAACCGACCGCGGCGATGATTCACGCTTTGCAATGCTTGATCGACTTTTAGCGGTATTGCGCGTGGCGGACTACGCCAGCATTGCCATTTTGGTTGACCGTGTTGATGAGCCGACCACGGTGGCGGGGGATGTGGACCACATGCGTAGTTTGGTGTGGCCGCTTCTTTCAAGTCGATTCCTACAACACCGCGGTCTTGCGGTGAAGTTACTGTTGCCCGCGGAACTTGGCGATCTCTTCAGTCGTGAAGATGGCGCGTTCTTTCGAGCGGCGCGCTTGGATAAACAAAACGCGGTTGAGCGATTGCATTGGTCGGGTTCCATGCTTGCCAAAGTGTGCGACGCCAGAATTCGCGCGGCATCTGCGCGGCCGAATTCGGCCGTGGCTATTGAAACATTATTCGACGCCAATGTTGGCCGCTTAAAGATAGAAGAGGTGCTTGCAGGGTGCGGCAATCCACGCGAATCTTGTCGCATGGTGTACGCCATGTTTCAAGAGCACATGGCTCACGCCGAGTCAAGCGCGAAAGAGATATCAACAACAACTTTTGATCTGGTTCGACAACGCAGCCACGTTCGACCATTGAAACGCTAAACCTGACTCAATAATTTGTTATTGATTTCAAATGAAGCGAGATTGGTTGAATGCTTATTTTTTCTTAGTGCTCTCAGGATTTGAGCCTTCCATACTTTCGAGGCCAGCGGGTATAGCTTTTTCTACTGCGTTATTTTTATCTATTTTTCGTGGCGTTAGTGCTTTCTTGCCAGAACCAGTGCCTCCGCTATCGCCGCAAGCGGCAAGGGATAGAAGCAACAGGGCGGCAACGGTATAAACGATGTTTTTCATTGTGGTTTCCTTTAAAAAATGTTCAATTAAAATTTTAATAAACTTAGAGACAGATACATGATAAATGGAATTTGATTTATTTGTCAAGATTTAAATTTGTAATCAAGCCACCAATTCCAAGTTTGGATTTATTGCGGGTTTAATTGTGCGAGCCGAGATTCTGGAATCATCCATCTCCATTGGGTGTGATAGGTCTCGTCATTATCCGCAACCCCAACATTGACGGTTCGAGTTGAATCAGGAATTTCCACTTCAAGCCACCAACCTGCGGATTTGTCCAATTTGTCGCCAATGGCCCCGTTGCGCATCACGGGTTTCCAATTCGCTCTATTTGAGGCGCTCCACTGGGAAAACGGCTCGATTAGACACCACGCTTCGCCTTTATCGTCGTTCCAGCGAATTTCAACGGCGTCGGCCGCGGGGTCTTTGCGGCGCTTGGCCACATCGCGCGTGTCCGTTGCGTAGCCACATTGTCTTTGATCGGGAACTTCCACACGCACAACAAGTGGTTGCCCAACAAGGTGCGTGAAGCGGACCGTGGGATCACTTTCAAGCGTGTCGTATGGCGAAGGTTTCCAAGATGAAATAGGTAATTTTGGACTTGGCGAATTGGTGTCGCCGCTAGAAATTGCGATGCGATCAATGCTTGGCCGCAGCCAGACAAAAATGGGAACCATGCGCGCCTTTGTGTCTTTCATTTTAATCACGCACTCAATTGTTGGTGGTTGCATGGGTTTTTTTGTTGGCGCGCTTTTTAATGTCAATGGAATCTCAACGCTGCCTTTGGCAGGAACAACGATGGTCGCGGGAGCGTCAAGCGTCCATGAAGTGTTGGCGTCCGTGGTGAATGAATTGAACGCGTCAATCGAAGTGCGGCTTACAAATTGTTCGCCATCCACAATCCAAGCGGCGGGATCGCGCGCAATGGAAACCGAAATGGAAATGGTTCGATCAATTGGATTCTTCACCTGAAGCGTGACCACGCCACTGACTGCGTTCTTGGACATCCAGTTGTCGGGCAGCGCGCCTTCAAGCGAAAGGCAACCTGGATTTTCCCGCAGCGCCAACACGCAATCTTGGTCTTGGCGCACCACAAAATCCTCGGGCAATGTCATGCCAACTGGCTGATGGAAAATATCCAGCGTGCCGTCGGGGTCAATTTGCACAAAGGTGAGGTGTTGCAATTGGCCAGCCAACGGATGTTGGTCAATTGCGCCGCCGCAAGTTCCAACCACCAGATATTTCACGCCATCTTTCGCGGGATCGTCCTGCAAACTGTGCAAGTGGCCGGCAATCACCGCGGACACTTTGGCCTTGACCAGAAGCGGATGAATGCGCTCGAACCATTTCACGCTGTCATAACGCCACAGTGGTCGATGCATCAAGATGATGATGGGCTTGGCGCGCGCCGCGGCGCGATCAAGCGAAGTTTGCAGCCAATTCATCTGGCCATCGTTCACTCGCATCTTGCTGTCGCCAAGACCTTCGTCAGAGAACATGACAATCACGCTGGCGCCCTCAAGCTCCGCCATGTATTGCAGCGGACCAAAGCGTTGCAGATACAGATCGGCGAATGTTCGATCACCAGGCTGCCGCGAGCCACTGATGACATCGTGGTTTCCAGGCACGGGCAAAAACGGCGCGTTGATTTTTTCCGTGATGGATTTGTACACGGCGACTTCTTTTTCCCACTCGGCGGGATCGCGCGTGTATCCCTGCACCATGTCGCCCACGGTGAATACCGCATCTGGACGAATGCGGTTCAGGTCGCGCACTGCGGCTTGCAAGTATGGCAAGCCCCAATCGCGGCCAGTGGTGCGATCAGGCAGCAGCGCAATGCGAAATGCGCGTTCTGGAATTGCGACGGGCACAACTTGTTGATCTATATATGGCTTGCCTTCGCGAATAAATGGCGGCGGAGTGGCGGTGGCGGGCGCAATGGTCAATGTCAGAGTAAGTGCGGCTAATGTCAGGAAGAATGTGGGTGCCAAACGCAACAAGATTCTGATTCGCATGGCAGATTTGTACCCGCACTTTGAGCAAATGGTTTATGCAACGCGGCGCTTTAAATATTCTGCGCATCGCTGGCCAGCGAGCGCAGATAGAGCCAGGAAAATAAACCCGTGTCGTGGCCATCGGAAAAGCGAATGCGAACGGCGTAATTGCCCACAAGTTCCGCGGTCAAGGCGGTCAGTGGCTCCGCGGATGAATGCTTGAGAATATGCAACGGATTGGTGGATTGCGACTCGCGATCCTGGCGCGCGTCGGCGCTTTGGCTCATGCGCCGCAGCGTGACAAGATTTATAAATCCTTTGCTTCCATCACGCCAGGTGACGGTCAGACCTTTGCACTTTTCCAAGTGCAAAGCAAGCGGCGGCGGTTCAGTTGGGTCGTTTGGCGAGTTCACGGTCGCACATGGTAGATGATTTTGTCCAAAGGTTTACACATCGCCTTGGCGCACGCGCTCGGGCTGATTCAAAATGACAATCAACCCGCGACCATCATGATCAATCCGCGCCTCTATGATGAAGGCATGCTTCAACGCGATCATCCAGCCGATCTTCTTGATTCGTGGATTGCGCGCCGCGGGGCGCCGGTGTGCGTGGGCATGGACCCAGTGTTCCAACGGCTTCCGGCGGCGTTTCAAAATCTTGATCCCGCAAGCGCGTTTGAAATGTGGGGGCGTACATTTCTTGACGCGATTGAGCCGCATGTGCCCGCGGTGAAATTTCAGTCGGCGTGCTTTGAGCGCCACGGCGTTGCCGGCATGGCAGCGCTTGCGAAATTATTGGCGCATGCGCGTGGAAAATTCTTGGTGATTTTGGATGGCAAGCGCGGCGACATTGGAATTAGCACCCAGCATTACGCAGCCGCGGTGGTGGAACATTTTCCCGCGGATTGGGTCACTGCCAACGCGTATTTGGGGGCGGATGGATTTCTGCCTTTCCTACAAGCGGGCCTTGGCGTGTTTGCGTTGGTGCGAACCAGCAACGCATCCGGCGACTTGCTGCAAAGCGCACGCTTACACGATGGGCGCACCGTTTCACAAAGCGTGGCCGATGTCGTTGCCGCCGCGGGCGGCGAGTTTGTTGGCGCGTGCGGATTCAGCGCGCTTGGCGCGGTGGTTGGAGCCACAAAATCAGTCGACGCGAAGCAGCTTCGTCAACGCATGCCGCGCGCGCCCTTCTTGGTGCCGGGCTTTGGCGCACAAGGCGGGGGTATTGCCGACGCGCTGCAATGTTTCATACACGGACGCGGCGCTTTGATTACCGCCAGCCGCTCCGTCATGCAGGCGTTTGAAAATCGCGATGGCGAATGGTCGCAACATGTCGCAGCGGCGGCGAAAGTGTTTGCCGCGGAAATTTCCACTGGTCTTCACGCGCAAGGCACAAGCGCCACAAGTCCATCATGAATCGAATCATTGTGCTGGCCATTGCGTTTGTCGTGTTGCTGGCCACGCCGCTTTGGCTAAGCACTGAAAATTCTTCCAAGGCGAATGCGGTCATAAAAAATGGCGCTCAATCGGGCAAGGCCAATCGCGAAGTCATTATTATTACGCCAAGCAACGAGCAAATTCGTATGGAATTTGGTCTGGCATTTGCGGCGTGGCATGAGAAAAAATATGGCGAGACCGCGGATGTTCAGTGGAGCACGCCAGGCGGCGCGATTGATATTCGCCGAATGTTGGTGGCTTCTTGGGAATCGCGGCTGGAAAAAAATCTTCCCGTGGGTGGCGACGCGGATTTAATTTTTGGCGGCGGCAGCTTTGAGTTTGATACGCTGAAAAAAGAAATTTCCGTCACGGTTCATGTCAACGGTGACAAGCGAACAAATTTCGCCACCATTCTTGAGCCAGTTGAATTGCCCGTAGCGCTGGTGCAGGAGTGCTACGGCATTTCGGATATCGCTGGGCAAAAGTTGTACGACCCCAAGGGCTATTGGTACGGCGTGGCGCTGGCGACTTTTGGAATTATGATGAACATGGATCAGTTGGAAAAGTTGCACGTTCCAGAATTGAAATCATGGAGCGATTTGGCGGACCCGCGCTTGTTTGGTTGGGTGAGTTTGGTCAATCCTTCGCAATCGGGAAGCGTGTTGACGGCGTTTGAGTCCATCGCGCAGCGGGTGGGTTGGGTTGAAGGCCTTGCCATTTTGCGCCGCGCCGGAGCCAACGCCCGTGGATTTGCGGCCAGTGGGCCGCGTGTTCCAATCGATGTTTCCAGCGGCGACGCCGCGGTTGGGGTGGCGATTGATTTCTACGCGCGCTTTCAAATTCAAGCCATCAACGACGCGACTGCGGGCGCGCCGGGCCAGCACCAAGACCAACATCAAGTCCAGCGCGTTCAACTTATTTTTAACGCGCCCATGGGTCAAAGCTCCGTCGATCCAGATCCAATTGGTTTGCTGCGCAACGCGCCGCACCGCGAGACAGCGATTCGCTTTATGGAATTTTGTCTTACCAAGGACGCGCAGCGGCTCTGGCAATTTCGCGCGGGCGCGCCCGGTGGTCCGCAGCAATTTGAATTGCGCCGAATGCCTGTCATGCGTTCGCTTTATACAAATGAGATGACGCAATTCATTGATCAAGTGGATCCACTTACAATTGCTAGCGCCGTGAAGTTTGACAACCCAAGCATGCGCGCTTTTATTCCAATTGTTTTTCAAACTATGGCTATGGACACGCACACGCAATTAAAGGACGCATGGAACGCAATCATTTCCCACCCCGCGTATCCGCGGGGCAATCACGGCGTTGTTCATGCGTGTGATGTAGCCGACGCGCAATTGAAAAGTTGGCTGGAAAAATTTGACGCACTTCCAATGGTTCCCACGCCACAAGGCGACAAGCCACTGGCCGATATGGATCAATTGAAATCACTGCGCGACGGGTGGCCGCGTAACGGTTGGAAAGATGAGCATGTGTGGCCCGCGCAAAGCGAGCCGATGGACGCGTTGGGGCAATTGTTTTTGCCATTTTTCAAGGAGAATTACCAGTGGATTGTGGATCAAGCGGGCAAGCAAAAAACGGCCTGAGCGCCGCCATTATTTCTGTTGGCGATGAGTTGATGCTTGGTCAAACCCAGGACACCAACGCCAAATGGTTGGCGTCGCAATTCACATTGCGCGGAGTAGTGACGCGGGAATTTCGCACCGTGCATGACGACCTTGTGGCTATTGAATCCGTTTTACGTGAACTGTCCGCGCGCCACGACATTCTGGTGATGACGGGTGGACTTGGCCCCACGGAAGATGATCTCACTCGCGAGGCGTTACGGCGCGCAATGGATGTGGTTGAACCTTTGGAAGTTGACGCGCAAGCGCTCGCCGCGCTGGATCGTTGGTTCATTGATCGCGGTCGACCCATGTCCGCCAACAACGCCGTGCAGGCGTTGCGCCCCAAGGGCGCTCGTTGTTTACAAAATATTGTGGGAACCGCGCCTGGCTTGCATGCCAACATAGGGCGCGCGCAAATTTGGTGCTTGCCTGGACCGCCGCTGGAAATGGAATCCATGTTTGAAACGGAAGTCGCGCCGCACTTGCCACACGCGGTCATGTCAACGGCGGCGGTGCACTCGTTTGGGTATGGCGAAAGTTTTCTGGCGGAAATTCTGGGCGCGCGTATGGCGCGCCAACGCAATCCATTAATTGGCACTACCGCCAGTGGCTCCATTGTCACCGCGCGCATTCGCGGCGTTGATGCCCAGGCACATTCCGCCGCCATGGAAAGCTCGATACAAGAAATTGAAAAATTGTGGGCGCCCTACGCCTTTGGACGAGATCAGGAAACGCTGGCGGGCGCGCTTGGGAAATTGCTTGTTTTGCGGGGTGAAAGGGTTTCTTTGGCGGAAAGTTGCACGGGCGGATTGGCCGCAAGCATGGTGACCGCGGAAAGTGGTTCAAGCGCGTGGTTCGCTGGTGGAGCGGTGACGTACGCCAATGGCGCCAAAATAGATTTACTGCAAGTTCCGCATGAGCTTCTGGCGGCGCACGGAGCGGTCAGCGCGCCAGTGGCGCGGGCCATGGCGCGTGGGTGCGCCGCGTTGCTCAAGACGCAGTGGGCTGCAAGCATCACTGGAATCGCGGGACCATCTGGTGGTACTGATGCGAAGCCGGTGGGCGAAGTGTTCATTGGAATTTGCGGACCGCGCTTTGAAGGCGTGAAAAAATTTCGCTATCCAGGCGATCGCGCGTCCATTCGCGACCGCGCAGCTAAAAGCGCGTTGGCATTGCTGCGCTTCGCGTTGCTGGGCCCAGAAGCGTTTGCCTCTGCCATGATTTGGGAGTGGAACAAGTAATGTCAAGTAAGTCTGTTGTTCAAAACCAATTTGCGTCAACCGAAACCGAATTGGTCGCCATTGCGTTGGGGTCGAACATGGGCGATCGACATGGTTTATTGCGCCAAGCGTTGCGCGCCATAATTGACCAAGGCGTGCTTACCAATGTTCGCGCCAGTTCCGTTTATGAAACCATCGCTGTTGGTGAGCGAGCTGGTGGACAATTTCTCAACGCCGTGATCACGGGTAGTTGCGCGCTCACGCCCAGGCAATTGCTGGACGCTTGTATGGGCATTGAGCAGTCGCTGGGAAGAAATCGCGCGGTGGAGGGGCAGGGCGGACCGAGGACTATTGACTTGGATGTATTGTTTTTTGGCCGGCGCGAAGTGCGAGAGCCAGACTTAATTTTGCCACATCCACGCATGTTTTCAAGGATATTTGTATTGCAGCCACTGGCGGATATCGCTGGAGATTTAGTGCTGCCTTCGCAAAAAGAGAGCGTACACTTCCTCCTCGCATGGCTGGATCGCACGGCCATGGGAAGTTGTGTTGGAACTCTTGAATGTTGAAATGCGATTGAATGTGTGTCAACATTTTCTCCGTGTGGAGAAATGAAGTTGCTTGAAAATCTTTTAATTGGAGTTCAAATGAACAAGTCACCGTTATCCATGTTGCTTTCCATGATCTGCTGCGCCAACTTGATCGCTGTCTCATTGTGCTGCGCGCAAGGCACAAGCGCAACGCCCCCGACTTCAACTGCCAGCGCACCTCCAGCAACCCCATCAGCGACCCCATCAGCAACTCCATCAGCAACTCCATCAGCAACACCCGCCACGCCGGACGCTGACCAAGATGATATGTCCGGCGCTCCAATGTCTGGTCATCAATTGCCAGATGCGCCAATGGATGTTCCACCTGAATTCAAAGCGCCCGCGCCTTCCACCACATGGAGCGCCGATGAAAAGTCCGCTGCTTCAGCGGTGAAAGCGGTGGAGTCCGTGAACGGCCTTCCAGCGAAGTACGCGTCCATTCCAGCCCTAGAAGAAACCATGACCATTCGATCGCCGCAATTCCAAGGAAAAGATCAGAAGGTTCAACTTGTCGCAACCAAGAGCGGAGACGCCAAGGTCATGATGCCTGGCATCACTTTGACACGCTTGAAGGATCAGGTTTATGTTGAAATTGATGGCCGTCCCAAGTACGCGCAAGTGAAGCAAGAGGGCACCACCGTGAAAGCCTTGGGCGAAGTCATGGGGGGTAAATTGCCTTTGCCAACGCTGATTTTGCTTGGTGGCGATCCATTGGACGCCGCCGCCGCGTTAACGCTTGGACAAAATCCAGACATTGTGCCATCTGGATTTCGTGCGGGTACGAACGGAGAGCCAGATCAGATTTTGTTGATTGATCCGCAAGGAACCGAAGTTGTCGCAAGCGTGGATCCTAAGACTGGCCTTGTGATTTCCCTTGACATGTCGCTCACCAATCCAACGTTTCCCCCAGGCATGCGTTTACCCATGACCATCACATTTGATCGCAAGGTGTATGACGCGGGTCTGCTCAAACCAATTACATTCGATCCAGCTGGACGGAAAATGACCGCGTCACTTGACCTGCTTGATCAACCATTTGATGTGGGAGATGTCGCTCCAGATTTCACTTTGCAGACCACCGATGGCGGAAAAGTTTCGCTCGCTGATTTGAAAGGGAAAGTTGTTGTTCTTGATTTCTGGGCAACATGGTGCAAGCCGTGCATGATGGGACTTCCATTGCTTGACACCTTCGCAACTTGGGCCAAGGAAAGTGGCAAGCCAATTGCGGTGTACGGAGTGAATGTCATGGAACGAATTGCTCCTGGTCCAAATGCCGCCGCGGATCGCACAAGACTTGTCAGTGAATTTTGGAAGGGCAAAGCGTTTTCTTTCCCAACATTGATTGACAGCGATGACAAGGCTGGCAAGGACTTTCAATTGAGCGGAATTCCATTCACCATTGTCATTACTCCAGATAGCAAAATTGCCGCTGTTCATATAGGTTTTGACGAGGACGCCGTTGACAATTTAAAGAAGGATGTCGAAACCGCAATGGCGACCAAGGGGTGATGCATGTTCACGCCAGTTGCGCTGTGATGTTCTTAGCGCTTGCCTCGCAGGCGCATTCTTTTGCCAAAAATGTGAAAGCGGTAGGAGTCATTTATCCAGCCGCCAATGAGTTCATCTTTGATTCCTCTTTGGAAAAGTGGTCGGCGCTGTCTAAGGCTTGGTGTTTTTCCACGGGCGCAGCCAATTGCAAAGTTACGCTGGCTGTTCAAGATGGTGACTTGGCTTCTGATCGAAGCGCCACGCCAAGCGTGATTGCATGGGACGCGAGGGAAAGAAAATTTTCGTTGGCGCAGAGTTCTTTGACAGTGCTTGTTGATTCAAAGCACCTCTGCGGAGTGGGCACGGATGTTGATGCCGCGGTCGATCGTGTTGTGACGGAGGAACCGGCCAGAATATTTCGCCAAGAGATTCCCGAAAGCCCGTGGCCTCAACTTGGCATGGCGCTGCGAAATCAATCCGAATTGTGGTGGAAAGATATTGATCCAGAACTTGGTGAAGTTGCGTTGCAATCGTTCATGAACAAAGATGACGGCACAATGATTGTCATGTTCGCCGGGAAATATGGTTCGCTTGAGCTGGTCTTCAATGGCCAGACTTCCACACTATTCGCCGCCACGCGCCGCATAGAAAGCGGGCCGCGTGTTTCTAAGAACGCCGCAATTGAATGGCGTATGACATTTGAATCCATTGCTATTCCCGCAGGAATGTTGACTTTGGATGTGGGTGATCGCCGCCGCGTCGAGCGCTTGGATGATCTTCAATCGCCAGTCGCCAAGAAGGAATCAACCAAGGAATCCAAGACGCTCATGCCTGGCATGTCAGAGGTCAAGCCAGACTCCAAGCCTGTATCACAGCCTGAAGTGAAGCCAGATGTGAAACCTTAGGAATATTCTCAGTCCAAGCCTGATTTGATCAAGCCATCTATCATAAAGTTGTAGTGACAAAGGTCAACACTTCTTCGGACTCAAGTTCCACCTCGGCGATTCATTTGCCATTGTTCGCCACGCTTGCGCAATTGCGTGTAAACGCCGCCAATGATTTACGCAATATGAATGTGGGCGAGGTGCGATTTGAAAAACACGATCGTATGTTGTACGCCACCGATGCCAGCATGTATCAAGTGGAGCCTATTGGTGTGGTCATTCTGAATCGACCAGAATCCGCGGTGGAGATTGTCCGCTATTGTGGCGCGCGCAATATTCCAATGTTGCCCCGCGGCAGTGGAACAAGTTTGGCGGGGCAGTGCGTGAACCAAGCCGTCATGATGGACATGAGCGCGCGTTGTCGTGGCATTCGCAGCATCAATGTCGCAGCCGGCACCGTGACGGTGGAACCAGGCGTGACGCTGGATCAACTCAACGCCGCATTAAGCCCGCACGGCATGATGTTTGGACCCGATGTGGCCACCAGCAGCCACGCCACGCTTGGCGGCATGATTGGCAATAATTCAGCGGGCGCGCGCAGTATTTTGTATGGTCGCACTGTTGAAAATGTGATTGCTATGCGCGTGGTCACCGCGCAGGGCGCGGTGCTGCAATTATTCCAAGGCTCTTGCGACAGCGACCCGGCGCAAAACGCAATCGCGCGCCGCTTGGCCGCGCTTGTGCTGCCGCTTGCGGATGAGATTCGGAAACGCATTCCAAAAATAATGCGCCATGTGGATGGCTACAACGTTGACATTGTGCTGCAACAACTTCAAGCCAGCACGGCTGGAACTTTTGACCGCGTGAACTTGGCACAATTGTTGTGCGGCTCCGAAGGAACGCTTGCGGTGATGATGGAAGCCACGCTAAAAATTGTTCCCAAGCCCGAACGCACCGGCCTGGCCATTATTGGCTTCTCAAACATTGAAGACGCGCTGACGCCATTAATTCTAATGATCAACACTAAACCCAGCGCCGTTGAGTTGATTGATGATGTGGTGCTGGAAGCCGCGCGCGACAACACGGAATATCGCCACTATGTTGACTTGATGCCTAAACCCTTTAGTGGGAAATTGGGAGCGGTGATGTATGTTGAATATCAAGGCGCCAACGAGGCCCAGTTGAACGCGAAGTTTGATTCTTTGGCCGCTGTGGTTCCTGGCGTCGCCATGCGGCGCTATCTCACGACTTCTTCAATTGCGTCCGCGTGGAAATTGCGCAAAGCCGGCGAGCCTCTGCTGCACAACATTCCGGGTGATCGCAAGCCCATGACATTTGTCGAGGACACCGCGGTCGATCCAAGCCAATTGCTGCGATTTGTCAATGATTTTAAGGCAATTGTGACTCGTCACGGAACCACGGCCGCCTACTACGCGCACGCCAGCGTGGGGTGTTTGCACATTCGGCCGCTGGTGAAAATCACAGATGAAGCCAGTCGAGAAAATGTGACGGCCATTGCCGTTGAGGTTGCGGACTTAGTGGCGAAGTATGGCGGCGCGCTATCTGGCGAGCATGGAGACGGCCGCTTGCGAACGCCATTGCTAGAGCGCGTGCTTGGAAAAGAATTGTGCGAACTGTTTCGCCAAGTAAAAAATATTTTTGATCCCCATGGTTTGATGAACCCTGGCAACTTAATCAGCACGGGTGATCCGTCGCTCATCATGAAGGCGTTGCGTGTGAAGCCGCATGACCAAGACATTGCCATTGCAAAGACCAACACGTTCTTCCGATTTGAGAAGGAGCATGGATTTGAGCACGCGGTAGAGTCCTGCAATGGCGCGGGTCTTTGTCGCAAGACGCAACCCACGGGCGTGATGTGTCCCTCGTACCGCGCCACACTCGATGAACGCCACTCCACCCGCGGCCGTGGCAATGCGCTTCGGTTGGCGTTGTCTGGGCAAATGAACGCGACTGATGAAATTAGCGCGCCAGGCCAAGCTTGGAGTGATGCAGAAACCAAGGCCACGCTTGATTTGTGCCTTTCGTGTAAGGCCTGTCAAAGCGAGTGCCCCAGCAATGTGGACATTTCCAAAATGAAGGCGGAGTTTCAGGCGCAGGAATTCGCCGAGCTTGGAAAAATTCCACTGCGCACTCGCTTGATTGGGCGTATTCGTGGGGCAAATAGGCTTGGTTCGCGCATGTGGCCAATTGCCAACGCGTTGCTTGAATACACGCCGCTTGCTAGTTTTATTCGCAGCGTGATGGGCTTCCACGCGGCTCGAACCGTTCCATCCTTCGGGCCCGCCACGCATCGTTGGCTGGCGCGCAGAAATCAAACGGACAATTCGTCTGTAAATTCCGCCCCGCATTCAACCAACCCCGCGCATCATGTCAATCCTCAAGCGCGTCCAACCGTGTTGCTGTTCGCCGACTGCTTTACAAATTTTAATGAGACTCACATTGCCCGTCACGCGGTTGAATTGTTGGAGGCATTTGGTTATCGCGTTGTCATGTCTGACGCTGGGTGTTGCGGAAGAACATTGATCAGTGTGGGAATGTTGGCCGAGGCCTCGCTCACATGTGCGCAAACCGCCAAAAATCTTTTATCTACTTTGCAACAAGAGAACGCCGTGGCGTTGCTTGCTTTGGAACCATCCTGCCTGAGCGCCATCAAGGACGATTGGCTTGATTTACAAATGTCCGTTGATGTAAAGCAACTCAATAAGTTGGCGGCGCGCAGCATGCTGGTGGAGGAGTTTCTTGACGCGCGTTGGAATGAGCATCCGCTGCGACCAGAGATTTCGCCGGGAAATAAAAGCGTCATTTTTCACGGTCATTGCCATCAAAAAGCGTTGTGGGGTTCCGAGTCCGGCGTGCGTTTGTTGCGGCGCATTTTTGGAGATCGATTGACCGCCTTGGACTCTGGTTGCTGCGGCATGGCGGGCTCCTTTGGCTACGCCGCGCATCGCTACGACTTGTCCATGGCTATTGGCGAGCAATCTTTGTTCCCGGCGATCCGTAAAGCGCCCGACGCGGTTGTGGTCGCGCCGGGCACAAGTTGTCGCCATCAAATTCGCGATGGCACAGACGCCATGCCGCTGCACCCAGTTGAATTGATCGCCAAACTATTTTCCCAACACGCGCCCGCTCACAAGCGCCATTTATAGTGAACGCCGCATTAATTCCGCCGCATAAAACCATATACCCAAGGTACAATGCCACTTATGCTTACACCGCAAGACGAATTAGAACAAGCGATTGAACGCGAGCCTTCCAACGAGGAACTTAAGAGCGCCGTTCTTTTGTTGGTGGATGACAACCTGCAAAATGTGGAATTAATGCAGGCGTGGCTGGAAACTTTGGAGTGCAAGTTGGAGACCGCGCACGATGGCGTTGAGGCCATAGAAGCTGTGGCGCGTTGCAAGCCCGATTTAATTTTGTTGGATGTCATGATGCCGCGCATGAGCGGCTTTGAAGTATGCCGCAAAATTAAGCAGGATTCCGCTCTGCGCGATACCGTGATTATTATGGTGACTGCGTTGAATGAGGTGGGAGATTTTGAGCGCGCCGTGGAATGCGGTTGCGACGATTTTCTGACCAAGCCGGTCAACAAGTTGGAACTGATCACGCGTGTGCGCAGTTTGCTACGTGTGCGCTTGCTTAAGCGACGCGTTGAAGCACTGTTGAAAACTCCGCGGCTTTAAAATTTAAGAATCAACATTTTACATGTGCATGTCGTCATGCATGCGTTGTCACATGTTCCCGATGCCGGAAAAGATAGTGCACAGGGTTGGTGGGACGGCGGCCGTTGGGAGTCAAGCCGCAGACCGCCGCCACACAACTGCAGGAGTGTCGCCAAGCCGCGTCCAGTGACTGTCCACGCCGCGAGGCTCAAGCGTCATGCTCAAATGATCCAGGTATCGACGAAGTGCGTACCAATCGAATGTAGATAAAAATTCGCGCAGGGCGGTAGTGTTGATTCGTTGAATGCATTCGATCAGTTGTTCTTTGCTTTGCATTGCGTGCTCCTTGGATAATTGGCGTGAGCCTTCATCGAACCAAGCGCTACGCATGGAGCACATTTTTTAAATTCTAAAATAAATATTGCGCCCCTCACTGTTGCCACTACAGCATCTTGTGGATGCGCAGCAATGGCGCCACAAGTGGCTTGTATTGCTGCAATTCCTTATGAAATTGAGCGAAATGAAAGTTTCGCCGCGTTGACATCCGGATAGACCTCAAAAATCTTGTCCAGCCGTGATAACAGTATGGCTTGCACCATCATGCTGCGAAGTCCGCATAAACGAACTAGGGCTCCGTGCTTTTTCAGTTTGTTGTGCATTTGCAGCAACACGCCTAGACCCATGCTGGACAAAATTTCAAGTTTGGAGCAGTCCACTACAACTTGCGTGGCGCCGCTTTCAATATGCTCGGAAACTTCTTCAATGAGTTGTTGCGCGGTGCCGCGGTTCAGTCCGCCATCGGCGGCCACAACCAAAATCAAACCGTCGCGTTCAGTGATATAGGTCTGCATGAATTTAGTCCCGCACAACTTTCAACGCGATTAAATCTTGAATGTCAATCAAGCCGATTGGTTTTCCGTCGGCGTCCACCACGGGCAGTTCGTCCACGCGTAATTCTCGGATCATGCGCACCGCGTCGCGCACCAAAGATTGCGCGGGCAAGCAGCGTGGATGTTTGGTCATGCAATCGGCGATTGGTTTATCAAGCGCCTCGGCGCCAAATTGATTGATCAAGCGGCGCACATCGCCGTCGGTCAAAATGCCCGCAAGCCTTCCGTGCATGTCAACAACCATCAACGCGCCAGAGCGTCGACCATCGCCGCATGATTGCAGGGCGCTCTTCATGGTGGCCGTAATTGCAACGCAAGTCAGATTCTTTCCCACTTGAAAGCGCACTGCCTCACTGACGGGGCGCAAGCCAATCCCTAGCATCCCCCCTGGGTGAATCTTGTGAAAATCATCGGCCTTGAAATTTTTCCTGCGCGCCACGGCTAACGCCAACGCGTCGCCCGCGGCCAATAAAGTGGCCGTGGTGGCGGTGGGCGCAAGATTGAGCGGGCACGCCTCTTCAATGTCGCCAAGGGCAATGTGCACGTTTGAAAGTTTTGCCAAACTGGTTTGATTGCTTTTTGAAATTGCAATACGGGTCACGCCGTCGGCTTTCAGAATGGCAGCGAAGTTCACAAGTTCGTCTGTTTCGCCGCTGTACGAAAGCAACAGGGCGACATCGTTGGAGCGAATGCGTCCAAGATCGCCATGCATAGCCTCGGTGGGATGCACGAAGTGGCTGGGTTGACCAAGGCTGGCGAATGTGGCGGAAAGTTTGCTGCCAATTAAACCTGACTTTCCCATGCCGCTCACCACAATATGTCCATCGCTCGCTGTGATCAAATCAATGGCCTTGGCAAAGTCAAGTGAATCCGTGCTGTTGTGGGAAATTCTCACGGCAAGGCGCGTGATGGCCTCGGCCTCGGAGCGTAGAACATCGGAAATAAATGCGGCCTCGTCGGTCACAGTTTTTTCGGTCATGTTAAAAATGATAGCGAAATCCGACAACGACTTTGGTACAGTTTGCTTGTGGCAAGCGTCGATGAATATCTGGTCAAACTTTCGGCATTTGAAGGGCCGCTTGATCTTCTTTTGTTTTTAATACGCCGCGCCGAGGTCGACATTCACGACATTCCCATTGCCGCCATCACCAATCAATATTTGAACATTCTGAAGTCGACCGACGAGATGGATGTGGAGCAAGCAGGGGAATTTCTAGTGCTTGCGGCCACTTTGGTGGAAATTAAAAGCCGGTTACTTAGCCCCAAGCCCGAACATGATGAGTCGCAGGTTCTGCCTGACTCTTCTTTACACGAGGACCCGCGGCGTGAATTGGTGCAACAGTTGTTGGCGTATCAGCGCTTTCGAACCGCGGCAGAAACGCTTGACTCGCTTCGCAATGAATTTTCGAAGCGTTGGTCCGCTTCGGGCGTGGCGGGTGAAGTTCCCTGCGAGGACGGCCAGGCGACCACCGTTGAAGAGGTTCAAGATCTCGACATAGGCGATGTGCATTTGCTTGATTTACTTGAGGCCTTCGAGCGCATCACATTGGCGGTTGACTTCACGCGCCTTGGCGAGCACCAAGTCACATTTGACGACACGCCGATTGGTTTGCATCAAGATGATTTGGTCGATCGCTTGGAGCGCTCACCAGAGCGGCGCATACGTCTAGACGCAATCTTTCAAGGGCGCAATCGCATGGATCGAATTGGTTTGTTTCTGGCGTTGCTGGAATTGGCGCGCGAGCAACGAATTCGAGTTCGTCAAGCGCAATCGTCCGCGCCAATTGAATTGGAATTGGTTGATGCGATAGCGGCAATCAATATCGCTGCCCATTCATGAACCGCCGCCTAGTGATTCGCGCGCAGGTTGGCCAGCTTTGGGCGAAATGACCGCGCCAACAGGCTGCAGCGTTTCTAGATATTGCGCCGTGGCTTTGACAATACTCTCTTGCAATTGCTTTGCTTTTCCAATGCCGCCGGCTTCAAAACCATTGTAAATCACGCTGAAAGTGGCGTAATGTCCGTTGACGCATTTCACCACGCCTGACAGGGCGCACACGCCGTTGATATATCCAGTTTTGCAATGGACGGAAAATTTATGGGCATCCAAATCCTGAAACCTTTTCTTCACGGTGCCACTTTGACCACCCACAGCCAGGGTGGCGGTGAATGTCTCTCCAATTTTCTCGTCACTCACCAAGTCATTTAACCACGCGCTCAGAATACTTGCGCTCACGCGGTTCTCTTTTGAAAGACCGGAGCCGTCAACGGTATCAAGCGCGTCAAGATTGGCTTTGTCCCCAATGCGTGAGCGCACAGTTTTTTCAATGGCATCGGAACCATTGAGCCAGGATCCAGACGTGCCTGTGGAAATAAATCCAATGCGTTTCAGTAAACACTCGGCGTATAAATTTTGGCTATCCACATTGCAACGCGTCAGCACCGTGATGATCGGTGTCCGAATGAGTGGTCCAACTGGTTCGCCTTCTGAAACTGGATCAGTTGCGCTGGCCAGCCGAACTGACTTCACCGGAATACCACCCTTGACAAGTCGCTCCGTTAAAATTTGCGCAAAGAAACTAGAGGGCTTGGTCAAAGCGATGCTTACAGGTTCTTCCAAAGTTTTTTTGCATTCGCCATGAATTGTAAATGTATTAGGTGATTCTTCGCGCTGAATCCATAGGCCATTATCCTTGCCTTTTAATTTTTGGGTCTGATTTACAATTTTGACAAAGTCGTTGCCAGGTCTCATTTTAAAAATCTCTGCGCCTTGGTCAGATGGTTTTGCCCATAAATCCAGGCGATTCAAGTGAAATGTAATTCCACCAACGGGCGCGCAGTACGGTTCATTCAATTGATCGGCGGGCCAACTAGGGTGTACATCCATGCGATCAAAGACGCGGTCGTCAATCACAAGTTCGTCGCATTGGGTCATGCCCGAGGCTTTCGCGCCTTGCACCCAAAGATCAAGCAAGTCCTCTGGCGTCTTTCCTTTTTGTTGTGTTCCATTTTTATCCGTGTAGACCATCTGTGACAGAAGTTCTGGATCGGCGAACGCGGGGTCGCCATCACCCACCGCGATCAAGCGATTGCCATCGCGTAGCAAGCGCGTTTGAAATACAAAGTCTGGTCCAAAGAGGCGCAGCGCCGACCCAGTGGTGAGAAGTTTTTCATTGCTCGCAGGTGACATGGCAGTGTCACCGTGTATGCGCACAAGTTCAATTGCGTTGTCGCCACGAATACTGACGGCCGTTTTTCCTTTTTGGAGCGACGATATGTTCACCAATCCTTTGACTGTGGAGGCAAGGTCGGTGGCGTAGAGTGTTGTGCAGACAAATAAACCCACGCACGCGGCAGCGGCGCACGCGCCACGATTTAAATTTGTTGAAACCACATTCATTTATCGACTTCTTTCATTATTTTGCTTCAGAAAGTGTGGTTGCGAATTTAATAAATTTGCCATGGAAATGCCAGCTACAAAGCCGCTGGCCCAAGCCCATTGAAAGTTGAATCCGCCAATTCTTCCGTCCACATCCAAGATTTCACCGGCTAGATAAAGGCCTGGACAATTGCGGCTTTCCATGGTGGACAAATTTAATTCAATTAAGGGCACGCCACCAGCGGTGACTTCGGCATGGGCAAAGCCGCGGTCGCCAACAATCTCAACTGGTGCTCCGCACAACAGTTGCGCCAGAGCGCGGCGACGCTCGCGATCAACTTGTTTGGCTGTTCTATCCGTGGCAATGCCCGCGCTCTCTAATAATAATTTGGCAAGGCGCTCTGGCAACTTCTCTCGAAGGCGCGATATTACAGTTTGCGCCTTGGATTGCAGCAACCAGGCGTCGGCTTCATCAAGCGTGCAACTTGATTTGGATTTTTGATTCAATCCGTCCTTTAGGTCGTGCAAAAAACAAATTTGCAGCGACGCTGCGGGATCACGAGTTCGCTCCATCATGAGGTAACGACTTATGTCCAGCACCGCTGGCCCTGAAAGTCCAAAGTGCGTGAACAACATGGAGTTTGTGAATGAAGTGATGTGCTTTCCAGTGCCTGAAACAACGCGAACTTCCGCGTTTAATGTCAGGCCACTTAATGACCGCACCCAATGATTCGCATGGGAAACCAGCGGAACCAGCGAGGCAATGACATGTTGTGTCACGGTGTGACCCAACGTCTTGGCTAGTTCCAAACCATGTCCATCGGAGCCTGACTTGGGCAAACTTTTTCCTCCGCTACACAGCGCCACCGTGCGCGCGCGCAACACGCCCCATGCACCAGCGACTTCAAAGCCACCTTGCGCAAGCGGAGTGATTGTTTGCACGCGCATTGGCCAACGAATGTCCACGCCTGCCTGACGCGCGGCTTGCAACAGGGCGTTCAGCACGGTGTGGGCATCGTCTGTTATTGGAAATAATTTCCCCGTGTCTTCTTGTTTGAATTCAACCCCAAGCTGATTGAAGAACGAAACGCAATCTGCCACCGTAAAGCGCGACAGCACGCGGCGAATGGCAGCGGGGGTACTTCCGGCGAAATCCTGTTCGCTCACAACATGATGTGTGACATTGCAGCGGCCACCGCCTGCCACTAGAATTTTAATTCCAATACGCGGCGCGCCGTCCAGCGCGACAACTTTCAGTGCGCTTGCGCTACCCGCGCGCGCGGCGTGAATGGAAGTCATTAAGCCAGCAGCGCCCACTCCAATGACTGCGATATCGGTGTCAAATACTGTCGTATTCAGGGGCGCGTCGCTCATCGAGGCGCTTCGCCACCATCACGCTTGGCGTCTTTAGAAATGGTCAAAGGAGTGAGCTTTGGTTTTTTCACGCCAGGCTTTGCGGTGCAACTTGGACACGACGGAGCCGCGCCATTTGAAGGAAGCAAGGGACGAAGAACCGCGTACAAGCCTGCGATTGCGATCAGCGAGACGATCCAGAATTGCCATTCATTCCAGGGCATTTAAAATCCTCCTGTCAAAAGTGTTTGTCGAACAATCCACGCCATGCTCCATGCCAAGCCGCTCATCCAAATAAATTGTAGGGCGGGCCATTTCCAAGATTGCGTTTCGCGGCGCACCAGCGCAAGTGTGGGCAGGCATTGCATTGCCAGGGTGAAGAATACCAACAATGCGGCGGCGGTTGGAATGGTGAAAAGCAAAGTTCCATCGGCGCGGCGATTCTGCGAGAGCTTTTGAAGCAGCGATGATTCATCGGGGGCGTCGGTGGTGGAAATAATCATCAGCGTGCTCACGAACACTTCACGCGCAAGAAAACTTGTGAGCACCGCCACCGTCAGTTGATGGTCAAAGCCAAGCGGTCGAAAAAGCGGCTCGGCGACCAGGCCAATTTTTCCCGTCATGGAGCCGAGTTGTTGATCCCGCGATTCCTGCAGAATGGTGGCCTGTTCAAGCGATTTTACTTGTTCTGGATTGGCGTTTGGTTGTTGCGCCATCAAACTTGTTTCGGCGCGCATCTTCAACACTTCGGTCGATGGCGCGACCTTGGGATAAGCGCTCAGCCACCACATGACAACACAAATGGCCAAGATCATGGTGCCCGCGTTTTTAATGAACATCACGCCGCGGTCATACATGACCCACAAGGCAATCTTGAAACTTGGTTTGCGATACGGCGGCATTTCCAACAACATTGGACGCGCTGGTCCCTTGAGCAATGTTCGACGAACAAGAAATGCGCTTAGCAATCCCGCAATGGCACCGGTGGCGTAGCAACCAACAAACGCAAGACCAGCAAGCCACGGTCGGCCCGAGAATAAAAGCGAGATCAACAATACATAGACCGGCAGCCGCGCGGTGCAACTCATGAATGGCGCAACAAGAATTGTTGCAAGGCGGTCCTTGGAATCTGGTATGAGGCGCGTTGACATGATCGCGGGCAAGGCGCACGCATGGCTTGAGAGCAGCGGCACAAACGCTTGCCCAGGCAAACCGAATCGGCGCATGAATTTGTCGGCGGCGAATGCGGCGCGCGCCAAATAGCCAGAATCTTCAAGCAAGGAAAGCAGGAAGAAAAGTAGGCAGATTTGTGGCAAAAACACAACGGTTCCAGCGATGCCACCAATGATTCCGTCAACGCATAGATCGCGTAATGGGCCCGCGGGCATGATGGCTCTAACACAATCGCCCGCGGTTCCAAAGATAAAATCAAGTCCGTTCATGGGAAATTGCGCCAGCCAAAATATGCTGGCGAACAAAATGCTCATGACCACAATAAACGCTGCGAGTCCAGCGACTGGATGCGTGAGCGCGCGATCAACGCGGTCAGTCACGCGACTGGCCGCTGACATGCGTCCACTGGCAACTTCCGCCAACACATCATTTGCCCACCTTGCCAATTCTGTGTCGCTGACAGTTGAAGCCGGTAGATGTTGAAGGCGTTCTTCAAAAGACTCCAGTGAAATTCCGTGCAGGGCCGCGCGCAATGTGGTGTCCGCAAGTTCGCTTACGCCTTCACCAGTTCGGCCACTGGTGATCACAACAGGGCAGCCCAAACATTCCGCAAGCGCTGATGCGTTCACGCTGAAACCTTTTCGGCGCGCGTCATCGCTGAGAGTCACGGCGACCACGCATGGCATTTTTCTACGCAACGCGTGCGAGGCGAAGCGCAATGATCTGGAAAAATTCGTGGCGTCGGCAATGATCACCGCGACATCAGGCGCGACATCGCCAATGCGGCCGTCCAAGCAATCGCGGCATAATTTGCTTTCTGGCACCTCCAGACTCAATCCATAAATGCCAGGAAGATCCATGATTTCAAGTTGTCCGTGCGTGGTAACCGCCAAACCAACGCGGCTTTCCACTGTGGTCCCAGGAATATTCGCGGTGTGCGCGCGCGATCCACAAAGTCGATTGAACAAGGTTGTCTTGCCAGTATTGGGTTGACCCAACAACGCCGCTCGCGGCGGGCGCTCGGTGGAGTACACCCGTTCCAATTCAATATCTTCAGGCTGCTGGGCAGCCATCGCAGGGTTTCACAAAAACTTTGCTGGCGACGGAGCCGCACAAACCCACACGCGTTCGTTCCACTTCAATAATGCACGGCGCGCCGGCTTTGCACACTTTTAATTCGCATGATTCATGGATCCCCATGGCGCGCAGCAAGCAGCGATCCGCCTCGGCGAGGGTTTTCAATGATTCGGAGTCAATCACGGCGCGTTGCCCGCGCAATAATTGCGTCAACGGAATGCGGTTGTGATCGCTTGTTCCATTGTTTGCCAATGTTGAGGGAATCACAACCATGACCATGTAGTGTATGAATGCCGAGACCATCGAGCAAGAACATAATTAAATAGTGGCGAACAAAGCATAATCGCCACTACTTTTCAATTGGCGCTTCAGGCGCGGAAGTTTTTTCTATAAACAGCCTAGAGCCAGTGATTTTGTATCGCATCGCAACGCACGGGCCAATCAAGGGAGGGTTGTCAAATGTGTTGCGTTCAAGCAGGGCTGGATCAAAAATTAACGTGGGTTCAAGCGTGGCGTTGAGCGTCCAAATCACTTCTGGAGCGGGCAATGTTGTTCCAAGTTGCAGGGCATAGCTGCGCAGGATTGTGACCGAACTAGCGCGACCAAAATTGTTTAGATTGTTCGTCGATACACATTGGAATTCCAAAGTTTGATAAGGGCCATTGATCGGGTCAAGCTCGGTGATTCGGCCACGCCACACGATTGAATATTTCAAGCGATTGTTCATATCAAGCCACTCTTTGGCTTTTGCAAGATAAATCTGCCGAGTATTTTTGCTGTCCTTTTCTTGCGGCATTGCAATACGAGCCTTGGTCATATCCTCGGCAAATTTTTTCTGAAAGAAATCCAAGACCGCGATTGGATTTCCCATTAAATCCGCGATGGGATCAGTTTGAAATGAAGGAATGACCGGCGCGGTCGTTGGCATACCCGATGCGGCCTCTAATTCCTTGATGCGCTTCTGGGCAGTTGCGAGTTGGTCGCGTAACTTTCGATTTTCAACCTGGGCTTCTTGCAACTTTTGGGTTTCCGTCGGGGCGGGAGAAGTCTGACTTGCAAAGGCGAAAAGAATTGCGGGTAGAAGAATGACATTCATATTCCAAACAATCTTACCCATTCAAATTTTCAAGGTGTTTGTTGGCTATCCTTATCTATATGACCGCAGTCCATCAACTGGTTGAGCGCGCGCGTCGAAGGTTGCAAGTGAGCGAATCACTTGCAGTCGCCGCACTGGCTTTGCCCATCACGGGCTGGGCAATGTTGGTTTGGATATTTGTTTCACGCTTGTTCTTGCACGGACACATCGCCGCGGCCTTGTCATCATTGGAAACCATGATGGCGTTTGGCGCAGCAGTGTTCATGGCATATTCAGCGCTGCTTGTTTCGCTGCGCGGTTGGCCAACGCGCGCCAGCGCCGCCGCGCAATTGGATGAGCGCTTGAACTTGGCCAGTCGCATGACCACCGCTCTTTCCGTGCAGACATGCGCCGACGAATTTTCAAAGGCCGCCATTGAAGACGCAAACCGCGTCGCACAGGATTCCAAATATAAAAACATGTTGTCGCGCGCATTCGCATTTCACTTTGGATCCGAGTGGCGACTTGGCGCAATTGCTTGGGCATTGGTGCTCGCCGCGTGGCTGTTTATTCCACATTGGAATCCGTCCACGGTGAAAAAAGATACGCAGTCACAACAAGACGCGGTCTCGCTGGAAAAAGCCGTGGCGGCCGAGGCTAAATTAAACGACGCCATACAAATCGTAGTGGAAGTGGCGGCGATAGATGATTCCATCGCGAAAGTTTTGGAATCATTGCGGCAAGTCATGGATCAAGCCAATCAACAATCGTCATCGCCCGCGCAACGAGAGGCGCAGGCATTTGCACAACAAGCGTTGTTGGCGGCGGCGCTTGAAAAAGCCAGCCAAGCGGAGCCGTTGGATTCCAACGAATCGCTCAAGGACGCTCTTTCAGAATTGCCGCTAACCCAAGGTGAGGAGCGTGAATTAATGGCGGCGTTGAAGCGCGGCGATTTTGAAGCCGCCGCAAAAGAGACGCAGAAACTGGCTGATAAAGCCAAAAGTGCAAATCCAGCGCAAGCCGCAGCGGCAAAGCAGGCGCTTGAAAAAGTCGCCGCCGCATTGAACAAGCAAGGCGCTGCCGAGGCGGCCAAAGCCAATCAAAAAATGGCAAGCGGCAGCCAGAAAGCGGTGGCTTCCACGAAAAAATCCATGGCAAATTGCAAGCAGTGCAATTCCATGGGCAAGGCCTGCAAAGAGGCTGCGGATGGCAAAATAAAAAATTTAATGGACTTGCTGAAGAAAGGATCGGCCGCGTCAAGCAAGAAAAAAAGTTTGTCTCAATGTCTCGCGTCTTCACGAAATGCCGGATCTCGTTCTGGTTTTCGCGCGGGGTCTAGCCAATCCACTCCACAACTTGCGGATGAACCTGACGCGCGCAAGACGCAATTCAACAGCGAGGACATGATGAGTGAATCGCAGGACCTTGACGCCGAGCCAATCGCGCGCGATTTTGTCCAAGGCTCCGGTACAAGTGGCGAGGAGGCCGCGCGCAAACTCACGGTCATAGAACATCAAGTGCAAGCTGGTCTGGAAGAGGGCTCCCAAGAGGATGAAGTGCCCGCCGCTTTGCGCGAGACGCATCAAAAATATTTCTCGCAGTGGAAAAATAAAATTGACTCGGCGAAATCAAATTCTAATACGCAACAACCCCCGCCATCAACGACGCCAACAAACAATCCCGCATCCAATGCGCCCTTAAAGCCGTCAAGCACACCGTAGTGGTATGACCAACTCGCCACAACAAAAGGTCCTCCGTGTGGATTTCATTTGAACACCCAAGTTGGCTGATATTGCTTGTGTTGCTGGCGCCCATTTGGTTTATGGCGTTTCGCGGCTTGCAATGGCTGGTTTCAACACGCGCGGTGGTCACGGCGTCCATTCGCAGTCTGGTGATTGTGCTTCTTGTGACGGCCATGTCGCAACCAAGTTTGGTTGAAACAAGCGACGGAATTTCCGTGGTTGTTGTCGCCGACGCAAGCCGATCCATTCCTTCCGCAACGCGCGCCGCCGCGCAAGAGTGGTTGCAAGATCGCGCGGCGTATCGATCAAGCGCGCGCGATCGATTGGGCGTGGTGACATTCGCCAAGAGCGCGGAGATTGCCAGCAAGCCGGACGCTGTGTCCAAATTAAATATTATGTCGCATGCCGATGACGCCACCGGAAGCGATTTGTCCGCGGGAGTTCGCATGGCCATGGCGCTTATGCCGCGCGACACGCGCAACCGCATTGTGCTTTTAAGCGATGGCAATGAGACATCCGGAAATATTTTAGAGGCCGCATTGGTTGCGCACGCCGCGGGCATTGCCATTGATGTTGTGCCGTTGCAAGTTACCGTAGCCAACGAAATCATGGTGGAGTCGCTGCGCGTTCCCACGCGCGCGCGCCGCGGGCAAAGCGTTGACGCCAAAATGATCATCCGCGCGCAGAAGCCAGTTGACGGGCGAATTCGCTTTGAAATTGATGGTGAAGCGATTGATCTTGATTCCAAAAACACCAGCAACGCCATGGCCGTTCACTTGGACACTGGCCCCAATGTCATCACTATTCCAGTGGCCTTGCCACGCTCTGGCGTTGTGCGCATGAAGGCCATCTTTGAGCCGCTCGATCCAACCGCTGACGCCATTGCGGAAAATAATGTCGCCTCCGCGCTCACATTTGTTTCTGGCGAGGGTCGCGTTCTGATTGTTGATGATTCCGGCGCGGAGACGCAGGCCTTCGCGCAAGCGTTGCGCGCCAGTCAACTGGATGTTCAAGTTGCAAACGCCACTGTCCTGACGGATCCAACCGTGGCGGGAAGTTACGACGCCATTGTGCTTGCCAACATTGCGCGTTGGAACTTGGATCAAGCCGCCGACCGCGCGCTTGAAGTCGCGGTGCATGATTTGGGAGTTGGTCTGTTCATGATTGGTGGCGATCATTCATTTGGCGCGGGTGGTTGGACCGACAGTGAAACCGCCAAGGCGCTACCTGTGGAAATGAATCCGCCACAAGAGCGTCAACTTCCTCGCGGCGCGTTGGGGTTGATCATTGATTGCTCGGGCTCCATGTGGAGTCCGGTTTCCGGCAGCAACATGAATCAGCAACAGTGCGCAAATGAGGCTGCTATTGCGGGTATTCGCACTTTAACCGCGGGTGATCAAGTGACCGTGATTGCCTTTGATGATTCAGCCGCGGTGGTGGTGCCGTTGATGAATGTTGAGAACCCCGACGCCATCGCCAAACAAATTCGCCGCATTGTTCCGCGTGGCGGAACCAATTTATTTCCCGCGATTGATTTGGCCGCCAAGGAACTTGAAGGTTCAAAACAATCGGTGAAACATATTGTGATTTTGACTGACGGGCAAACCATGGGCGATCCCGCCGAGGGCATTCGCAAGGTTCAAATGTTGGCGCGAAAAGGAATTTCTGTTTCAACTGTGTCCATTGGCGATTCCACCAATGATCCGCTGCTGGTTGATTTGGCCAAAGTGGGTGGCGGCCGTTGCTATCCGGTGAAGTCACATAATGCGCAACTTGTGTTGCCGCAAATCTTCATCAAGGAAGCCACAGTGCTCAATCGAAGTTTGCTGGCGGAAGGTTCATTCGCGCCAAGCGCGGGTGGTCAAAGTCCGCTGGGAATTCCAATTTCTAAATCCATGCCGCAACTGGCGGGCTATGTCATCACTGGGCCGCGCGGCGGACTTGCGCAAAATGCGTTGGTGTTTGCAAGCAATGACAATGCCGATCCGCTATTTGCATGGTGGAATTATGGAGTGGGTCGTTCGGCTGCGTTCACCAGCGATTTATCATCGCGATGGGGCTCGTCATGGATCACGTGGAGCGGCTATCAACCTTGGTGCGCGGGCGTGACGCGTTGGTTGTTGCGTCAAAGCGCGCCCATTAACACGTCGTTGACAACGCAACTTGATGGTGACGACGCGCTTGTTGAACTTTCAATTCGTGAGGACGCGCAATCGTCCGCTTCAACCACTGTGGCCACCGCGAAAGTGTTGGCGCCTGATGGTTCCATGCGCAACTTGCCGCTGCGACAAGTTGCCCCTGGAAGATGGTCAGCGAAATTTTCAACCACCGCCTCCGGCGCTTATTTGGTGAACGCGGCGTTGAAGCAAGACACAAGCGAAAGGCCCTTGTTTGTGCAGGCCGCGGTGAATGTCTCGTATCCGCTCGAGTTTAGATTGCAGCGCGAAGACCTTGCCAAATTGCAGCAGGTGGCGCAAAGTTCAGGCGGCCGCGTGCTGCAATTGGGCGACACCAGCGTGCAATTATTCGAAGCTGGTGGAACGCTTCCGGCGCAATCGCTGCGCCAAGTGTGGGACATTCTTTTATACGCCGCCACGCTGCTATTTATAGTTGATGTTGCCGCGCGTCGGTTGGTGGTTGAAAAACGCGCTGTTGACGCGCGGAACAAAGTTGTTGTTGGACAAATGTCGCAAGCTTGGAGGACAGCAAGAAAACGCGCCGCCGACATGTCACCAGTTTTCGCGCCTATTGCGGCAACCGATGCGTTCACACAAGGCGCAGCATCCGTCACTGGCGCCAACTCGGCCCTTGATACAAATTTATCCCAATCCTTAGACGTTGAAGTTGCCAATGATATGGACACATCAAGCCAGGTCGCGGGTGTTGCGCTTCATCAACTGTCGCCACTTGAGCGTTTGCGAGAAGCCAAACGACGCGCGCGCGTTGATGGCGCATTAAACAATCAGGAACCGCCGACATGAGCGAAGTGGCCAACAAAAACCGTGATATTCCTGCGGAATGCGAGGCATTTCGCAACATGGCTTCGGGCTGGAAAAATTCCATTTGCACGCGCATTGTTGGTCTTGGCGATTCGCTGGAGCAAACATTGTGGTGCTTGCTTGCCAACGGCCACATTCTTTTGGAAGGTGTGCCCGGTCTTGGTAAAACATTGTTGGTGCAAACCATTTCGCAATCCGCCGGACTTCGCTCCATGCGCATTCAGTGCACTCCCGACTTAATGCCCGCGGATGTGCTGGGCACAACGGTGTTGATAGAGGATCTTGTGCATGGTCGGCGCGAGCATCGATTTCGACCTGGTCCCGTGTTTACGCAAATTCTTTTGGCTGATGAACTCAACCGCGCAACTCCACGCACCCAGTCCGCGTTGCTGGAGGCAATGCAAGAGCGATCTGTGACCGTGGGCGGCACCACCTATGCGCTGGAAAAACCGTTCTTGGTGTTGGCTACGCAAAATCCAATCGAGCAAGAGGGAACGCATCCGCTTCCAGAGGCGCAACTGGATCGCTTCATGGCAAAGATTGAAGTGCCAACGCCCTCGCGCGAAGCGCTGCGGACAATTCTGGAGCGCACCACAAGCCAGCCATTGCCACCATTGACCGCCACCATCAACGCCGCCACATTGATCGCGGCACAAGCGTTGGCCAAAGAGGTCATCGCCGCGCCGCATGTCATGGATTGGGCCATTCGGTTGGTGCTTTCAACCCAGCCACATTCCCAGTATTTTACTTCAAAAACCAAGCGATTCATTCGTTGCGGCGCTAGTCCGCGCGCCGCGCAATCCATGATCGCCATGGGCAAAGTTCGCGCCTTGCTAGCGGGTCGTTACGCCTTGGCCATTGATGATTTGCGCGCCGTGGCGTTGCCCGCTCTTCGACATCGTTTGGCGTTGACCTTTGAGGCCGATGCGGATGGCGTGGACACCAATGAAATTGTGCGCAGACTTCTCAAGAGCATGCCATTGGAGGCGCCATGAGTTTGGAAAATAAAAAAAGCCACATGACCAAGTTGGACGATCTGCTTCACCCTTCGTTGGTGGCGTCGCTTGAGCGACTTGATCTTATGAGCCGCAAGATGTTGCAGGGGCGAATGCAGGGCGAGCGTCGCAGTCGACGTCGTGGTCAAGGCATGGACTTCGCTGACTTCCGTCCCTATGCCGCGGGCGACGATTTGAGGTTTGTGGACTGGAATATTTATGGGCGTCTTGATCGGCTCTTTCTTAAAATGTTTTTAGAGGAGGAGGATCTTGGTTTGGTGATTGCCATTGACGGCAGCGCCAGCATGGATTCAGGAACGCCAAACAAATTCGACGTGGCGCGCCGCATTGCCATGGCGCTGGGCTATGTTGGGTTAGTCAATCAACACCGCGTCACATTGGCCCTGTTGCAAGAAGGCCGCGCAAATTGCCTGAGCGCTCTGCGTGGCCGCAGGCGTACCGCCGAAGCAGCCAGTTGGTTAATTGAGCAAAAAGCCGCAGGAACAAGTGGGTTTGATAGCGCATGTAGGGCGTTGGCATCGGCGCGCCTAGGCCGCGGCATGGTCATTGTGATCAGCGATTATTTATTGCGCGAGGGATATGAAAGTGGATTAAGCGCGTTGGCGGCGCGTGGCTGGGACGTGTTCGCGCTGCAAATTCTGTCGCCAGAGGAAATGGATCCACGCCAAGGCGATCAAAGCCTGGATGTGCGCTTGATTGACAGTGAGAATAAAAGCGAAGTGGAAATCACGCTTTCCAACACCGTGGTGCGCGAGCAGAAGCGACGCTTGGAAAGTTTCAACGCCACATTGCGCGCGACCTGCCTGAAATTGGGTGTGCGCCAAATGACAATTGACTCCTCGGTTGACTATCAAAAGTTTTTACTTGAATCATTGCGCAAGCAGGGGCTTCTGAAATGACGCTGCTCACGCCCATGATGGGTTTGATCGCGGCGATGATTGTTGTTCCATTGTTGTTGGCGTTATACATGTTGAAACTGCGCCGCATGCGCCGCTACATTTCAAGCACGCTCTTGTGGAAGTCGCACACCGAGGATGTGCGCGCCAACGCCCTGATGCAACGCTTGCGACTTACGCCGCTTTTTCTTCTGCAATGCTTGCTTTTGTTGTTGCTTGTCGCGGGGCTTATGCAACCGGTTCTCAATAGTTGGACACGCCCAAGCGGTCGCATAGTGTTATTGATCGATCAATCAGCCAGCATGCAAACTCTTGATGCGCCAAACGGCGCGACGCGACTTGACGAGGCCAAGCGTTTGGCGATCGCGCAAGTTGAGTCGTGGCAGGGCGGCGGTCTCTTCGCAGCCAGTCCGCCAGAGGTCATGGTGATTGCCTTCGCTCAAGATGTGTCGGTTTGTATTCCATTTACCACCAACCCCACGCGCATTCGAGAAGCCATTGAAGCCATTGAAGCAACCGATCAAACCACGCAGATCGGACCAGCAATTGCTTTGGCCCGTGCATTTGCAACGGAGCAAGCCAGCGAAATCGCAGCCGAAATAAAATCAGCGACTGTGCCTCCACTGGACATGCAATTGATCAGCGACGGAAATTGTCCAGACCTTGGGCAGTTGGCCTTGCGCAAAAATGAAACACTCTCTTGGGTTCGCTGCGGCAATCCCGACACGCCAAATCAAGGTATTTCAGCCGCGGGCGCCGAGCGGCGCAGTGATGACCCAACATTGATCAACGCCTTTGTGGCGCTTCGAAATGAATCGGAAATTGCGGTCAAACGCGAATTTCAAGTGCGTAGCAACGGCACCCTGATCGCCAGTTCCCCAGAGCCAATCACGCTTCCTGCCGCCATTGGCAAAGGCGCCACGCGCGCGCCAGGCGCGCAAAAACTTTCATTCACGCCATTAACGCTGGCCAATTCTGGCGTGCTCAGCGTGACCATGCTTCCCAATGACGCCTTCGCCACGGATGACCGCGCCGTGATCGCCATTCAAGATCAACAAACGCTTCGCGTTCTTATGGCTGGCAATGATTCAGCGGTGGAGGCGCTGATCAACAGCTTGCCTAGCATCTCGCTTCAGCAAGTTTCTTGCCAAGACTTTCGCAAACGCGTTTCAATTGATGCAAATTGGACGGAGTCATTTGATGTGGTGGTGACGATTGATTGTGAACTGCCAGTGTTGACAGCTGGACGCTGGTTGATCTTTGGCAAGCCGCCTGCAATTGCAAGTCTTAACCCATACGGTGACCAGCCTAGACAAGCTGTCCGCACATGGAAGAGCGACCATAAGGTGATGGCGCAAAGTCAATTCACCGATTTGGTTGTTGATCGTGCAGCGGCCATCGCGCCAACTAGCGATTGGACCCCGTTGCTTGAAGGTTCAAAGGGTCCACTGATTGTGTCGGGTCGTACGTACAATGCATTAGTGATGTATGTCGCGTTTCTTCCGATGGATTCCAACTGGCCATTTCAAAGAAGTTTTGTGAATTTCACAGGGCAATCCATTGAATTTCTGGGCGCCCTTGGAAGCGCCGTCACCAGTGAATCGCTGGAGCCTGGCGCGACATTGCGCATGCGTGTTGCTCGCGGTTCGACACAAGTTGTGGTCACAAATCCAAGGGGTGATAGCGTGGCGCAAAACCCAATTGACGGCGAAGTTGTCTTTGGTCCTTTGCGTAATGTTGGCGTGTACAAGGTTGACTATCTGGATCCCGCGGGCAAACGCAAATCACGCGCGGTGGGGGTGAACTTGACCGACGCGGCGGAATGCAATGTCGCCGCCGCGCAACAATTAAACATTCCTGGCGGCGAACTTCAGCCCAAGTCCATCGGGTTCTCCACCCTAGCAATTTGGCCGATGATAGTTATGCTTGTATTATGTCTGCTCATCTTGGAATGGTTCATCTATCTTAGAAGCGGGGGCGTAACATGAATTCACTTACATTCAAATTTGAAAATCACGGTCAACATCAAGCACTCATTGTTCATGGCGATGTGGATGTGAATTCATTCCCAATGTTCTCTGCCATTCTGCAAAGTCTCAGCGAAACTGGATCAGCCGTGCTCCATGTCGATCTTCGAGAAGTGACATCATTTAATTCGCCGGCGATGGGCGCTCTTGTCATGTTGGCTACTCAAAGTCGCGCGCGTGGCGGCGCCCTACATCTTCTTTGTCACGCTGAAGGCGCCGTTGCGCCCATGCTTCAAAGAGCTCGTTTAGAGCGTATTTTCACCATGAATCTGTTGCCTCCCGATTGAATGTGGTAGATGCAAATAGGGTGCGCCACTATGTTCACCAAGCACCCGCCGCAAGTCGTATGATCAATTCATGAACGCAGACCGCATAGCGCAATTTGAAAAGATGGCCGCCGCCGATCCCACCAACGAGATGGCGCATTTCAGTTTGGGAAACGCCTATTTGCAAACTGACCGCTTTGCCGAGGCCGCCAAAAGTTTGCAGCGCTGTCTTGAACTTGTTCCAGACATGAGCAAGGCGTGGCAGTTGTGCGGTCAAGCGGAAATTGGCGCGGGCTGGACCGACCGCGCCGTGGTCACGCTGACCAAGGGTTATGAAATTGCGGCAAGCAAAGGCGACCGCATGCCGCAGCAAGCCATTGCGGAATTGCTTCGCTCCATTGGGCGCGAGCCGCCAAAGGTTGTGTCGCCAAGCGAAGAGGAAACCGCAGAACGTCTGCGCGCATCAGGAACATTTGTGTGCGCGCGCACGGGCAGACCGGGCACGCAACTTTCCGAGTCGCCCATGCGCGGGCCTGTGGGGGATTGGATACAGAAAAACATTTCCGCAGAAACGTGGAAGAATTGGATTGGTCAAGGCACCAAGGTCATCAATGAGTTGCGCCTGGATTTCTCGCGCGACAAGGACCAAGAGGTCTACGAACAACACATGAATGAATACTTGGGCCTAGACGCGCCAACGCTGGACAAAATTCGCGCCGGCGAAAAAGTGGCCAACTAAATGGCGTTCAAGCCGTCGCCCATTCTTGCAACACGCATCGCGGGTCTTGAACTTTCTTCGCCGCTGATCGCCGCCGCGGGCACGGCGGGTGTCATTGACGAATTGGCCGATGTGATGGACTTGAACATTCTGGGCGCAATCACCACAAAAAGCATCACGCCCGAAGCGCGCGAAGGCAACCAACCGTGGCGCTTAATTCAAACCAGCGCGGGCATGCTCAACGCCATTGGTCTTGCCAATCCAGGTCTGGAACATTTCGCGCGCGACTATGCGCCCAAAGCCGCGCGGCTTCCGTGCCGCGTGATTGGTTCGGCGGCGGGCCACAACGCCAATGAATTTGCGCGCGTCGCCGCCGGCATGATTGCCTGCGGCATGAGCGCTGTTGAATTGAATGTGAGTTGCCCCAACACTTCAACGGGTCGCTTGCATGGCGGCGATCCAGAATCGCTTATGCATCTGATCAAGGAAGTGCGCCCGCATGTTCCATCTGGAAAGTTGTGGATTAAACTTCCGCCCGATGGTCCAACGGTCGCGCTTGCCGCCGCCGCCATTGAAGCCGGCGCCGACGCGCTGACCATGTGCAACACTTATCCCGCCATGAAGATTGATCCAGTCACTCGCAAGCCCGTGCTTTCAAATGGGCAAGGCGGACTTTCTGGTCCCGCCATTCATCCAATCATTGTGCGCTTGGTGTATGAGGTCTACAAAAATGTCGCCAAGGCCGCCAATATTCCCATTATTGGTTTGGGCGGCATTCTGAATTGGCAAGACGCCGCCGAGTTGATTGTTGCGGGAGCCAGCGCCGTGTCCATGGGCACGGCGTTCTTTGTGGACCCAACAATTCCCAAAGCGGTGTCAACAGGTTTGACCAAGTGGTGCCAACAGCAGGGCGTGAAAAACATTTGCGAGTTGGTTGGCGCGGCGCATAATTAAGGAATCCATGTTCGAACAAACTGGCGCGGCGCATGTGGCCTAAATCAACATCAGGAACTTTTCGCCACGGGCTTGCGCTTGGATGCGGCTTCTAATTCCGCCAGTTCCAAGTACAAAATGCGCTTGCATGAAAGGCACTGGATCAAAGAAGTTCCATCGCCAAGCAGGCGCGAATACAACTGGTATGGAATTTCAACATTGCACGCGGTGCACGCGTATTCACGCGAACGCGCGTCAACGGTCATCACTGGTGACACCGCTTCGCCAGCATGAATGTTGGCAACTTCATCAAAGATCACCATGGATGGCGCGGGAACATGCGCCGCCGCCGAGGCGCGTTCACGGTCAAGTTCGCCAAGACGCGCGGCAGTTTCCTGGGTGCGCTCTTTCAATTCAGCGGCGGCCTTGTCACGAAGCGTGGTTCGCTCCGCAATCTTGGCGTCAAACTGCGCCAGGCGAGCGACCAATTGCTCAACCTTCTCTATTTGCGTAAGCGCCTGTTGTTCAAAATTATCTTTTTGCAACTCAAGCGATTTCAACCCGTTCAAGATGGCGCTGTACTGTTTGGTGTTGCAGCTGTTGTTCAACTCCTCGCGCATCTTTTGAATTTGAACGCCCACGCCGTTGGCTTCCATTTCCAAAGTTGCCGCTTGTGCCTGCGTGTGTTTGCGCTGCAACTCAACCTCGTCGCGTTGCGCATGCAAATCCTTCATCTGCGTATCCTGCGTCTTTAAATAATGATGGGCAGAATCCAGTCGACCACGAAGCGCGCGCACTTGGACATCGACACTGTGAAGAGCAAGAATTTGTTCCATTAATGACATGCGGAATTTCCTTTAGATGTTCAAGAGTAGCAAGGAACATGAATTGTTCCACATGCGCGGGCCGTAACTTTTTTGAATTGAAATGTCCGATTGATGCGCCAAACTTGGCGGCAAAAACTTAAAGAACAGGCGAATTGCGCTTGATTTACAAGACAGGCGCACTTGACTTGGCCAGCAACCACAACGCCAATGGCGCCGTGGGCAGCAAACTGTCCATGACATCAAACATGCCGCCCATTCCAGGCAGAATGCTGCCCGAATCTTTGGCAAGCGCTTCGCGTTTCAGAATGCTTTCCGCCAAGTCGCCCAACATGCCAATGAAAGCGGCAAGCGCGCCAAACGCCACGCCAACAAGAATGGATTGTCCAAGCGCGTTGGTCAGAGCCGCGCCAACCACGCAACTTAAAATAATTCCGCCCACAAGTCCTTCCCAACTTTTCTTGGGCGACACCCAAGCCGCTATGTGATTTTTTCCCAGCGCCACTCCGCTGAAGTACGCGCCAATGTCGCCGCTCTTGACGGTCAGCACCGCCCACGCCAAAGCCCACGCGGGAAGTGTTGATCGCATATCGATCCAGCAAGAGGGAAGCCAGCCAATCCAAACGGAAATTAAAACCCAATATCCAAATGCCGTCAGCGCCGCGTGCCAATTTTTTTTCGTCGCTGCAAACATCGCGGGCACCAGCGCGATCAACAACAGGGCGCCAGCGACAAGCGCCACAATGGTCCATTGAAATTGCTGCGCGCAGCCCGCCACAAACGCGCCAAGCGCCACGCACAATGTCCAGGCAAATCCTGGCGCGCCCGCGTTAATGGCGCGCAACAAGCGCGAAAGTTCCAGCGCAAGCAGTGGAAGAATAATTAGCGCGCTTGCCGCAAACAACACGCCACCCGCGGGCATGCGTTGTTGTGGAAGCCACTCCATAGTGGCGCCCGTGAAATGCCCGTCGGCGTAGAGCAACCCAAGCAGCGACGCGATAAGCAGAAAGCCAATAAAAATGCGGGTGATCATGCGCGGTCTATCACAGGTGGTCTTGGGTGCATGTCAATAAATTGGAACGCTGGGATCAATGTCCACGCTCCACAAATGAATTCCGCCCGCCATGCTTACGACATTCTGCACGCCCGCGTGGCGCAACACGGCCGCGGCGCGCAAACTGTTCACGCCGTGGTGGCACAAGGTCACAACGCATGAACCATGGGCGTCCACAACTTCGTCGGCGCGCGATTCAATTTCTTGCAGTGGAATATGAATGGTGTCGGGAATAGATGCAATGTCCCGGCCAGATTGCGGACGGACATCCACAACAATTATTTTTTCGCCCGCGGTTTTGCGCCGAACATATTCACGCGGCGTGATTTCCCAATCGGACCGCAGCGGATATCCAGGTGGAAGTCCGCGCTCGTCCACTTGGAAACCGTCTGCTCCAGAGTGTGGCGCGCTCATGGCTTGCTTGTCTCCTTCACGGAAACCCATTTCCAAAGTCCATCATTTCCACGCGTCTGACTTGGCGGCAACACGCCAACCGCTTGCATGGGTTGATCAACAATCAGCCACGGTGGCTGGCCGGTTGCCATGCGCACTGGTGAAACCACCAATAGAAATGCGGGCCACACAACATCGGCCGCGCCTTCTGTTGCCGCCGCGCCAACGCTGCTTGAAAGATAAAGCGAATCCGCGACCGTGGGGAAAGTTTTTCCATCGCGCGCGTCCGTTCCGTTCAGGAGTAAAAGTTCGGAGTATGTTGGTCGCGCTTGCACTTGTCCGCGCGGCGCGTCCACCACTTGCACATCCCAATTGCGCCGATCAAGACCCTTCAAACTTGCCGGACTTGCGGCGGCGGGCGCCGTTGAAGGCATGGGGCTGTTCAAATCTGGAATCGGATCATTCCCCGCGTGGGTCAATGTGTTTGATTGATTCAAGCAACCCGCAAGCGCAAGCAGTGGCGCGCAACCAAATGCGAAATGAAAAACACCGCACGCCCGCGCCATTGCATTTGTGAGTGGGAAAGTCGCTCGTGGCAAACTTGGCGCGCTGGCTCTTGCGCAAGAAGCCGCGCTGCATGTCATTGGTGCCTTGAAGTGGTCAAACAAATTCATGATTCGGTGTTCCATGGAATTCGCGCCTTGGCGAACGCCGATTCAATCGTATCCAAATCAAAGCCCGCGCGCGAAAATGTTCGCGCTATCGAATTGGCTGATTTACCAGCGCGCTCAAGGCGTTTGGCCTCGGCGCACAATTGCGCCAATGTGGTCGCCGCGGCGCTGGCGGATTTTTGCGCGATTGAATCTGGAACGCCTTCGCCACACAAGCGCGCCTGTAGTAATTCCGCTGAGACAATTTTGCGCTCGGTCAATTTGGCCGCGCGGCGTGTGGCGTAGGTCTTGTCATCAACCCAACCCGCGGCGCGCATTTGATCCACGGTCACTTGGGCTATGGTCTCTGGCCACTTGCGGCACAAGCGCTCCAATAAAAGCGCGCGCGTAAAATCGCGCTTGGCCAGAAACGCAAGCGCCGCCGCGTGGCACGCGTTTAATTGCGCCAAATGTTCCACCTTGCGCGCCTTCGCCTTGTTCCAAGACGCGCCCGCCTGAATGTCAAGTTTGTTGGCGTAGTCGCGGCGCAGAGGACCCATGCGTTTGCCATCCACAAACCAATACACAAGTCCCGGGTCATCCGCGTGCGCAAGAATATTTTCTATTGTGTGAGCCATTTGCCTCTGCGCCAATTATGGCGTTAATTCATCAAGATAGGACGCCAATTCAGAAGCGGCTTTCACATCATTTGTTTGCTTGGCATGGGCAAGTCCGCGCCGCAGCGCCGCCATTGCGTCATCCACGCGCTCGCAACGCTCCAACACTTTCGCGTAGTGATAGTGGCCGTAGGCGTGGGTGGGGTGCTGCGCCAAAAGTTTTTCAAACCACTGCAGCGACAACTGCAATTCATTGGCGGTCGCATATTCCTGAGCGATGCTGTAGATGCAAAAGTCGTCCGTGGGTTCCGCGGCGTGCAACTTCTGCAACTGTTCAAGTCTTGATTTCGTTTCCACATACACAGCGTAGCGGGGCGCAACTCTTCCGAGCGTGTTCCATAGAAAGCGGGGAACGGATACCTTTACGCCATGCGAAATACGCTTGCACAGAGGCTTGGCAAAACAATCTTGATGTTTGCCCTTGGCGCGCTGCCATTGTGCGGATGTATGGATGAAACCTATATCAAGGAAGATCGGACCGACAAACGCATCAAGTCGTTGAAAATTTCTCATCAAGCAGGTGGCACGCATGATTGCGTGTTGGTGCATGATGGCGTTTGGTATGTCGGCTTTGGTTCGCAATTGCTGGTGCTTGAAGGCCGCGGCAAAAAAATTCTGCGAAGTGAGCGCATCAATCCCAATGGCGAGGGCGGTCCCATTACGGATCTTGCGTTGTGGCATGGCGACTTGATAGGTGTTATCAATGGCGACTCTGTGGTTCGTTGGGATATTTCCATGCCGCGTACGCCGCTGCTGATTGATTTGATTTCCGCCAAGGAACTTGGAATTCGACCGCGCGCGATTGGAGTTTTGAAAAACACTCTTTACATTTCGGGTGACGGAGGCGTTATCCGCGCCAGCGATGGGGAAAAATTCCTGGCGGGCGCAACCATAACAAGCAAAGTTGTTGACACTCAATTTGGACCCGCTGTTCCAGTGGGACGGCGCGTTCAAATTTTAGAAAACAATAAATTTGCTGGCGCCGCAAGTGTTCTGGAACCGCTTCCCGCCAGCGCTGGATTGCCTGGTGGATTCGCATTCGCCTTGATCGGCAAACAAGGATCCACGATTGGCCTTATGAATCCAGATTTGCGCGAAATATCGGGCGAACCTATTCGTGGAGCGTTCCGCAAGTTGACCATTGCCAACGGTCGCTTGTGGGCAATCTTTGATACTGAAATTGTTTCTTGGGATATGAACGCGGGCAAACTGGAATCACCTATTTACACCCCTGTGAAAGGCGCGCGAGACCTGTCGCCATTGTCGGACAATCTTTACGCGGTCGCAGGTTCGTTTGGCCGCGGCGTGTTTCATTTGAACGCCGACAACGATGGCGATGCTGACACATTCACCGACGCGGTCCGCGAACCTGGTCGCTTGGAGCAATCCCTCTTTGATGGTCGTCGCGTACTTGCAGGAAGCTCCGAGGGATTTTGGCTCTACCCAATTCGTGGCAAGCCCACGATTTCTGAAAAATCGGTTTCACTTTCTGCGATTCCAGACACCAAGATCACGCTTGCTTGGGCCGAGGCACAAATTGACAAAGGCGACGGTGATCCTTTGACATTTGACGAAGGACAAAAGATTCATTTCAAATCTTCAACCGCTGAAGCGGATTGGGAATTGCCGCCAAATGTGTGGGCCTGCGTTTTGGCGTCGGTTGATGGCGATCTCTGGGTGGGGCACACTGATGGCATCACCGTGTTGAGCGTTGAAACCAACGGTGAATCATCGAAGGCGTCGTCTGGGTCTCTTGTCATTGTCAAGCGTGGGGAACTTCGTTTGCCTGGACCCATCTTATGGATTCACCCTTTACGAACGGGATTGGGCGCCGTGTGGGTAAGCCACTTTGGTGGGCTTGGTGTCGCCGAGTTCACGCCTAACGAGCCGTCTTTGCAGCCGTTTTCAAAGCCTTCGTCTTCTTCAACTTTAAATTAATGGCGTGCGCGCTTGGCGACGCGGGCAACTTCGCGTTGATGCAAAATTCCTTGCAGATCAAATCGCTTGAGCAAGTTTCGCCGCGCGCTTTGCACACACTGCGACCATGTGCAATTAACAAATGACTGAGCACACACCAGTTTGCGCGCGGAAATAATCCCATCAAGTCGGTCTCCACATCAACAGGATCATCGTGCTTGCTCAACCCCATTCGACGCGCCAGCCTTCCAACATGCGTGTCCACCACAACGCCCTCGTTCAAGTTGAACGCGTTGCCTAAAACAACATTGGCTGTCTTGCGCGCCACGCCACGCAATGTCAGCAAATCCGACATGGTGCGCGGCACTTCTCCATGAAAGTTGGCGCAGACCACGCGCATGCTTTCATGCACGGCCTTGGCTTTGTTGCGCCAAAAATTCAGCGTCATCACAAATGGTTCAATCGCCTGTGGCGAAGCGTTGGCAAAATCTTGCGGCGTTGCAAACTTGGCGAACAAAGCGGGCGTGGCTTTGTTCACCCCCACATCGGTGCTTTGCGCGCTCAGAATTGTGGCGATTAGCAACTCGTGGGGCTTGGACCAATTCAAGGCGCAGTGCGCATTTGGATAGCGCGTTCGCAGCGTCTTGAACAATCGCAAGGCTTTGGCAACTTTTGCGGCGGACATTTCAAGCGCCGTAGTTTTTTTAACCATGCTCTTGCTTTTGACCTTGTTCTTGCTTGCAATGGACTTCATTCTCAACGAGTGTAGTTGCACAGTTAGAATCAATTTATGCGCTCGCCACCAATTCCACTTGCAATCACCATGGCGGCACTTGGCGCATCGCCAAGTTGTTTCACGCATGCGGTCAAATTGAATATGGCCGGCGTTCAATTTGACGCTTCGCAGCCCGGTTTGCGTCCGCGCGAGCTTGACATTGGAGCGCGCCGCGATGTCGCGGCAACATTGCGACGCCACGAACTTGTCGCCGCCGGCATTGACTGCTTCATTCCACTTGAGCGTTTCACGAAACTCGACGCCGTAGAGCGCGCCATGACGGCGTTGTTCGAATCCATCGCCTTCGCAGAATTTCTTGGCCGAGTGCCCGTGAGTTTCTTCATGCCAAGCGACGCGGATTTGGTCAACACAATTAACCAGGAGGCCACGCGCAGGGGAGTTCTGTTGGCGGATTTTGTGCGACCAGTGGGCTGCGCCAAATGCGGAATTGGCATTGATCCTGCGGCAATTTTACTTGAGCAAAAAAATCCAGCCCAAGAAATTGCCGCGCTTGGTGATCGATTGGTTGCGGCGCGCGTGAACGATATTGATCAAGCTGGCCAACGCGGACCAATTGGCCAAGGACGTCTTGACGCGTTGGCGTATCGTGTCGCGCTTGAAGTTTGCGGCTTCAGACATTTGCCCGTTATTGATTGCAGGTCGTGGCGTCAACCTGTCGAAGAAAGTGCACAATGCGTCAAACGATGGAACGACCTCTTGCCGGTGGGTAATTTATGATTTCCGATGCGATTCAACCCATGCATGTGATCGGTGTCGGCATTGACATTATTGAAGTATCACGAATTGCCCGCATGATTGAAGAGCATGGTGCGCGCTTTCTGAATCGAGTGTTCACGCCCGCGGAGCAGGATTACGCCAACACCAGTCCTATTCAGCGCGTTCAGCGACTTGCCGCGAGATTTGCCGCAAAGGAAGCGGCGCTGAAGGCTCTTTGCATGGGTCTTCGCGAAGGAATCTCATGGACGGATATAGAATGCACGCATAGATCCGACGGTTCGCCCACGCTGAATGTGCGCGAAAGAGCCGCTGAAATTGCGCAAGGCCGCGGTATTGACGCATGGTTGGTTTCACTCACACACATACAGCACATGGCGGCGGCTACAGTAACGGCAGGACGAAAGATTTAAGAAAGGTAGACTAACCATGATGAGGCGTCGCGGAGCACCAACTTTATATGAACTCACCAAGAGCGGTGGTCGCGGATCCATCTCTGGTGGATCCGGCGGATTGTTTGGCGGAAACACTCCCAGCGTTTCGCTTTTAGGCAACGAAGCAGCACGCTCAATCCGAGTGCCCGTTGGATTTTTATGGTTGCTAGCCATTGCCGTGCTTGTACTTGCCGCGGGGTCATATATGATTGGATTTGTTCTAGGTCACGCCGCGGGAATCCCCGAAGGATATTCCGCAAAACTTTCCGATGACAACGCCCGAGCCTTGGCGCGCTCCGTCAACGACCCAATGAAGCAAGACGCGGCCGCAGTGTCGGTCACTCCACAGAAAGCGTTGCCCTCCACGGGCGCAACTTCACCTGGCAATAGTGTCACGGTGGCGAAATCAAACACCCAAAAAAATTCCAGCCCAAACTACAAGGGTGATTCCAAACCCGGGTCCGAGCCTGCTTCCAATGAGGATCCCCGTGAAAAAGGCGTGAATTACCTCACTTTGGCCCGGCCATCCGCTGAGCAAGCGGAAAATATGCTCGCATTTTGCAAGGCCGAGGGGCTTGCCGCGCACCTGGTTTTGGATAATAATGCCAAACTGCGAAAAATCATTGTCACTCCTGGCTTAAGAACCACCGCGGTTCTTCAAACCAAAGATGGACAAGAACTTCTCGCAAAGGTGAAGTCGGTTGGTGTGCGTTGGAAAGCCCAGAAAAAAGGCAACAAAGATTTTTCGGACGCCTATCTTGAACTCTTCCGCTGATCGTCGTCGTTCAGTGCCGCGGAAGTCTTAACACTTGAACGACATCGGAAGTTTCTGACATGAGCATTCATCCAAGTTTAAAAACAAAGTCCGGCGCATTGAATCAACATCGCAACGTGCTCACACGAGCGGAGCGTATTGAGCGCTTGACATTCGAAGGCCGCTTCGACATTGCCACCAAGAGCGTGTTGGGCACAGTCAAGGTTCGATCGATCAAAGCAACAGTGAGCAAGAAACCTAAGAAGGAAGCGGTAGCTGGTGCTGAAGGCGCCGCTACGGCAACTGGTATAACTGGTACAATTGGTACAACTGGTGCCAAGCCTGCCACTGGTGCCAAGCCTGCCACTGGTGTCAAACCCGCAGTCGCAGCCAAGCCAGCGGCGAGCGTCAAGCCTGCAGCCAAAAAGTGATCGCTCGGATTCAGTACTCAGCGAGATAACCAATGATTGAACGACTTCTATCAGTGCGAAGTCGTTCAATTGACTCTTCCGGCATTCGCAAGGTTTTTGACCTTGGAACCAAGATGCAGGATCCAATCAATCTGTCCATTGGGCAGCCGGATTTTCCGGTGTCCGAAGCCATGAAAGAAGCCGCCATAGCGGCCATACGCGAAAATAAAAACGGCTACACCGTGACGCAGGGAATTCCGCAATTGCTAGAGGCTGTTCGACAGCGACTCGAACATGATTTTGGCTCGGGTTGGTCCACGACCAATGCAAATCATTCTGCGGTCATAACCAGCGGAACAAGTGGTGGAATTCTTTTGGCGTTGATGTCCATTCTTGATTCGGGCGATGAATTTATTTCGCCTGATCCATACTTTGTCATGTATCCGCAAGTTGGCAAGTTGCTCAGCGCACATTGCGTGTTGTGCGACACCTATCCCGATTTCCGCATGACGGCCGCGCGCGTGGAGCCGCTGATCACCGAGCGCACCAAGGCGGTGTTGTTGAACAGTCCAAGCAATCCGTGCGGAACGGTTTTAACGGCCAAGGAAATTGCGGAGCTTGTGCAATTGTGCGAGCGCCGCGGGGTGCTTCTTATTTCCGACGAGATTTACGACGAGTTCTGTTTCAGCGACGCGCGCGAAAATGGGTTGTGTCCTTCGCCAGGCAGAATCAGCAATAATTGCCTGATTATTCGCGGCTTTGGCAAGACGCACGGTTGCACCGGTTGGCGACTTGGATACGCCGCGGGTCCAGCGCCGTTGATTCAGGAAATGGCCAAGTTGCAGCAAAGCACATTTGTGTGCGCGCCGTCACCGCTGCAGTGGGGCGTTGTTCCGTCATTCCAAGAGAATCTTTCCTCCGTGCTCAAGGAATATGAGGGCCGCCGCCAAATGGTGCTTGACGCATTTTCAGGCGTGACCAATGTCACGCGGCCAGGCGGCGCGTTCTACGCGTTTATTGAGGTGCCAACAAAATTAAATCTCACCGCCGTGCACTTTGTGGAGCAAGCCATTGCCAAGCGCGTGTTGATTATTCCCGGCTCGGTGTTCAGCCATCGCGATACGCACTTTCGATTAAGTTTCGCCGCCTCGCGCGCCAAACTTTCAGAAGGCCTTGGCATCTTGCGCGATCTCATGACCAAGTGACTTGCGCTTTTTGCAATTTGCGAAATCGAATAAGTTTCAATTTGACGTAGCCGTGTTCATCGCTGCGCCATGTGGCAACGCATGTTTAAATAAATACCGCAACAATTCGCCCACTCACTCGCCAGGAATATGGGTAATGGTTCCCGACCACGGACTACTGGCGGTGCCTAGCAATTTGCGCGCAATTCTGCCTGATTTGTAGCCAAAGTAGCCGGCGTCCAACGCCAAACGCATGGCGTGCGCCATCCGCACGGGGTCGGCGGCGTGCGCGATGCCGGTGTTCAGCAGCACGCCATCGGCGCCAAGCTCCATAGCAAGCGTGACATCGCTTGGAGTTCCCACGCCCGCGTCCACAATCACCGGATAATCCGCGCGACCACCACGCGCCGGATTTTTCAACAAGTCAATCAAGATCAGAATGGCCTCGCGATTGGCGATGCCGCGGCCGCACCCAATCGGACTTCCAGCTGGCATGACACTGGTCGCGCCCGCGTCGCGAAGTCGCACGGCTGCGATCGGATCATCGCTGCTGTAGCAAAGGACTTCGAAACCATCCTTCACCAATTCCGCGCAGGCTTCAATGGTGCCCACTGGATCCGGCAACAGAGTTGTCTTGTCGCCCAGCACTTCAAGTTTCACCCAGCGCTGTCCAGGGTTTCCAAGTTGCTCCAGAAGTTCGCGGCCAAGACGCGCCACGCGCACGGCGTCCGCGGCGTTAAAACAGCCAGCGGTGTTGGGCAAGATAGTGAGTTGATCAAGCGGCAACGCGTCAAGAAGCGAACGACCTTCCTTGTCGTACAAGCGCTCGCGGCGCACTGCAACAGTGATTACGTCGGCGCGACTGGCCGCGATCGATTGTCGCATCTGGGAAAAATCGCTGTACTTTCCAGTGCCAACCACCAGCCGTGAGCGCAGCAGAACACTTCCAACTTGTAGCGGTGCGGGGGTGAAATCACTTTCACTGGACATTGATTTCATGGCGGTCGTGGATGCGCGCTCGGTTGTGTGCGCTTGAATTTTGTGGGGCAGGGTATCGCTCATGAATTAGCCACCTCCAACAAGGGTGACCAGTTCCACGCGGTCGCCATGGCGTAACTCGTGCATGGCATGCTTGGCTTTGGGAACAAGTTGTTCATTCACTTCCACGGCGCATGGAACATTGGCGCGCCCAAGATGCGCCAATAACTGCGTGACAGTGCTGCCACCGTTGTACATTTGTGATTCGCCATTCACTTGAAGCTGAATCTGGGTTTGATCCATGGATTCAAATAGTAGTGCAAGTATCGCGGCTAGACTTGCGGCGTGCTTCGATTTCATATTCCAATTTTACTGTGTGTGTTGGCGGCCACGGTGGGTTGCAAGAAACCCAAATACAACACCAGCACTCCAGAGGACATGCTGGACGCGGCCACTCAAATGGTCACTCGAAATCATGCCGAGTATTTACCCACGTTGCTGGAAATTCCGGCCAGGGATGTCACCTTTGATGACGGCGTGACCGAGGCCAGCGCCATTGCCGAGGTGAAAGCCAAGGCTGGTGACATGTTTGCGTGCTTGTTCCGCGTGGCCGCGGCGTTGCGTGATCGCTTTCCCAAGCAAGTCGACAAGGAAATAAATTCAGTGCTGGGCAAAGGTAAAAAAGCCTCCTTTCGCGATATGGCCGTTGCCGCCATCGCCAATCCTGGAGCATGGTTGATTGCCCAACGAGGGCTTTTGACCACAACAGATCTTGGCGACGGCACCGCCGCGCTGAGTTATGACAGCCAACCAATTTTCGCTGGCGCGCTCACGCTTATCGAGACGCCGCAAGGTTGGCGAATTCGTATTCCAGTTGAGTTGGTGCGCTCCAGTAAATATTGGCCCGACTCCCGCGACGAGTGGTCCGTGGTGGCCAGCATGATGTTGGCTATTGAAAACGCGTTGAAAGATTTCGAACGCGATCTCAACAATGGTTCAATTCGAAATCTTGACGCGGCCAGCGCGCGCGTGGGTCGCTTGATTGGCGAGAGCGTTGTGGCGCAATCCATTATTTATTCCATGATGAAGCGCGACGGCGATGAGGATGAAGAGCCCGCCGCGCAAGCCGAGAAGGAATCCGTTGAGTCAATCCCAGAAAGCAAGCTAGCCAAGACCAAGCCAGGCAAGCCGTTGAACAATACGGATCAGCCGCTCAAATCCAAGGCGCAATAGTCTTCAATTTCGCTGCATTTAGCGCAGAAACAGATAACTTGCGGCGGCCAAAATTGGCAGCAACACGCAGCACGCCCACACAATGTAGCCCCCAAATGACGGCATATTCACGCCCTCTTTGGCGGCAATGGCGCGCACCATGAGATTGGGTCCATTGCCGATGTAGGTCATGGCGCCCATGAACACGGCGCCGCACGAAATAGCCGCAAGCAAATCATTGCGCACAAACTCACCACTGGTCAGCGGCAAAACTCCATCGGCGATGAAATTGGGTGTTTGCGTGTTGGCCACTTCGAGAAAGACCACATAGGTTGGCGCATTATCAAGCACGCTCGAGAGCCCGCCCGTGATCCAGAAGAATGAAAGTGGAGTGTTGATTCCAAGTTCGCCGCCATTGGTGCTTAGGACCGCCATTGGAATTTGCATGGCAAGAAAGAGCCCGGAGAAAATAGCCGCCACTTCGCCAATGGGCGTGAATGAAAATCCTTGCAGTGTGCGAATCTTCATGGGCGTGATCAACAGGCTGAATCCCGCCAACGCCACAAGTATTCCTTCGCGCAACAGGTTGGGCGCCATCACGCCAATGAATGGAAGCGGTTTTTCTGGAGCCACCAGAGCCACGGCAAGCACGGACACAATCAGCAGCAAGCCGTTGCTTTGTCCGTGCAAGGTAATTCCCTGGCCGTGTGTCAAACTTTCACGGTGTTGGTGCAATCCCTCTTGCTTCCATCGACGCAAATCAATCACATAGAACACGCACAAAATCGCGGCGTTCACAAAGAGCCATGGTTTCCACAGCGTCAACGTCCATTCAAATGGAACGCCGCGCAAATATCCAAGGAACAGTGGCGGGTCGCCAATGGGCAGCAGCAAGCCGCCGCAATTGCTCACCACAAAAATAAAGAACACCACGGTGTGCGCGCGGAAGGCGCGGTGCGAGTTGGCCGTCAGCAGTGGTCGAATCAACAACATGCTGGCGCCGGTGGTGCCAAGAAGATTGGCAAGCACCGCGCCCAGGGCAAGAATGCCCGTGTTCATTCGCGGCGTGGCGGCAAATCGACCGCCCACGGAAATGCCGCCGGAGATCACAAATAAACTGAAGAGCAAAATAATAAACGGAACATATTCATCCAGGCCATGCATGGCGGCCGTGGCCGCGGCCTCCACGCTTACTTGGCTGGCCAACCACGCAAGCGCGGCAATACCCAGCGCGCAACTCACCAGCAACTTGCTGGAGTTGCGCTCCCACCAATGTTCCAGTGCGGGAATCATTGGCACAATGGCAATGCACAACAGCAACACCGCAAACGGAATGCAACCCACTATCCAAGTGGGGCGCGCGGCCACCAACGCGTAGAGATTTTCTGTGTGCGCCGACAGTCCGCGCAATGCGATCAACGCGGCCAGCGTGGCGGCGACAATGGCACCAATGATTGTGAATTTGCCTGCGCGTACAGAATGAGCCTCGTCATGGTTCTGCGCTGTGTTGGGTGATTGGGTGGACATGGAAATGAATTTTTACAGGGCGTTACAGCCGCTTTTGTCTTGGAAAGAACATGTTCTACCAACAATCATCTGTTTGCGTCAAAGAAAGAGTTTTGAACGCCACACTTGGTTAAACTTGTGCGTGGTTGATCAGTTCAATGCAAAGTGTATTTAGGAAACATCGTCATTGTGTTGCTGAACTTGAGACTTCAAGTCACAATACTCCAATGATATTCCTGCGCATGGGCGCCATTTCATGCGCGTTCATTCTCCAAAGCGCTGGCTCAGCTTTGCCAAACGATCCTGTCGTATTGACAACCAAGTTCGCCATCAGTGGCACCGCGCTTGAAATTGAATTGTTGCCCATCAACACTGCCGCGCACGCCAATGTCTTGCTTGGAAAGACGGAAGTGCCTTGGGAATTGCTTGACGCGTTTGTGTTTTCGCGCGACGCGGGTAGCGGACCCGCGCAAGCCGATGCCATTGCGCGTCCAAGCAAACCGTACATTTCCATGGACCGCGGATTTGGCCACGCGGGGTTTCCAGCGATTTCCGTGAGCGAAGAAAATGCCAAACTTTTTTGCATGTGGCTCAGCGCCAAGACCGGCAAAAAGTTTCGTCTGCCCACGCTGCAAGAGTTTCAAGCAGCGTGCGCGCAAGGTTCCAGCGACGCCGTTCCACTGGATGACATTGCGTGGTACGCCAACAATTCCGCACGCCGAACGCACCGCGTTGGCAGCAGCAAGCCCATGACCAATGGTTTGTACGATCTCAAAGGCAACGCCGCTGAATGGGTCACCACAAGCAATGGGGCAGGCGTGTTGGTTGGCGGCGCGTACAACGACTCAGTGGAACGGGTGAATTGCGCCGCAATTCGAGCATATTCACCAGAGTGGAACGCCACTGATCCACAAATCCCACCCAGTCGTTGGTGGCTTGCCGACGGTTCCTTCGCTGGGTTTCGAGTGGCATGTGAAGTATCTTCGCCAACAGCCACAATTCCAGCCGCCAGCACTCCACAAGAAATCAAGCCCAGCCCCGTGAAATAATGCACACCCTATTTTCATAATCATTCATACTGTTCAAGCTTCGCTTTAAAATTATCTGAGATTGAGTTTCAGTTTGTCGCCGCATACACAAACATTAGGAGTCACGCATGCAACAGCCCAACGAAAAAAGTTTTCAGCGTAGACAATTTATCCACACCGCGGCCATGGCTGGCGCCGCGGCCATCGCCGCGCCCGTGCTTGGTCGAGTGCTGACCCAGGCCGCCGGCAGTAGCCAAATTAAAGTGGCGCTCATTGGCTGTGGTGGCCGCGGAACTGGCGCCGCGGAGCAAGCGTTGCAAGCCGATCCCGGAGTTGTGATTTGGGTCATGGCCGACACATTCGCCGACCGCATTGAAAGCGCGCACGCGGAACTTGCAAAACGTCCAGAAGGTTCGCGCGTCATGGTTCCACCAGAGCGTCGCTTCACTGGCTTTGACGCGGGCAAGTTGGCGTGCGCCAGCGATGTGGACGTGGTGATTTTGGCAACCGCTCCATACTTTCGCCCCATGCATTTGCGCGCCGCGGTGGACGCGGGCAAAAATATTTTCTGCGAGAAGCCCATGTTCACTGACGCCGCGGGCGCGCAAATTGTCATTCAGTGCATTGAAGACGCGCGCGCCAAAAAATTGCAGTTTATGAGCGGTTTTTGCTGGCGATACTCGTTGCCAGAGCGCGAGACCTTTATGCGTATTCGCGGCGGCGACATTGGCGAAGTCTTGGCCATGCACAGCGATTATCTCACTAGTTCCTTGGGCATCAAGCTGCGCCAGCCAGAGTGGAGCGACATGGAGTTTCAAATCCGCAATTGGCAACACCATGTGTGGCTTTCTGGCGACTTCATTGTGGAGCAAGCCATCCACAGCATTGACAAAATAAATTGGGCCTTTGGAAACGAGCCGCCCATGCGTTGCACTGCAACAGGTGGCCGAGGTCTGCGTGAAAATATTCCAGAGCGTGGCGATGTCTACGACCACTTCGCCGTGGTGTACGAGTGGCCGCGCAATCGTCGCGCGACTTTGATCTGCCGCCAGCAAGATAATTGCTTCAATGAAAATGTCGACACTATTTTGGGCAGTAAGGGAAGCGCCTTCATTAATGGCTGGGGTCCAACCCATGAGATCATCGGCGAACATCCTTGGAGCTATCCGCCGGATGGACCAACTCCAAACATGTATCAGACCGAGCACGACGAGTTCTACAAGGCGCTTCGCAGCGGCAAGCGCATTGATGATGGAAACTTTGTGGTCAACTCATGTCGCATGGCGCTCATGGGCCGCATGGCGGCATACACGGGTCAAGATGTAACCTGGGATCAAGTTGTCAACAGCAAGGAAAACCTTGGTCCCGACAAACTTGAAATGGGCAACGCGCCGCC
>SIAM01000012.1 GCA_009691785.1 Phycisphaerales bacterium
TGGCGCCGCCGTAGTAGAAGGGCCTGGCAAATCACTTATGAGTTGATCTATCTGTTGATTTGTAACTGCAGGAGTTGCAACATCTGAGGACCCTGTTTCGCCTACAGTTTTTTTTGCGTCATCTTTTTTGGGGTCGCCTTTTTCGGGGTCGACTTTAGTTCTGTCGTATTCCGCCTTATATTCGTTATCTAATTTCGTTCGGGTAATTAAAATACGTTGTGTGTTCACACTTGCGCCACGCGATGTTGCTAGCGCGTCAAGTAAGCGTAAATCTGGCTTTGTAAGTCCATAAAGTCCAGGCTGTTCAACCGAACCAAGAACGCGATACTGAAATGATCGCCCTTCTATTAACGATATGGAGACCCGAGGCGTTGTGATCAAGCTTTTCAACCTTAGCTCAATAGATTGTTCCAATTTTTCAGATGTAAGACCTGCGGCGCGAACTTTATTTATTACAGGAATCTGAATATCTCCTGTTTGATCAATAATTCTCTTAATCTGTTCGGTTTGCCCTGCTGCCATTAAATTGGGAATTGAAATTTCCAACACATCGCCAGAGGCAAATGTGTACTCCGTAGCGCTTGGTTTCAAGTCCTCTAAGGTGGGTCTAACAAATTCAGTTTCATCGCTCGCCTGTTCTATGACATCGATACGTCCTAGAATTGGCATTGCCGATGGCGTGGTCTCAAAATAACCCGTTCGACTTGGATCAACAAAACCATCGGTTTCGCAACCCCAAAGAAGGGACAATGAGGCAAGGGCTAAACAACTGATTGGGATGAATCTTGACAATTTAAAATCCATGTGGGGTCAGAAAAGTGAAGTAAAATACGAGTCGTCTACTATCGGTTGAAGTAGGTCATGGAAGTTACACGAACATGGTGAATATGTTTTATACACATAAAACTTACGTTTTGAACTTGGAGCAAAATAAATGTTAAATTTGTACTGCACGATAGAAATTAGTCTGTCTGTTTAAGAGTGGCTAATAACTTCTTCTAAGACAGCCATTCTTGCTGCAACTCCTTGAGTAACTTGGCGCAAAATACGAGTTCCACCGAATTCGTCTGCTACGGCATCGTCAATTTCTACTCCGCGGTTCACGGGACCTGGGTGAAGCACCACGGCCCCACTTTTCAAACGAAGCGCTCTGTCCATTGTGAGTCCATATAAAGTCCTATAATCTGAAGATACGCCGTAATTAGCCTCTCTTTCTGTTTGAATTCTTAACATCATAATAGCGTCAAGATCTCGTAAGTTAGAATCTAGATCGTGTGAAATGCTGACAAGTTTGCTAAATTTCGTCATTTCTTGATGTGATTTATTTACTAGAGTTGGTGGCCCAATTAGAACAACATGGCATCCAAGAATTGTCAGCCCTTGTGTGGCAGAACGGGCAACGCGACTGTTGGCAATATCCCCAACAATGGCGACTCGCTTGCCTTCAAGCGATCCAAGTGACTCCTGCAAAGTCAAAATATCAAGCAACCCTTGGGTTGGATGTTCATGGCGACCATCCCCCGCGTTGATGACAGGAATTGAAACCCGCTTGGCCACCATGGCCGGACCGCCGGAAATACTGGAGCGAATCACAAGCCCACTGACGCCCATGGCTTCGATATTGAGAGCGGTGTCAACCAAACTCTCGCCTTTGCTGCTGCTAGAACCACTCGCAGTTAGCGTAAATACCTCGCCTCCAAGGCGATGCACGGCGGTTTCAAAGCTGCACCGAGTGCGGGTGGAGTCTTCAAAAAAGAGATTGGCAATGACGCGACCCGCTAGAACGTTCTTACGTGCAACTCGCTGATCGGCAACGGCAAGGTTGTTCTTTGCGGCGGCAAGAAGGCTTTGAAGATTTTCACGGGCCAATCCTTCGATCTGAAGGAAGTGCTTGGTGTGGTTGGACTTCGGGGACATGTTGCATAGTTATAGCGCATTCGACATGACATTGATTGCGCAAGCAAAATCGCTTTGTGCCGCTTGCTCAGACTCCAGACTTGCGCGCATTTGAATGCATATTTGCCATTCACTTCTTGCGCGGGGCGTTGCGCTAGCCTTGCCTCATGGCGAGTACTATTTGGATTTCTGGCGACACGCACTTTGGGGAAGCCAAAGCGATCTCGTTGTTTCAAAGACCATTCGCGGATGTCGCGACCATGGACGCCCAATTTGTTGATGCCATCAATCGCACCGTGAAGAAGCGCGACGTGCTCATTCACATTGGTGATTTTTGCGGGCCCTGTGATCAGGGCAGCAAAATGCAAGTTGACCACGCTGCCAGTATTCGAAAGCAAATTCTGTGCAAGAACATCCAACTTATCCGCGGAAATCACGATCCCAAAGTGGAAAAGTTTGAAGCGCTGTTTGAATTTGTGAAAAACCAAATAACATTTCGACGCGAGAATGGTGGCGAGCGAGTTGTTCTTTGTCACTATCCACTGCGCGCTTGGCGCGGGCAACTGAGTGGTTCCATGCATTTGTATGGACACACGCATGGAGCGCTGGAAGAAGTTGGCCGCAGTATGGATGTGGGGGTTGACTGTTGGAATTATTCGCCAGTTCAGCTTTCTCACGCGCTGGATATGTTGGCGGCGCGACCGCTGACGGCTGCAAGTGGATGGGTACGACGACAAGATGCGCGGCAAGATGTACTGGAGGATTTTTCTAAAACACAAAGCGCCACGCCTGTAGACGAAAGAACACAATAACTGATTTCATGCTTTGAGATTTGTAGAACACTTTTAAATTGGAGCTACCATGAACGTTATGAAATATCTCGCTTTGATTGCTGTAAGTGTGATGAGCTTGTTGATGGGCGCCTGCGCTTCACCCCACCCCACAAGTGGAACCATTGCGACTGAAATTACGCGCGATGTCGCGGAAGGAACGTGGGCTCTAACTGATAGTGAAAATGCTTTGTTCAATGTGAATTTGCTTAATGACGGCGTTGCGATTAGCAATTGGTCAAAGGGCCCAGACGGCGCAAAGGGAGAAAGCGGAACTTGGAAAGTTGAAGATGGAATATTGCTATTGAATTGGACAGACGGTTGGCTGGATGTGATTCAATTAGGACAAATTGGGTTTGAAAAATATTCCTACGCGCCACGAGCGAATCGCCAAGGCCCTCCAACTTCGTTTGGCCAAGCGGTGAAGGTTCTCGATGACTCGAGCCAATGGTCGGGCGTTTGGAAAACCAGAAGCGCGGATCCTAAATTCAACAAGCAACCATTTTATATTTGCCTTCTAAGCAACGGTGCCGCCATGAAAAGTATCGACGCCATAAATACTGGTTGGTGGCAGAAGCAACAAGGAGGTATTGCAATTTATTTCAGCGATGGCTGGTACATGCTTCTCACCCGCGAAGGCGACACGGTGGAGGCCAAAAGTTGGGCGCCGGGCGCGTCCAGAACAGCCATGCCAACAGGCACCAGTCCCATGACGCAGGTGCTAGAGTGATCCATATGGCGCACATTCAGTCACATGCGATAAAATTTGTGGTGGCGTTGGCAGGCTTCCTGGTGTGCGGTTGCAACAGCCAGCCATCGCTTTGGCAAGGCGATAAGTCGCCAACTCAATATCAAACGCAACAAATGGACAAGGGTGGCCAACCCGTGACGTACTACGACTTGAATGACGGCGACAACGAGGACCCCAATATGGACCAAGGCAATTATCCAGAGATGAGCGAGCCTTGGTGGAATTCGCCTGGGTACATCGGCGGCTAAATCGCTAGGGATGACTGCGAATGTGCGGATGGTGTTGAATATATTTCAATGACGCTCATTGAATGCGGCGTTTTAAAATGGCCCTAGACAATCGAGATCAGATTATTTCACCCCTTGGATTTTCCAAAGCGAGCCGGGACCGCGCTCTCCGCCGTCAAATGAACACAGCACAAGTTCACCGTCAAGCATTTCACCAAAGCTGCTCCACAAATGTGCGCTGCGATGAATTAATTTTCTTGGCGCGCCCAGTTTTAAATTTTGACAGCGCGCGCCCCAAATAATTCCATATCCGTAGTCGGCGAAGAAATACACGCCTTTCAATTCAGCATATTTCTCGCCGCGATACACATAGCCGCCCGTCACGCTGACGCCGTCGTTGTGTGAGTACTCAAGCACTGGGTCAATGTAGGCGGTTCCAAATTCGCCTTTCTGCCCGGAGGAAAATGCGTGCAAACCCTCGCGCATGTTCCAACCATAATTGCCACCCTTCACAATGACATCAATTTCCTCAAATTGATCTTGACCAACATCGCCAGCCCACAGCAACTTTGTTTCGCGATCGAAACTCATGCGCCACACATTGCGCAGTCCGTACGCCCAAATTTCCTTGCGCGCGCCCTTGGTTGCAACAAATGGATTGTCGGATGGAATGGTGTAGGGCGAATCCTTAGTGACCTGGCTGACATCAATGCGAATAATGGAGGCAAGAAGCGTGGCCAGATTTTGTCCGTTGCCATGCGGATCATTGGCGGCGCCGCCATCGCCCAAGCTGAGATACAACATTCCGTCGGGACCAAAAAGAACAGTGCCACCGTTGTGATTTGGATAGGGTTGCTCAACCTCAAGAATTTTTTTCTCGCTCTCCATGTCTAAGGTTTTGCGGTCCGCGCCCACATGAAACTGGCTTAAAACAGAACGACGCGGTTGCGTTGCGCTGTAATACAGGTAGACAAATCCGTTGTCGGCGTATTTGGGATGAAAACAAATCGACAGCAACCCCTCCTCGTTGTTCGTGGAATTCACTTGCTTGCGCATGTCCAGAAATACTTCGCCAGATTTCACTTGGTCATTGCTTTGATCAAGGCGAAGAATTCGACCGGCTTGTTCCACCACATATAAATTATTGGGTTCACCCGGCGCCTGAACAACTTGAATGGGACGGCGCAACGCCAGGTTGGGAAATATCCGAACCAATTGAATTGCGGGGACACGCGCGGGATCCTGCTGGGCGTTGGGGGATTTTTCTACAACGACGGTGCCGGGAGCAATGATTGGCGCAACCGATATTTGCGCAAGTTGTGTGGTGTCTGTTTGAGCGAGTGTAATTGCCGTAAACGCCTGAACCAAAGCAAACAATGCGAGCGCAACAAAAGTGTGGCCACGCGATGTTTTATTGGTTGGCGCAAAATGGACAGGTGAAATCTGTGGCTTAGATTGCATGGAACACGAACTGTAGCCTGCGTTTTTGAATTGCGATGGCGCTCACCGCGTCAATTCACGCAAATACAACCGTGCGTGTTACTCCGAAGCCTTGGGCTTAATATTTGTAGCGATAATCTCTTCAAGTTTGACGCGCGGAATTGAGAGAAACACCTTGCCAAACTCAGGATCGAAATGGCTGCCCAGAGATTTTTCAATTTCGGCCAAGACTTTTCCAACTTCAATGGCAGGTCGATACGCGCGAGTGCTTGTCATGGCGTCAAAAGCATCAGCGATGCAAAGAATTCTTCCGAGCACGGAAATATTGTCGCCGACTAATTTGTGCGGGTAGCCGGTGCCATCCCACTTTTCGTGATGATCTATGACTCCAGGAAGTACATCGTTCAATCGCGATGAGTGACTCAAACATTTATGTCCTGTTTCTGGATGCTTAGCGATTTGCGCGAACTCGTCTTCGGTCAATCGTGTTGGTTTGAAAAGAACCGATTCGGGTACGCCAAGTTTTCCAATGTCATGCAGCATTCCGCACATGTGCGTTCGCTTGATCATTTCCGCGTCAAGGTTTGCGGCTTCTGCGATCAACTTTGAAAATGCGGCAACTCGTTCGGAATGACCGGCCGTGTATCGATCCCTTGCGTCGAAGAGGGAAATGAGCACCTGCATGATTCCTTCAAACATGAGCTGTTGCTCCATGGCGAATCGTTGCTCCATGCGAACTCGTTGCTGATTTCCAAGGTTTTGCGCAGCCATGCGCGCAACGGAGCCAGCGACACTTGCGGTGATGGTGAGTGTGGCGTCATCGCATTGCTTTCGATCATCTAGATACAGAAATCCGAAACGCATGCCTGACAATTCAACAGGTATACAAATGGCGCACCGCACATCCATGCCCTGCAAACTCATGGCAATGCCACCGCCAGCCATGGCTTCATTGGCTTTGGCAACAACAGGTCCTTGGCGCGCTTGTCGAAGCATGGTGCGGCTCATGCGTGTCTTGCCGCTTGGATCTTGAATATTGCCAACTTGCGCCAACACTTCCACCGCTTCGCCTTCACCAGTGCTACGCACAAACGCAACATTTTCAAATTGCGTAGATTTGGCCGCGGCATTCACCAACGCTTGATACACCGACGATTCGTCCATTGCCTTGTGAATGGCTTCTTCAGATTCCAAGAGAAGCAAAAGTTGATTGTGCGCAAAGACCGCAGGAGCAGACAAGTTGACGCGCTCAATGTTCGAGTTTTCTTGCGAGTTTTCCTTGCCACCAGACATCACAACCGTGCGTGACATGTTGACGGGTGATTGTTGATCAATGAAATCAAAGTTCCATGGTGCAATTTCAATTTGATCACCGTGGCACAAGGCGAGACTGCGAGCCGCTTGCAATTTAACTCCATTCACGAATGTTCCGCCAGCGCTGCCAAGATCCGTTACGCGCCAACTTCCCGGTTCTTGATTTATTGGCGGAGTCCACTGCAACGAAGCGTGCTGGCGACTCACTGAACGATCAGCTAAAACAATGCTGCAACTTGTTTCGCGCCCAATGGAGAGTGGTCCTGGCTGCACAAGTTGAAACTTGACATCCTTATTGCCAGGCGGGGAAATGAGCCAGAAATCAGGCATGAAATGAGCCTACACGATTTGCATTTGGAATTACAACATGCTGCCTGAATCAGGGCGCACACATTTAAAAAACTCCGTTATTTTTGCGCTGGCACGCTGATCACTAAATCCTGGCGCGCGTTCACCACACTGCCAGGAATTGCGGGCAACCCAAGCAGCATCAGGCACGCGTTGCCTGCATCAGCATTACGAATGGGCGGAAGTTGATTGGCCGTGAAGCGTTCGTTGGCGGCGGGGCAATGTCGACTTGTTGTATTGATGGTGTACAAATCGACTGGAGTTTGATTGACCCCGCACCACACCACAAACGGAATGGTGAAATTCACCGGCGCCTCTGGATCACGGTGGCTGATCAACGGCACTCCGCCTCCGTGATCGGCGGTCAACACAATGGCGACGCGACCTTTGAGATTTGGCGAGTCGTTGATCTTGGACAAAATCGCTCCAAGCGCGGCATCAATGCCCAGCAACGCTTGTCGATACGCGGAGCCTTCGGATAAATCCCAACCAGAAGCATGCCCAACAAAATCGGGCAGCGCCAAATGAAGAAATGTAAATGTTTTTTTCTTGCGATCACTGGCGCTTTGAATAAATGCGGAAAGTTGTTGCGCCTGCTCCATTGACTTGGGAGCGCACACAAAACAATCAATTTTATCCTTGCCATAATTGGGGGCCACATCATCTGGACCGCCTGCGTCTTCGCCATAACTTTGCTCAAACAAGACAAATTTCCACTTGCCCACGACCAATGCGGTTTGCAATCCGGCGTCATGCGCGACATCAAAAACGCTGGAAATATAGTGGCCCGGCTTCAAATGCAAAGTTCCGCCCATTGTGCGCGATGGCGGATCCTTATTGTCCGACCAACCGTGACCGTGCTCGCCCGCGACAAGTCGTCCAGTGATCATGTCAACATGATTTGGAAGCGTGATTGAAATGTCAGGATCACAGCGAGCTTGCGCCGTCCATGCGCCCTGGGCAAGTTGCTGCAGCGCGGGATGGTGTTGGACAAGTGGCGGCAAGATGGCCTCTGGGCGAAGACCGTCCACGGAAATTAAAATCACGTGATCAAAGTTTTTTTCCAAGGTTGATCCAGACACAATTGTGTCGGATGACTTGGTAAGCGCTAGGGAAACCGACATTGCCGCGACCACAATCGCGGCACTTGCGAAGAGCGCCAACGAGTGTTTGGAAACCTTTATCTTTGGTGGCATATGTTCCTTGTCGCGTAATTCATAAACATAGATCGGTCTTGTAATGATCATATTGCCAAAATTGTTCAACACCAATTTTGCACATGCGATTAAAAACCCCCGCCGTCGTTGCGCGCAACGAAGACGGGGTGTCTTAGTGGACCTGATCGGGATCGAACCGACCGCCTCTTCCATGCCATGGAAGCGCTCTACCAAATGAGCTACAGGCCCAACATGAATATGCTCCAACCCAACGCTGTTGGTCGGCAAATACAAGGCCAACTTCAAGGTTGAGCAGTGTACCTAAAGCGCTCATTTTTACCCAAGCATTGCTGGCAAACTCATCAATTACCAAAATTAAAAATGCGGCGCAAAAAAATTGCTTTACATACTAAAGAGCGTTGATCGCTTCGGTAAGAGCGGACTTTGAAACCAATCCATTCCACTTCTTTACGATCGCTCCTTGCTTGAAAAGAAAAACCGTGGGAATGCTGCTAATGCCGTAATTCATGGCAATCTTCTGGTGATGATCAATGTCCACCTTGCCAACTTTTAATTTGCCTTTGGTTTCCTCGGCAAGTTGATCAATGGTTGGCCCAAGCATGCGACAGGGTTGGCACCACTCGGCCCAAAAATCAACAAGCACGGGAACGGTGCTTTTCAAAACTTCGGCGTCAAAATTAGCGTCGGTGAATTCGAGTGTGTTTGGGCTTGACATGGTTTCCTTCTCAACTGTGGACAATGTGTCCAAAAAAATAATTCTTTCAACGCCAACGGACGTTCCGCTGACGATAACCAAATACTAGCAAGCACCACAAGCCGCAGAAATACGCAGCAATTGTCCATGTTCCGCAACGTCGTGAACGCGCAGAATGGCGGCGCCTTGCCCAATGGCAACAGCAGCCGCGGCAAGTGATGCCGGCAATCGTTCGCTAGGTTGATTGCCATCGCGGGCGGCGCCAAGAAAACTTTTACGACTGAGGCCGACCATGACTGGAAATTCACTGGCGGCGATTTCATGAAGGCGTTGCAGAAGCTCAAAATTCTGCGCGACTGTTTTGCCAAATCCAAATCCTGGATCAATGACAATGTGTTCGCGCGCAACGCCAAGCATGTTGGCGCGCTGCGCGAGAAGCAGAAGTTTTTCAAGCACTTCATGCGTGACATTGTTGTACTGCGGTGCGGAAATATATTGATCGCTGTATTGATCTTGGTCAGGCGCGCAAAGGCGATGCATGAGAATCAAACCCGCTCCATGCTTGGCGGCCAGTCGCACAAGATCGGGGTCTTCTTCGCCGGCACTGACATCGTTGACAATATTGGCGCCAGCGTCCAGGGCCGCGGCCGCGACTGGACCCAAGGTGGTGTCAACGCTTATTGGAATGGCGCTGTGTTGACGAAGCGCGCGAATGACGGGCTGAACACGGTGAATTTGCTCCGCGGCCGAAACGCGCGTGGCGCCAGGGCGCGTGCTTTCGCCGCCAATGTCAAGCATGTCGGCGCCCTGCTCAATCATGCGCTTGCCATGCGCAATGGCTTGATCGGTTGTTGCAAATTGACCGCCGTCAGAAAAAGAATCCGGAGTGCAATTCAGAATGCCCGCAAGCAAGGGGCGCTTTGTGAATGACAATGGCGCGTGCGAGGCAATGCGCCAGTCACGCAATGATGATGGACGAAAGTGGGTCAAGAAATTTGAGATGCCGGTGTTGTTGACACTCTTTGGGCTAGAGACGTCGCGAGTCATTTTTAGGGCGTCGTCACAGGCGACTCATTCTTTGAATCAGGCTTTGAGGGTTCATCATCTTCTTGCTGCGCCTCTTGGCGATCCGCGTAGCCTGCAACAACAACCCCAATCACATTGGTAGGAATCATTGTTGATGTTTCAATTTTCGCACTATCAACAGAGAGCGCGAAAGCAATAGGTTCTAAATCTGGCGGCGCGTCTGGAATTTCAAATCCACCAATTGGAAACATATTGGCGGCTTGCCGCACAACATTCAGCAGCGAACCAACGCCAACAAATGCCAACGCATCTGGCTTGGGCATCATCCAGCCACGAAGTGCGGTCATGATTGCGTCGGTTTCCAGCGAACTTGTTCCCGTTGCCGTGCTGGCAGCTTTCTGAAACACATCGGGGCGCTGACTGAATGTAACCAAAACGCCGTCAGGAAATGCTTTCACAAAGCCTTTTGGACCCTTTGGTCCATACAACAATGTTCTAAATATGCGCTCCATTGGATTTATTTTTCGCGCCAGTTGTCCATTTTTTGGCAGCGGAATTTCCTTCACGGTATAAGCGTCGACAAGCGTTCCATTTTTTAAAGCGCGGTCTTTTTCCCAAGTCACTTCTCGCTTCAGCCCATCGACTTCGCCCGAAAGAGACATCATCCATTGCTCTAAAACGGATTTGGCTTTGGCGCTCTCGGCAGATGCCATCCACAGCATGGCCTCATTTAAAAGCCCTCCGCCAACGACACCAAGTTTGCTTGGATAAATTCCAAACTGAATTGATGTAAGCACATTTTTATTTTGTTCAACCCATCCAGGCACCTGTTCGCCACCAGGAATTTGGGCGGCAAGATCTAGGAAAGATTGAGTTCCACCAAGGCCGCCGATATCGGCTGACATAGCCGCGACAAATGGTCCGCGTGGCAAGTGATTTAAATTTGCGCCCGTGTGCGCGCCGCCGCGCGCGGATTTTCCTAATTCACTTTCAGGATCAAGAACTGCGTATGTGCGAATCAACACGCCCAGTGGATCGACATCGATACTTGTGACCCCGTCAGTCAGACCTGACATGAGTTTCACCACGCGCTCACTGGCCGACAAATTTCGTGGATTAAGTTTGGAATCGGATTTGGAATTCGGTTTCGATTCGGTTTCTGAATTATTTTTTTTATTTGGAGTGCTCAATTCTTCTTCCGCAGCGCGGGTTGCTTCTGGCGCATTGCTGCGCATGTCAGCCAATGATTCCGGCCCCGCCCACAAGCCTATTTCCCCATCGCATAAAATAGCGAAACCCCGCTCGCCTAGGCGTATTTTCAACCGATCAGATAGTCCTGGTTTGGTCGCATACGAACGCGCTAACTCCGGACTTTGACTGACCACCACCCAGCCGTCGATACTTTTTGTGTAGACCGTTTTTCCTCGCCATACAAATGCGTCTGGCGCGGTTGCTGGCGCCGCTTGTAAATTTGCTTGAAGAAATTGCGCGCTATCCGTGGTCGGAATCAAGGCGCACCACTGCAATGATTTATCCGCGGTCATAACAAACCACGCAATAAACATTCCGTGATCATTCATGCCGGGTCCAACACCAAGCCAACTTTTAAGCAAATCAAGTGGCTTCATCTCAGTCAGTGCGTGCATGCGCTCCAACTTGCTTGCAAGTTCGGTCATGTCCTCGCCAAGTGATTTTGCATCTGGCACAGCAACAAGACTGACCGCGTCCACAGGCGCCAGGTTGATTGCATTTATGAACGCCGTAACGCCGGGTGTCCGTCGAACTGGAGCTTGTTCTTGGGCTTGAATGCTTGCGGTACAAAACGACAGCGCTACAAGCGAAAGAGCGCGACGCGTGGGTAAAAGATTTGGAAATGTTTGACAAATAAGCATGGAGGATGTTCAAAGTAAGAAGATTGTGCGAACGGTGAAATGGGGACCAAGTTCAAATTAAATCCAAATAATAACTGCAGAGAAGGTCGCATGACCCTATATGAAACCTCCCTGAACAACTACTGTACGGGAGTGTTGAACCCTGAAACAATCACATGGTCTATTTCTGGAGCGGCGATTATAGGCGCCACGGCGGCGTCTTTGGCATGGTTGCTGCGCGCTTCTGGGTGGAAAAATTCTTGGATTGCCGCGGGAATATGCGCTGGCGTGTTCTTTGGACCACTGTGTTGCGCCAAAATATTTCCAGATTTTTACAATACCTTCGTGAACGGATGTGGCGACAGGCAAAAAGAATTATTTCGTTCACAACGCGCGCGCGAGGCGTTGAATGTCGCCGCTGCGACTACGCAAACTATTCCCGCCGACTCGGTGTTGGTTGAACTTGATGCTTGGGAAAGATCCGCGCAAATTCAGCTGCAAGAAGCCAGAAGTGAATTTGATTACGGCGCGTTATGGATCACTGCAATGTTGGCCGCCGCAGTCACCCTGGCGCGATCGCCCATGTCTGGTCGCACTCACTGGTGGCGCGGCGGTGGGTTGGCGATTGGCGTGTGGACAGTTTTAATTCCAATTGCCGCAGTTTTGCTAATTGCAAAACTTGAAACACAAGAAGCACTAACAACCTGGAGCCTTGTCGCGGCCGCTGCGGTCGCGTTTGGCGCGGCGCTGCCGCGTGGGGCTGAACACTGGATGACCATGGGATTGCTTGAATCCAACTCGTCTGCACTTGACGCGGCAAGAGGAACGGCGGGATTTATTTCCCTGGCCGTGGCCGTTGTTGCGGCTTGGGGAATGAGCTTTGACTCCGCTGCGGCGTGGTTGCTGCCATGGGGCACAATGTTGGCGGCATGGGGGTTGCGCGATTACCCAAATAAAATTCTTACTTTATGTGTCGGTCCCGCCACAGCTGCTTGCGTGGCAATTGCCTTGTCACGCATTGACATTCCGAAAGAATTTGAATTCACGCCAACCGTTGGATTGTATTTCGCTGGGGAAGATTTGCGATGGATTGCCGCGGCAATTGGATTTACTTTAACGCTGTCAATTCCATGGTTGCGTTCACTGCGGGTTTCCCTTGCAATTTCAAGCGCGCCGTTGCCACAAGCGGCCCTTGCAAGCACCGCTCTTCTGATTGGCGTGCTGCCAATTTGGATGGGGCTTTCACTGCTTGTGGCCGCAGCGGCTAGCGAGGTTCTTTCGCCGCTACGCAAAATCACCGCGAAGCATCTTGATCAGTTAATTCACTCCAAGCCAGAGTGATGTTGTATATAAATTCCTGTCAAGGCTAGTTATGAAATCGCACTTCTTCGACTGAGAAAGTCTTTATCACAAACAGTTTCTTGAAACACATTTAATTCAATGGGTTTTTTGCTGGAGTGTCTGTGGATTTAGCCGGTGGATTTCCTTCTGGCTTTTGATCCGCTGGGGCGACTGGCGTCAATCCCAATGCCTGCTCAATTGCCTTGACTAAAACTTTATCTTCGGGCGAGACATTGCTGGCATAAAACGCGACGGGCTGTCCTTTTTTGTTGACAAGGTATTTGCTGAAATTCCAGCCAGGCAATTTCCCAGTGCGTGTTCCAAGAAATTCATAAATATCACTTTGCCCAGAACCAGCCTTGGTTTGCTCCTTGGACAACATTGGAAACGTCACTGAGTATTTTGTGGAACAAAATTCCTTAATTTCTTTTTCGCTGCCTGGTTCTTGCCCACCAAAGTCGTTGCTGGGAATTCCAAGAACAACAAATCCTTTGTCCTTGTATGTGTCGTACAACTTTTGCAAGCCAGCATATTGACCCGTAAAGCCGCATCGACTTGCGACATTCACCACCAGCACAACCTTGCCTTGATATTGCAAAAGATCAGCGGGTGCGCCGTCCAACATTTTGGCTTGAATGGAATACAGGTTTCGGTCCTTCCATTTATTAAGAAGTTCGGAATTTTGCGGCGCATTTTGAGCGCATGCAAAACCAGTCGCCGCCGCAATGGCTCCCAAGATTGTTGTTGCAAGTGTTGATTTCATAATTTGGTCTTCGGATTCAATCGTATTGTGGATTCATCAAATCCTATCAGTTCGTTACTATTTCATAGTGAGCCTATCCCAAGAAAATGATTCAAAATCCAGTGTTCCGCCACCAGGACCATTGGTGACGGTGGATTTCGTTGATCCAAAAACAAAATTAATTTTAGATGGTGTTCGCCAGCGCGTAGCCATGTGGGGAAATATGGGCCGGACAATGACGCGCGCAATTGAGGCGGTTCAAAACGCGGATCGATTGATTGGTTCTGGTCCTGGCGCCATGGGCGCTGAATTTCGACCGAACGGCCGCCGAGTACTTCGCTTAAATGAACTTGTCGAAGAAGACCCGCTTTGGATTATTGGCGATGTGCGCGGCGATGTTATGGCGCTAGAAACAATTCTGGGGTTTATTGATGAAGCCACTCCAAAAGTAAAATCGCCGCAGATTGTATTTCTTGGCGACCTCGCTGCGGGAACTAAAGGCGACGCCGCGTGCTTGGCAATAGCGCTTGAGCGATTAGCCGCCGCTCCAACTCGCACAATTTTAATCGCTGGTGATCGTGAGTTTGCATTGAATTCAACAACCAGTGACGTGGCGGATCATCGTAAGCCTCGCGGCTTGACTGAAATGCCTGTTGAAAAAGCGCAACAAGAAAATCTGGACATTCTCATACGCGCGTTTTCAAATCTTGTCACCAAACTTCCAGTGGCGGCAGTTTGTCCCTGTGGCATTCTGCTGGCGCACAGCGCTCCGCCGCATCATTCAATTTTGACATCTATTGAAAACGCCATTGCGCTGGAAGCGCGGCCCGACATTCTGCGAGCTTTCGCGTTTAGCCGTCTGAATGCGCGCGAACCCAAAATTGTGCCGTTGGTGAACATGGGCAGTGTTCCTAGTGTCTTGGAAGATTTTGCCGAGTCAATGCGCGCCCTCACGCGAATTTTTGGAATGACTGTGGAGCGAATGGTGCGTGGTCAAGATGCGGCACCTGAGGGGTTCCGTTGGTTTAGAAATTATGGCGAAGGAGTTCTGTTGACCATCTCCGCCATGGCGGATGTGCTACCCAACGCGAGTGGTGGTGGCCGGAGAAAGCCGTGTGTTGCGCGTTTAAAGTCAAAACGAATGCGCGTGGTGCAATTTGAAATTCCAGAGGAACTGTCGATCGCCGCCGAACAGATTTTTCCGCGCGCAGAGGTGATGCCCCCGCAGGAGACTTCGACGCAATTGCCAAAGTCACCAAATTCAATCACTGAAATTCAAACCCCATTGATGAATTCTGAAATGACCAGTAATGGCGGCGCAAGAAATTTGCCGCCGATAGGCGACAGCCAGGCAGCGCAAATTCATTTTGAACGAGGAGTTCGACTACTCGCGGCTAGATCATGGCCGGGTGCTCGACAAGCATTTCAGGAAGCCAAGAGCGCCAACGCGGACATGAATGCCTGTTGCCTGAATGAAGCCGTAGCGTGCTTGTCCATGGGATTACAAGGACATCAAGATGCGCTTCGTTTATGCCGTGAATTGCTACAAAAAAACCCAAGGAATGCTTTTGCACATTTCAATATGGGAGTTTCATATTTAACAAGCGAAAGAAATCCTATCGAGGCCGGGCGCGCGTTTCGAACCGTGACTCAGTTGTTGCCCCAGTTTGGTGATGGATGGTGGGCTTTGGGACTCGCATTTTCACTTCGTGCCGATCGCCACAACGCCGCCGATGCATTTGCGAATGCCCAAGAATACGGCTGTAAATTATCAATTCCAAGTTCATTAGAGGGAGTTATTCCCGCGCGTGAATTAACTTCTGAATTCGAGGCATTACGTGCGCGGGTTCAATATCACCCGACACCAACTGACTCTCCGGTTCCGCTTTCTGAAGCTTGAGTGCATTTTATGCGCTGCAAATAAACGCATTTACAATTTTAAAGCACGTAACGAATTCCAACGCACTTTCGCAATGTTTCCAAAAAGGTTATACGTTGCGATTCGCCATTGACGGTCGTGTCCACATTCACGGCGCACCAGTTTCCGCCTGAACTCTTTCGTAGTTGTCCCACCGTGACCGGGTGCTGTCCAAAAGTTTGGTGAATAGCTAGGTAAATATGTGATTCTTGCACCGCGATCAAACTGTATCCCCATGCGCAAGGATATTCGAAATCTAGTCGTTCAAATGCAATTTTATTGTTCATGTATATGTTCCAGAGTGACTATCAAAAATAAAATCTGAAGGTCAACTTAAAGTTTGGATTTTCGTAAGGATTAATGAATAAATCTCCCCTACGACCGGCAAAGTTGATTTTTAGTGTTTAAACAGGCCTTAAATACAATCATCTACAACAAATCTATGGATACACGAATACAGGACATGCTTTAGGGTTACGGCCAGCGATCAATAATTTTTATCTTGGTTACGTACAAAGAAGAAAAAATTATAAATTGAATTTTAAAATTTATTCCGGGAGTCGTGAAAAGCTTCAAGCCAGCGGTAACCGGCGCGCCAATTCCATGAACGCCGCGTGGGACGCTTTCACTTGCGTCATTGAATCGCCGGAGAATTTTTCCAGGAACGCGCGCGCGATTTCAAACGCCACAACATGCTCCATGACCACGCTCGCGGCGGCAATGGCGCTGACATCGGAACGCTCATACGCGCTCATGACGGATTCCTTGGTGTTCAAATCAACGCTGGGCATTCCGCGCAACAACGTGCTGATGGGTTTCATGGTGCCGGTGACCACGACGGGCATTCCATTGGTCATGCCGCCTTCAAGTCCGCCTGCATTGTTGGTGGGCCGCACAAATCCTAAATGCGATTCGTTTTTCTTTGCCGCGTCATAATGAATTGCGTCGTGCACTTGACTGCCGGTTCGAAACGCGCACTCGCGGCCAAGACCAATTTCAACCGCCTTGAAAGCTTGAATGCCCATCACGGCCCCGGCCAAGCGCGAGTCCAATCGCTCGTGCCACTGCGCGCAAGAGCCAAGACCAATTGGGCAATTGAACACATGCGCTTCCACAAGACCGCCAACCGTGTCCTTGTCCACCTTGGCTTGATGAATGCGATCTATCAACTGCGCGCTGGTTGCAGCGCATGGAATTCCAACGTCGCTGGCGTTGCGCGCTGCAAGTTGCGCGCTCCATGAATGCGCGGTGACTTCGCCGGACCAGCGAACATCAAGCGCGCCGCGCACAAAGCCAAATGTTTGAATGCCAAACTCGCGCAGAAAACAACTTGCAAGCGCGCCGGCGGCGACACGCGCCGCGGTTTCACGCGCGCTGGCTCGCTCAAGTGTTTCGCGGCAATCGGTGGTGAGCCACTTCACGCTGCCGGCAAGATCGGCGTGACCAGGGCGCGGGCGCGAAACAGAAGGAGTTTTTGCGGCATCATCAAGACGGTTGTCTTCATTGGGAATTCGCATGGCGATTGGACCGCCCATTGACACGCCGCGGCGAACGCCAGAAATAAATTCGGCCTTGTCGGTTTCAATACGCTGCCGCGCGCCACGACCGTAGCCAGCTTGACGGCGTTTCAATTCGCCATTGATGAAGTCGCTGTCAATGCAAAGGCCCGCGGGAATGCCCTCAACAATTGCAAGCAAACCGGGGCCGTGACTTTCACCGGCGGTGAGATAGCGCAATGTCATGCGCCCATCATACGGAGGCGTGATTAAATGTGAGCGCTGGAGTTGCTTGAGCGCAAGCGCGCGCGTTCTTCATACATTGCGCCCAGACACCAAATAATTCCCGCAAGAAATACAAAAATTGGAATGGACATGTACGCATGTTTCCAACCAAAGCCTTCGGCGATCCAGCCGATCATGGGCACGGCGGGAACATCGCCAAAAATATGCAGCGCGAAAATAGCCAGCGCCATTCCGGTGCCGCGCTCCGCCGGATTGAGAATTTGAACAAGATGCGCCTGAACTGGACCCACGCTCATGACAAGAAAGAACGCGCCAAGAGTGACGCCGCACCACATGGCCGTGACATTGGGCGCGTACAAAACAAAAAGAATTGATGCGGCCGCAAGAAAACTGGTGAGGCCACAAATCCATAAATGCGCCGTGGGCTTTCTTTGATACCACCAATCGCCAAGGAAACCGCCGGTCAATGTGCCGGTAATTCCGGTGACAACAATGATGGCGGCAAACATGACGCTGGAACTTTCAACGCTTAAATCCCAGGCTTTATCAAGATAGGTTGGCGTCCAAAAACCAAGGCTTCCAAAGCCGGCGGTTTGAAACGCGTAGCCCGCGGTGGTCCAAAGCCATCGCGGTCTAAACAAAATGCGGACCGCGTCGCGCACGGTTGGCGGCGCATTCACAACAATGTGCGCATCCATGGCTCCGCGCTTTGGATCGCGAATGCAATAAATCATCAGCGCAAGAAAAAGTCCGGGACCGCCAGCCACAAAAAATGCCTCGCGCCAACCGTATTTGGTTCCCACCACTCCGCCAAGCGTGAAACCAATCGCAGCGCCAACTGGAATTGCGGCATTGAAGAACGCCATGGCGCGACTTTGTTTCTTGGATGGAAATTCATCGGCAAGAACCGCGGGCGCCACGCCGGCATATGCGGCTTCGCCAATTCCAGTGAAGGCGCGCATGATGAGCAAACTCCAGAAGCCCCACGCAAATCCACCAAGCAATGTGAGCACGCTCCAAAATGCAACGGCCGCCGCCAGAACATGCAGGCGCGGAAATCGGTCGGCGATGAAACCAAACGCCGGCGCGGCGATCATGTACACCACGATGAACGCGGAGTAGAGCCAGCCAGATTGCGCATGCGTCAGCGCCAAGCCACCTTGATCGATTGATTTTTCTAGAAATGGAACAAGGCTGCTGACCACGAAGCGATCGGCGTAATTAAGCAAATTCAGCAGCGAAAGCGTGACCAGCGCGATCATGGGCGCGCGCGCGTTGCGGGCCAAGTCTGAAGAATTTTTCATGATTGCGCGTTCAATTGCTGGTTAAGAAGTTCACGCCATAACGACAGAGGCGCGGAGGTCCCTGACGAATTCGTGCTCAATGATTTTTCTGGCGCGATGCGACCCCGCTCGGCAATGTTGGTCTGTTTATTTTTCCCTGGCAAGTCGTGGCTTGCCATCACGACCGTAGCGTTGCTCCAAGCGCAATCGTCTTGCGTGAACAATTCAAACTGCAAAGCGGCTTGGCGCAAAAACATTTCCGTTCCATCAACAATCACCGCGCCAGCGGCGCGCGCGCGCCTAAGCAACGGCGTTTCACGCGGACGGTACACCGTGTCCATGAGAACCATTCGTGTTTTAATTTCAAGGGTGGTTGGAAGTGGATCGATTGATTCGGCGCCGGAACCAGTCATTCCCGCACTAGTGCAATTCACAATGGCGGTAAAGGAATGCGCAGCGATATTTCCTAGCGCAACGGCTTCCACGCGCGATTGATGCGAACCAATAATGGCGCGCGCGTTAAAATGCTTTGCAAGTTGCTTGGCTTTGTCATGCGTGCGATTGGCAATGACGACATGTGCGCCAGTGAGCGCAAGGCCGGCAATGACCGCGCGCGCCGCGCCGCCCGCTCCCAAAACCAACACGCACTGTTGGCGCCATTGATCAAGTGTTTGAGACGCAATAGTTTTTGCATCCACGTTTACATGCGCCGCCCTGGCGGAACTTATTTCCACATTTGCAATCGCACCGCCAGAAGCAAGCGCGGCTGAATGTTGCTGGTTTATTTCAAGCGCGCCCGCAAGCGCGGCAACGGCCGCTGGCGCGTCGGTATTGAACGCGTGAGTAACTCCGTTGTCAGAAAAAATGAGGGTGTTCGCCGCGCCACACCACTCGCTTACCAAATCGGCGTCGCCACCCTGCTGCTTGCACCAACGCAACGCGTGTTCCTTATGTGGAAGCGTGACGCTGACACCACGCAAATTCAGAATGGTCGACCCCGACATTTCCCCAAGTGAAGCTTTGAAATGCTCCCATTCTGGTGGAATTGCCATTGGAACATACGCGCCATTAAATTGCGTGGCGCTGAACGCCGCGTTGTGCAGCAGTGGCGACAACGAATGTTCAATTGGCCAACCCACCACCGCAAATAATTTGGTGGCGGGCGTGATGCGCGCAAATGAATAGACATTGATGAATTCTTGCGCCGTAAGTTGCCCCGGCGCCGTGCCCATTTCGTTGTCGGGGCGCGCGTACGTGAGAAATCCGCCAAACTTTGGCGCAAGCACGCGGCTGGCAATTCCAAATGGACCCATGCACAACGCGATCGTTGGCTTGCTTTGATGGCGCAGTAATTCAAACGCCTCTAGATTGTCGCGCACACTGCGGGCGAGCCACGCTATTTTTGCCACGGCGCACAGCGGCTCGTTCCACATGGCGCCGATACGTTTGGAAAGATCCGCGGGCCGGGTTTGAAAATCATGCGCGCTCAGAATCAGGCGCGTGGAAGTTTGCGCAGTCGCAAATTGTTTTTGAAATTCAGCGCTGGCCTGGAACGCGGCCAACTCAAGATCTATGTACGACGGCGGCACAGTGAGTTTGCAAACCGCGATCAACAATTCAAGCCGCGCGGATTCATGGCCCACATACGCGCCCCCTTCCGCCGCGGCGCGAATGGTGACAATGCAAGGTAGCGGACTATTTTTCACCAGCAGCGCCACGCTTTCAAGCGCGTTGTCTGTGTGCGCCAACGCGTCCACGCGCCACTCCACAATGGTGGCGCCGCGCTTGGCTGCGGCGTGCGCGGACTCAAGCGCGAACGCAACTTGCTCGGCGCTTTCCACGGTTATGGCCACAGCAATTAGCGACATAAAATTCCTTTTAAAATTACTGCTGACAAATCAAATTGGATTTGCGTGCCCCTCCAATGTACAATATTGCGGCAACTCTTTTGGTAGAAGTGACAAGGACGCGGCGGCATACGCAGAGTGTACGAAGAGCCTTGACTGATTAGCATGACGTCATGCAAGAAGTTTCCATTGATGCGGCGATTGAATTTCTCCATGGTCACCTCTGTGGTTTTTTAAAATTTGACGGCGAACGCGTGGGGTTGAAGTTCATTGTGGCAAGCGATGGAACACTTGTGATGCCGGTGATGGAAGCCATGCTGTTGGCAATGGAGACCGTGCTTGAACTTCCAAACGACGACGATGACAGCATGCATTTAATTGTCACGCTTTCTCGCCAATCGGAAACTGGAACATTCGCGCAGTGGTGCGATCGTTGGCGCGCCTATCACGGCGAACCAGAGGATGTGCGCTGGGCCACTGTTGCGATTGATTCTGGGCGACTTGCGGGGTGGTTTCTGGATGATCAGGCCATGATGAAAACCAACGCGTTGGCAGCGGAAGAAAGCGCGTTACTGAAACAGTTCAACGCCAAACCGCGCGTGTTGTTGAAGTCGTTGTGCGTAACCAACAAGGTGGATTGCGACGATCCGATTGCGGTGGGAGTGGACGCTGGCGGAATTGACATTCGCCGCAAGCATGATGTGGCGCGCCTGTCATTTACGCTGCCTATGACCAGCGCGGCGCAGGTTCGCTCATTCATAGAGGGCGCATCGTTTCCTTCTAATACGTAATTCCATATTTTAGCGCCGCCACACTAGAATCAATTGCAACAGGAGAACCACATGGACGGATCACATCACGCCAAAAAGTTCGCGGGCAGTCTCAACCACGCAATGATTGACGACACGCAAGCGCGCGCGGCGCAAACCTACGCCAACAATTTTGGCGCGCCTGGTTACGGCGACATCACGCGTTGCTACATCGAGCAGAAATACGCGGGATACAGCGCGGAGAATCAAGAAACGTGGTCCACCATGTTTGATCGCCAAATGATTTTCTTGAAGGACAACGCCAGCAAAACATATTTGGACGGCGCGGCGCTGATCAATCTTCGGCGAGACAGAATTCCCCCGCTAGCGGAGATTAATAGTTGTCTGCATCCGTTGACGCGTTGGCAAAGCCGCGCGGTGCCCGGCTACTTGCCCCCCAAAGCATTCTTTGCATGCTTGGCGCGCCGGGAATTTCCCACCACTATTGTGATTCGTCCTAAACAAAGTATTGATTACTTGCCAGAGCCCGACATTTTCCATGACATCTTTGGTCATGTTCCATTGCACGCGGATCCTGTGTTCGCGGATTTTCTACAGACCTATGGCAAGGCCGCGCTTGAGGCCGCGGATGAAAAAGATGTCGAGCGCCTGGCGCGTCTTTTCTGGTTCACGGTGGAATTTGGTTTGATCAAAGAGAACGGCCGCATCAAGGTGTACGGCAGTGGATTGATTTCAAGTCCCGGCGAATGCAAGCACTCGCTTGAAAGTCCGCAAGTGGATCGCAGACCATTTGATTTGAACCGTGTCTGCGACACCGCGTTTGAAATTGACCACTATCAACCAATTTTATATGTGCTGGAAAGTTTTGAGCAATTGCGCCTTGCAATGACAACGTATGCAAAGCGAATTATGGACAAGACTGCGGCTGCGGCGCGTGTGTAATGTGTGTGGCATAGTTGACGGACAAGTCCGCTGGCATTTGCCGTGGACTTTATTGCCAAAGTTGCTTCCCCTTCTTCTTAAAGCAATCGTGTCGTGCGTATGTGGGCTTGAAATTTTTCGTTACGGGCGCCATGGTTGACCTAATCGATTCATATTTATTCCCAACGGTTTTTGCGTATTCTTAGCGCATGACCGCCACAAAAAATCGTTCTTCTGTCAAGACCGCAATCAAAATTGAACAGTCGGAATTTGCGCGCCGTCGCGGGGCATTGCTTGACGCATTGCGCGCAAGTGTTGGCTTGGTGCTGGCTGGTGAAGCAGATCCAAGCCTGCACCATCCGTTCGCGGCACACGCGCATTTCACTTACCTCACTGGGCTTGTTGATGAATCAGGCGCGGCGTTGTTGTTTGACGGGAAGAATCCAAACCCCGCGCGGCGTGTGCAACTTTTTCTAAGACCTCTCAACCCAGAGCGCGAAAAATGGGATGGCTTTCGCGCGGAGATTGATGGCGAACTTCGCGCTCGTACCGGAATTGAAAGCATCTTTCGAACCAATATGCTTCCGCTGCAACTTCTAGATGCGGCCAAGCGCGCCAAGTCCCTGACATTGCTCATGCCGCTTGCGGCGCACAACAGTCCCGTGAGTGGCGATCTAGAAATTTTTCGCCGCACGGCGGAGCGCATTCCCAATTGCGCCATTCATGATGGCACGACTCTCTTGAACGCCATGCGCGCCTGCAAAAGCAAGGCCGAAGTGGCGTGCATTCAAGAGGCTGGCCGCATCACTGGTCTTGGCTTTGCAGCCGCGTTCGTTGCGCTGCGACCAAATATGAATGAGTTTGATCTACAGCGTCACGTGGAAACGGGCTACCACCAAGGCGGCTCGCGCGACTTGGCGTTTCGCACAATCGCTGGCGGTGGTTTTAACAGCACGGTATTGCACTACCACGCCAACGACCAAGTGCTGCGCGACGGCGATCTGGTGTGTCTTGATTCTGGCGCAAAGTGGTGCGGATATTCCGCAGATGTCACGCGCACATTGCCCGTGAATGGAAAGTTCACCCCACGCCAACGCGAAATCCATGACTTGGTTCTTGCGGCGCAAACCGCGGCTATTCGCGCCTGCAAACCAGGCGCGCGCTTTCACCAGATTGACGAAGCCGCGCGCGCGGTCATTCGTCGCGCCGGACTTGCCGACGCGTTCATTCATTCCATTGGCCACCACCTTGGACTTGAAACACATGACGCAAGTCCCGACGCGCCGCTGCCAGTTGGCGCCGTGATCACCATTGAGCCTGGCGTGTATTTGCCCAAGGAAAAAATTGGCGTGCGCATTGAGGACGACATTCTGATCACGGCGCGCGGGCCCGTCACGCTAACGCGCGACATTCCTAAATCAAGCAAAGAAATTGAAGCGGTCATGGCTCGCGCGCGCGCAATATCAAAATTGAGACGCTAACAAATTTACGAAGCAATTTGTAAACTTCGCATGCGCAACGCGACAAGATATTTAGAAAGTCACGGCTGCGGCTGCAAATAAATTAAAAATCCACGCATGAAAAGCAGCGTCAAACTCCACAAAACAGGGAACGCTGAAATAAACATTGCGCACAGGATTAATCGTTTACCAAGTTTGTCTTGATGACGTCCCACAATCTCACAAGCCACGACAACGAACAGAACCAAACTAAATTTAAATGCAATCGCGCCAGCAATATCCCACCGATCTATGACTACTTTAGCCACAGGATTTACTTCCATTCCGCCCTTGAGCAGGATGTACCAAGTTAAAATAATATCCAAGCTGGCCAAGAGAACGAACCAGACATACCCGTCTTGGTATCTCATTGCTGGCACACTGAGCCAAGCAGGGGATTGATTTTGGGGTTGCAATTTGTGCTGCTGATGCTGGAGAGCCATCATGCTGAAAGTATGCCAAAAAATTGATTCATCGCCAACTAAATCAATGGAACTTTTGTGGAAATATTGTGCGCTGGCGACGTGTTGAGTTGCACCAATTGCTCTTGTTTTTGCTGCGCTCCCGTGGAATCCACAAAGTCACTGTGACAAGAGGCCTTGGCCTCCACCGCTCCAACCGCCGCCTTGGTTTTAGAAGCAAGTTTGTGAATTTCCTCTGGCGAAAGCACGCCACGTTTGGTAAGCACCTCTTGCTGCTCCGGGGTAAGCGCGGCGCTAAGCACCGGCTTGTCGCGTCGGTATTCCTCGCTTTTTCCGCTGGAAAACTCTTGAATTTCCTTGCTAATGCGAACGCTGCACCAATCGTGGCCACACATGGCGCAGAAATCCGTATCCACATCCAAGTCCTCGTCGTGATAAGCGCGGGCGGTGTCGGGATCAAATGACAATTCAAAATGTTTCTGCCAGTTCAATGCGGCGCGCGCCTTTGTGAGTTCGTCGTCACGATCGCGCGTGCCCGGAATTCCAAGCGCGACATCGGCGGCATGCGCCGCAATTTTGTACGCGATACATCCCTGCTTCACATCGTCTTTTTTAGGCAGGCCTAAATGTTCCTTGGGCGTGACATAACACAACATGCTTGCGCCGTGATAGCCCGCGCTGGTGGCGCCAATGCAACTTGTGATGTGGTCGTAGCCAGGAAAAATATCCGTGACCAACGGCCCAAGCACATAGAACGGCGCGCCGTGGCAAAGGCGCCGCTGCAGCTTCATGTTGTATTCAATTTGATCCAGCGGAACATGGCCGGGGCCCTCCACCATCACTTGCACGCCTTGGCGCCAGGCGCGCTCGGTTAGTTCGCCAATTGCCGCAAGCTCCGCAAGTTGCGCGTCGTCGGTCGCATCAGCCAGACCACCCGGACGCAATCCATCGCCGATGGAAAATGTCACGTCGTAGCGGCGCATGACGGCGCAAATACTTTCCCAACATTCGTACATCACATTTTGTTTGTTATGAATCAACATCCACTTGGCCAGCAAACTACCGCCACGGCTCACAATTCCAATCAAGCGATTCTTAATCAGCGGCAAATGCTCCTTCAGAACGCCGGCGTGAATGGTGAAATAATCCACGCCTTGCTTGGCTTGGTGCTCTAACGTTTCCATAATTACTGCCTCGTTCAAATCATCAAGTTTTCGCCCGATGATCATGGAATAAATCGGAACGGTTCCAATTGGAACATGGCTATTGCGAATCAGCGCGTCGCGACACGCGTCAAGGTCGCCGCCAGTTGAAAGATCCATAACGGTGTCCGCGCCCCACTTTTCGGCCCACTTTAATTTCTCAACTTCTTCGTCGGTGCCCGAACTCACTGGACTGGCTCCCATGTTGGCGTTGATTTTTGTTTTGGACGCGCGACCGATCGCCATTGGATCAAGTTTGTATCCCAAGTGCACTCGGTTGGCCGGAATCACCATGCGGCCTGCGGCGATTTCATCACGCACTTGCTCTGGCGTGAGATGTTGCTCACGCTCCGCAACGCGGCGCATTTCTTTTGTGATCACACCAAGACGCGCGAACTCAAGTTGCGTAATGGGCTCAAAGCCCGCGGGTGGCCGCGCGCAAATCCACTGTGCAACGTGCGTGTGCAAATGCCCGGCGCAACCGTGTTGATGATTTGGCGCGGGGACAATGCTCCAGCCAACTGGAAGAAAGTCCCACGCGGTCTTGGTTGATGGAAGCGGCATGCCCGGCGTGTCGGGACTTGAAAATGCAAGCGGGCCACCAATGTCCGCTTTGCGCGCGAAAGAACCAGGCGTTGTGCCTTGCGATTGCGTTGATGGATTTGCCGCGCCGTGAAGCGGCAGCGACTCGTTAGCCAAGCGCTCATGCGCATGGCCAATTTGAAATGTGGATGCAAGGACGGCGGCGCCGTTGTTTTTTTCTTGAGACACTTTATTGTTCATGGCGTACTTCCTGGCAAGGCGAAGCCGTTATGAACGGTTCGCAAACAATTGCCACTTCCCTACGCCGATTCGAATCGGTTCAGGTTCTGCGGGTACTTCTCAGCGAACTCCACGATGGAATCCGCGCCCCGAGCGGCGAAGCCCCCATCATAGTCACACTTTTATTTTTTTTCGCTCAGAAAATCCTCACGCGCCATGACAATAAAATCGCAGGCTGGCGGCGGCTTCACGCCCAAATGGCGCAGCATGTTCACAATTTGCGCGGCGTGATAGTGCTGGTGCGTGGCCACATGAATGAGCACGTCCATGACGGTGGTCAAAAATGATTTTCCCTCGCGAATCCGCTCGGCCACTTGATCCAGTTCCTCTTCCTTCACATTGGAAAGCCACGCGGCCCAGCGCTGGTCAAGCAATTCCCAATCACGCTCAAGCGCCTCCAAGTTGGCAAAATTCTCCAGCGTTGGAAACGCGGCGGACTGATTTTTCTTTTCCAAAACGTTAATCCACACAGTTTCCGCGCCATACAAATGCACGAATGTTCCCAGCACGCTTCCCACTCCCATTTCAAATGATTTTCTTAGTCCGTCGTTTGTAAGTCCCCGCGACGCGGTCAACAACCTGTTGCGGACCCAGTGGCGGTGCTCATGCAAACGCGTGATGGTGTCAAGTCGTGTTCCCATGAATGCAGGTTACCCTACGCGCGGTGACAAGTTTGCCAATCACGCTTGCCGATGTTGAGGCCGCCGCCGCGCGCATTCATGGCCGCGCCACGCGCACGCCGTGTCTTGAAATGGACGCGCTGTCACACATCGCTGGAGTTCGCGTCTTCGCCAAGTGCGAACTTTTCCAGCGCACTGGAAGTTTTAAATACCGCGGCGCCGCGAACGCGGTCAGTCGATTGCCTGAATCAACCAAAGACAGTGGCGTGGCCACGCACTCCAGCGGAAATCATGGCCAAGCGTTGGCGTACGCGGCGCGCGAGCGAACATTTCCATGCCACGTTGTCATGCCGCACAACACCACGCGCTCCAAGCTTGCCGCTGTTGAAAATTTTGGCGCGCACATTACGTTGTGTGAGCCAACGCTTGCCGCGCGCGAGGACATGTTGGCGCGCATTGTTTCGCAGACTGGCGCCGCGGTCATTCCGCCATACAACCACATCGATGTGATGGCGGGTCAAGGCACAATGGCGCTTGAAATTCTTGAAGATGTTCCACATGTCGACGCGATTGTTGTGCCAGTTGGCGGCGGCGGTTTAATTTCCGGAATTGCCGTGGCGGCAAAAGGTCGGAGCAAGGACATCACGATTATTGGCGCGGAGCCCTCCATTGCCGACGACGCCGCGCGCTCCAAATCCAGCGGAATTTGTCAGCCCACCACAAATCAACTCACCATTGCGGACGGACTTCGTGGCTCGCTTGGTTCGCTCACATTTCCCGTGGTGCAAACGTTGGTCGACCAAATTGAAATCGTGGAAGAAGACGAAATTGCGCGCGCCATGCGATTTTCTTGGGAGCAACTCAAACTCACCATTGAAGCCAGCGCGGCCGTTGGCGCGGCGGTTGTCATGTCCGATTCATTTCGCGCGCTGGCGCATCAACGCAAGTGGCGCGGCGTGGCGATTATTTTCTGCGGCGGCAATGTTGATTTGGATCACTTGCCGTGGTCAAAATAATTCGCCGTGCTGTTGGCAATGCCAATAAAGGCGTTGACATTCATGGTTCCAAAAAGATTGAGTGCGCAACAATGAACTCGATCACGGCGCGGCAGGCGCTTTCACGGATTGCGCCGCAATCATGTCGTCCAACCTTGCCAAACGAAGCGCGTGGCGCTTTTGATCTGGCTCCAATTGTGCAAGCGCCGCCAAGTGAAGGCGCGCGCGCAGTAAATCCCCATCTTCTATGGCCAAGGTGGCGGCAAATTCCCGCGTGGCCGCGTCGAACGGATTGATGCGCGTGGCCTTCTCCACCGACTCGCGCGCAGCCGCCAAATTATGTTGCAGCCGATACAAGCGTGCCAGTTCCAACGCATAACTTGGGTCTTGCTCCTCCAGCAAATCAAGCGCGCTCAAGTGCATCATCGCGGCCTGTTGATCGCCCGAATTTAAATTGCCACGCGCGTACACTCGGTGCGGATACGGGTCCACCGGCCGCGCCTTGGCATATGCGTCCAACAATGTTGTGGCAATTCCATCAACCTCTGGTTGCTCCTTCAAGCGCCGGCGCAATTTCAACTCCAGCAAATCTGGTTGATCTGGATATTGCACAAGCCATTGGTCAACCATGTCATCGGTGATTTCAACCGCCGGCTTCTTCACCTTTGGCCAACGCGCCGCCACCAAAACGGTCTGTGCAACTTGAAATGGTTCTCCAACTTGCTTGGCTAAATAAGTGGCCAGCGCGTCAAGTCTTTCTTGCTCCGCCTGACGCGTGGCCAGTTGCAACTTTGGGTCTTTCGCGCGAATCGTGTCAGATAATTTTTCTAGCGATGGCTCTGGCGCCAGGCCCCACTGCTTAACTTGTTCGGTGGCCCACGCAATAAACCCAGCGAAAAATTCGTCGCCACTTACACCAACTGTTTCTTGAAACGCATGACTTTCATCCAAACCTTGCTTGTACTTTTCAAGCAATTTAGGCACAGAATCAGCGCCCCACTTGCCTTGCAAATATTGCACCATCCAGCAACCTTGCGCGTATGCCAACGGCCTGTCCTGCGGCGACTCTGGCCGCACAAACGCCCATTTAATTTTGTCCAGCGAAAATAACTTTCCGTTGGCCAAGGCGCGCGCAAGCATTTGGCAAGTCTCAAAAGTTCGCGGCTTTGTTTCCATGCTGACCGCAAGCGCCTCCGTAAGCCAATGCGGAATTCTATTTCCGGTTTGACTAAGCGTCACCGTGTGCGTGTATTCGTGGCGCAACACTTGCAACCAATCAAACAAGCCAAGATGTTTTTTTGGATTGCCCTCCATGGGAACTTCAAGCGCAATCACCGGTCCCGTGGCCGCAGCCATGGTGTGAATGCCGGGCATACCGGTAATACGCACAGCAAAAAATTCATGGTCAGGTAAAACTTCTATGGTTGTTTTTCCAGCGGGTTCGTGCGCAAATCGTTTGGTGACATCCACGTACATGGACTCCAACGCCGCCGGCATAAGTTCGGCCACCACTTCATCAATGCCAGGTTTCACGCGAATGCGAAAGTGCGGCGAATCAATCTCCTTCCATTTTGAAAGTTCATCCATAAGCCACAAACCAAATGAACTGCGCGTGTCAAATGGATCCAATTCCGCCGCGGCTTTCAAGGTGGCCACCGCTTCTTCATCACGACCAGCCTGCATGAATAAATATCCAAGCTCGCCACGTGGCTCACTCCAAAAAGGCTCGCGACGAATGGCCTCCTCAAGCGCGCGTTGGCCCCATTCATATTGTCTGTTCAAACTCAGCGTACGTCCAAGCGTTGCATACGCCAACGCGCTGCCAGGAAATTTCTGGTCGAACTCCGCTAATCGTTGCTTGGCCAACTCGGGTTTCCATCGACGACCAGCCACCGCCGCGCGCATTGCAAGCGCTTGCGGCATGTTCGGCTCACGCGCCAGCAATCCATCAAGAATGGCGTCGGCGCGTTCGGGATCATCCGTTAGCAACGCGCGCTCTGAATCAAGAAGATCCGCAAGTGCATGCTTGGAATTCAACAAGCGAAGCCGATCCGAAGCCAGTGCGGCAGAATCAAAATCAAAATTATGCAAAGCCAATTCGCCAAGGGCAAACCAGGCGCGGCTAGATCGCGGGTCAAGTGAAAGTGTTTGCCACAGTGCAGGAACGCCCTGAGGACGATTGTGCCGATTGACCAACAACAATCCTTCTTCAAGCGGCACTAATGGATTCATTCGATCCGCTTCACGCGCGCGCCCAAATTGATCGACCGCTAATTTCCAATCTGCCGCGGAAAGAGGCTGAATTTTTCCAAGTTGATTGGTGGCTTGCGCCGCCGCACGCAATGCGCTTGCGTTGGCGTCATTCACATCTGGCGCGTCACGCAATGTCTGCAAAATAATTTTGGCGTCGTCATTTTTTCCAAGCCACATCAACGCGTCCGCGCGAATCAGTTTGCATTCGGGTTCATCGCAACCAACCAGCAACGACGCTGCCTCCATCGCGCGACCTCGCCACAACAGCGCTTGAGCGCGAATTGCCACGGGTGCATCGGGCGAGTCAAGCGATGCGTCTTGCAAGTTCCAAACGCGCAACGCGGCTTCCGCCTTGCGCGCCGTGGTGTTTAAATCATCATCCGACCATTGACCGTGAAGTATGCGCATGTCGCGCCGTTCATCGGGCTTCAGCCAAGGCTCATTGATGGCCTTCACGGCCGCGGGTGAAACTTCTACTCGCGCTGGAACCAAATCTTGTTGCCGCGCACAAACCACGGATGCCATGACTAGCGCAACTAAACATGCAAATGATTTGTTTATTTTTTCCATTGCATTCACCAAATGCATGTCAGGATCACGCATTAAAAAACATTTTAGTCATGCGATTAGTTTAGGGCGCGTCCTTGTAGGGACGCACATCTTGCCGCCACACTGGACCATTTGAGGTAGTGGTCGGTGGTTCCGTTGACAACAAAGAATTCGTGGACTCTTCAAAATCTTTGTTCACTTCTATTTTTGTAAGCAATAAAATTTTTTCATCACCGCCTTTGGTCATAGCTTTCACTGCGACAGGCATAAGAGTGGTCAGGTCGTACCACACGCAAATGTCTGCAAGGTCTGGATCAACGCCAGCATTTTGCTTTGGATGAAGCGCAAGTCCTTGGATATTTTCCAGGCGTTTTAATAACTGCTCCACTGGCTGTGGCGCAAATTTCACTTCAAATCGCTGGCAAACCTGTTCTTTTCTCTGGCCAATTGGAATTGGAATAGGTCCTTCTCCAATGCGCAGCGGATCAAGTTGCTCGCCAGGCGGAACCAATTCACGCGCAATCAATTGATGCCGCTGGTCATCAAACTCAAAAAGCCAACCACCGGCAAATACAAATCGCTGGCGTTCCGTGGTCGCATGGCCAGAGGCGTCAATGAGTTGATCAAACATGATCGCCAGTTTTCTACTTTTCAAATCACCCGCTTTTTGCGTCAGCACAATCTGCCCCTTTCGTCGCTCGCGATTTTCACTGACCGCGTCCACGCGGTCATAAATCACATTCGCGCGAAAGGTTGAAATAGTGTCGCCCGCTTTTTCAAGGGCGCTCAACATGGCTTCTGGTGTTTCAAATTTTTTAGATTCCGCTACTGAATTGTTCGTGGCGGGCACTGTGGTGGCTGGTACTTCTTGTGCGATGACTCCCACATTTTGCTTTTTAGGCTCCGTAGTGAACGCGACAATTGTGGGCTGATTGGCAACAGAAGTTGTTGATGCCGCCGAGGTTTGCGCTGGAGCAGCGGCGCACGCCACCACACTGAATGCGGCAAAAACAAACAAGCTTGCTCGCATCACAATTTCACCTGATCAACAATGTCCAAACCAAACGCATGCAAGCCGGGCATGGAACCCTTTGGATGATTAGTCAACAAACGAAGTTTGGTTAATCCGAGGTCGCGCAAAATTTGTCCGCCAATTCCAAACTCGCGCAAATCCATTGGATGAATGCCCGCGGCCACGCCATCGGGGCGCGTTAAATCCGGCGCGTTGGGGTCATCTTTTTCTGGGCGATGAATGCGCTGCAAACGATCGGGCAAATCAAATCCACTGCCCTCGCTGCGCAAATACACCAACACGCCGCGCCCATTCTTGGCAATAGCGCGCAACGCGGATCGAATTTCACTCTGGCCGTTTCCATTTTTTCCGTTCTTAAGCGTTCCAAACACATCGGAAAAAATATCGCGCCGATGCATGCGCACCAATGTTGGCATGCTTTGTTTCACCACCGCGCCCGTGTTCAACCGGCCAATTCCCCCAGCGGTAAACGCAATGTGCGGGAGCGCGTCAACTGAACTTCTCCACGCAAATAAACGGAAAACTCCCTCGGGTGTTTCAATGTCCTCACCATCGTGGGGCTCAATGCGCGTCACCATGATTTCGCGCGCAAGTCGCCACTGAATCACCTGCCCCACCGAACACATCTTCAACTTGTGTTCAACACACATTGCCTTCAACTCCGGCATGCGCGCCATGTCGCCGTCTGGTTTCACAATTTCAATAATCGCCGCCGCGGATTGCAAGCCAGCGAGCCTGCACAAATCAACGCTGCCCTCGGTTTGACCAGTGCGAACCAGCACGCCGCCATCGCGCGCGCGCAGTGGATTCACATGGCCCGGACGCGTGAAGTCGGCGGGCCCCGTTGTTGGATCGCTCAGCAAACGAATAGTGGTGGCGCGGTCCTTGGCGCTCACGCCGGTTCCAATACCGTGGTGCGGATGTCCCTCAACACTCACCGTGAAAGCGGTGCTGCGCGCGTTGTTGCGCGAGGGCGCAAGATCTAGCTCAAGACGATCGCAAATCACTCCATCAAGCGCCACGCACAAATAGCCGCCACCAGTGCGCGTTAAAAAATTTACCATCTCGGGCGTTATTTTTTCGGCGGCCACAACAAAGTCGCCTTCGTTTTCCCGCTGCTCATCGTCCACAAGAACAATGGCGCGGCCGGCTTTAAGTTCGGTGAGAATTTCATCAATGGAAGCAAGTGGCATGGCGTGAGTGTAGTTTGTAACGCGACAAGTTTGCCCCAATTCAAGACAGAGAATTTTGCCCATGTTGGAGAACCGAATGAAGTCTTCCGCAGCTGAACAACAACTTTTGCTTGCGCTGACCGCGCTTCCCACCGCCGCCGGCCATGAGGACGCGGTGATTGAGTTCATCAACAAGTGGATCGCCAAACGAGCGGCAACAATATCCGTGAAGCGCGACGATGGCGGAAATCTGTTGATCACCCAGCGTGCGTTCAACAACAAGCGCCGCCCACTTCTGATCACGGCACATCTGGATCACCCGGCGTTTGTGGTGCGGCGCGTGGTGAATCCGCGCGCATTGGAATTGGAATTTCGCGGCGGCGTGCACGAGGCGTATTTCAAAAACACATCCATCGAAGTCATCGATGCGGCAGGCAAGCGCCACACCGCCACGGTCATGGGCCGCGTGAAGGGCGAACATATTTTTCCCGTCTACAAGGCTCAACTCAAATTGCCCGCGTCCACAATCGCACTTGGCAACATTGCCCGCTGGCGTTTGCGAAAGGCGCGTATCGCTGGCGGCGTGCTGCACACCAACGCTTGCGATGATCTTGCCGCCGCCGCCACCGCCCTGACAACGCTTGATCGCCTGCTGAAATCAAAGCGTGCGCCGCATGTTGGCTTGCTGTTCACGCGCGCCGAGGAAATTGGATTCATTGGGGCGCTGCACAGCATTCACAGCAAGTTGGTGCCGCGCAACGCGCGTCTGCTTTGTCTTGAGAACTCGCGCTCATTTCCGCATGACAGCCCAATTGGTGCTGGCGCAATCCTGCGCGTGGGCGACCGCGCCAGCGTGTTCTCGCCCACACTTACAAACGCGCTGAGTTCGCTGTATGAAAATCACAAAAAACAAAATCCAACATTCAAGTATCAACGCAAACTCATGCCAGGCGGCGCCTGCGAAGCCACCGCATTTTCAGCGTACGGATTTGAAAGCACGTGCCTGTGCCTGCCGCTTGGCAATTACCACAATATGCGCGACATTGATGGCGTTTTGAAAGGCAAATCAAAGGCGCATGTTGGCCAGGAATTTATTTCCATCGGTGATTTTGAAAGTCTGATTGCCATGTTGGAATTGGCGGCCACCACGCTTAAAGACAACGACGCTGGAACTGGCATTGCCGTTGCCGTTCTTGACGCTCTTCATGCAAAGCGAAAATTTGTGCTTGCCACGCAGGCGGCGCGCACTCGTCGATAGACTCGAAGCATGGCGTCATGCGATCCCAAGTTTGATATTGAACAAGCGTTCCGCAAGGGCATTGCGTCCGCCATAAGCGAGGACGCCGCCAAGAGCGCTCCGCAAATCAAAGCCAGCAACGACAGTAAGCACGGCGACTTTCAATGCAACGCAGCGCTTGCCATCGCGCGCGCCGTTGGCGCCAATCCGCGCGACATTGCCGCCCAAATTCTCGCGGCCACTCCGCTTGCCGCGCTGGGCAGCGCGGAAATTGCCGGCGCGGGCTTTATCAATATTCGCCTTGGCGATTCCGCGCTTCACACCATGCTTGACCGCGTGTGCATGCCCGACCTTGGCATTGAACCCGCGCCGCGCGCTCACGCCATTGTTGTGGATTTGTGCGGCGTGAATGTGGCCAAGCAAATGCATGTTGGACATTTGCGCAGCACTATTCTGGGCGATGTCGTGGCGCGCCTGCACGAGCGACTTGGTCGAAAAGTTTTTCGTGAAAATCATCTTGGCGATTGGGGACTTCCGATTGCCATGACCATGTCCGCGCTGAAGCGCCAGAAGCGCGACTTGAAATCACTCACGCTGGCCGATCTCAACCATGCCTATCGCGCGGCGCAATTGGAATGCGCCACCGATGAAGCCGGCCTTGAAGCCGCGCGCGCCCGCCACGCCGGTCCGCACCGAATCATTGAACTTGAAATCCAGCATGACAGCGCGTTCGCCGCGGAGCAAGACGCCAAAGCCACATTGCTGCGCTTGCAAGCCGGCGACGCCGCCACCGTTGCCCAGTGGCAGCAACTGATCAATATCACTATGACGGAGGTTCTAGAAACCGCGCGCGTTCTTGGCGTTGACTTGACCAACAAACATTCGCGCGGCGAAAGTTTTTATCGCGACAAATTGGCGCCAACGGTGCAATCCTTTATTGACGGCGGTCTTGCGCAAGTGAATCAAGGCGCAATGGTTGTTCACTTCGCCGATCGCGAGCGCCCGCTTCTCATTCGCAAAGCCGACGGCGGATTTTTATATTCCACAACTGATCTGGCCGCGGTGCATTACCGCGTGGGCGCGCTTCACGCTGGCGAAATTATTTATGTTGTTGACGCACGCCAACGCGATCACTTTCGCGATGTCTTTGACGCCATTCATTTGATCGGCTGGGACAAACTTGCGGACGGCACGCAAGCCAAACTTTCGCACTTGGCGTTTGGCAGCGTTCTTGGCACTGACAAAAAACCGCTTAAAACCCGCAGCGGCGAGCTGTTTACGCTTAAGGCGCTGCTGGACGAAGCCATTGCGCGCGGCACGGAACAAGTTCGGCTTCGCGCCAAACAAACTGATTCGCCAACCGAGGGCACGGCCGATCAAGAGATCGCCGACATTGGACGCGCCGTTGGCATTGCCGCGGTGAAGTACGCCGATCTGTCCGGCGACCCCATCAAAGATTATGTTTTCGATCTTGATCGCATGATTGCCTTTGAAGGCGACACTGGTCCCTACATTCAATATGCACACGCGCGCATTGCCAGCCTTCTTGCAAAAAGCGACGCGCCGGAGTCCGCCATTGCAAACGCCGCGTGGACATTCAATCACGCCGCCGAACGCGCGTTGGTGCTGGCCATTCTTGCATTCCCCGCCACCATAAAAAACGCGGCGGACCTTGGTTCGCCACAGCGCGTGTGTGGCGCACTTCATGAACTGGCAAATTCCTACTCAACTTTTTATCAAGCGTGCCCGGTTCTCAAGGCGCCCGATGAAGCCACGCGGCTCGCCCGCTTTCGCCTTTCGCATTTAACCAAACGTGTTCTGGCACAAGGGCTGTCGTTGCTTGGCATGGACGCGCCCAATCGAATGTAAAGCTGCGGTCCAAACTGGCGCAAGAAACGTGTTTCAAAGCGCTTTGATTCGCTGAATAATACGAAGCGTCATTGCCATAACGCGCATCAATACAAGTAATTCAATTTCAACTTGTCAATTGCGCTTGAGCGGGACGCGTACAAATTTCATAGATCACGCCGCTCTCTTTCAGCACGCTTTGCGCTTTACGAATGCTCTCTAGCCAATGCGCGTCGGCGCCCACTAAATCCGGCTCCCAAGTCACAACGCGCGCAATACCCGCTTGCACCATGACAATGGCGCACGCCACGCACGGCGAAAATGTTGTAAACATGGTGCACCCAAGCGGACTCACTCCGTTGCGCGCGCATTGAATTATGGCGTTCATTTCCGCGTGCACAATCAATTCATATTTGGCAGGGCGCTCCAATCTCTCCGCGCGATCTTCAACACCACGCGGCAGCCCGTTAAAACCCGTCGCCACAATTTGTTTGGCGTCGCTGACAATAATTGCGCCAACTCCACGGCTGGGGTCTTTGCTCCATGTGGCAATCTGATCCGCAAGCAGCAAAAATCGAATGTCCCATTTATTATTGTTTGCTGACTTCATTGTGTGGCCTCCCTGCGCAACAAGTCTAACTGTTACTTGGCGCCAACCACGGCCTTACCTATGTGGGTATCACAAAGAGATTTTGTGATTGCTTCAAGACGTTCCACCACTCTTACCATGCCTTGCACGCGGTCTTCGGGATTCATTTGAATGCATTCTTGCACTAACAAACTTAAATCTTCCGAAACATTTGGGTTTTTTATGTGCAAAGGAGTCGGAAGTTTCAGCATGCTTGAGCTGACTGCGGATACCGCAATAGGATCGCCTTGAGGCGGCAATATTGTCGGAATGACGTCCCGCGCCAACACCCAATAGACCGTCGCGCCAAAGTTATACACGTCGGTCTGAGTCGTAATGGGGTTTCTATTCGCTTGCTCTGGCGCGATGTAGCCAGGAGTTCCTTGAATTCTTGTCTTGATGTGGTTCACTGGACACGCTTGTCCTAAATCAATAATTTTGACAAGTTTTTGGTCCGTCACCATGACATTGATCGGCTTCATATCGGCGTGCACAAATCCTCGTTGATTCATGTGCTCAAGACCGCGAGCAATCTGAACAAATAGTTTCATGGCCTCCAGCATGTTCTGTAACGGAAGATTCTCAAGCGTGTCCGCGTCGATAAGCTCCATTAACAATCCAACTTCGGTCGTTGTGAAAAGTTTTTTTGTGCGCAATATTTTGTGAATACCCCGAATATTTTTGTGATCAAGTTTGGAACCAATCGCATATTCCTGCTCAACCTGATCAATGAACCGCTCAGATTTGTCATCCACGCGAACCACATGCTTTAAAGCCCATACTTGTTTGGTCTTAACATCTTGAACCACAAATATTTCGCTGGCAGCACCGGTGCCAATCTTTGCAATGACGCGGTGACCAAAAAGTTCTATAGGTAAAGACGCCATTATTTACATAATCCAAATTACAAACAAAACACGTTTTAAATTAAGGGGAATCCAACAAATTCATCCTAACAAATGACGGCTACCCAAGCAACAACCATTCCTAAAATTTTCAAAATTTAAGTTGTAAATCATTGAAAAAAACCAAACAATAATTGCTCCCGCATTGCAAATCTAGAAAGATTGGGTCAAGGTTTGCTTTGGACAAGTTGCGCTTCAAATTCTGCGGCGCTGAAAAATCGTCCTGGGCTGCGGACTTTGGCAACATCACTATGCAAATAAACTTGATCCGCTGGAATGTTGAATTCTTTTTGTAGACGACGAACCAGCGACGCCAACTCGCTCATTTGATTCGTAGTGAATGGCCGCCTATCTCCGTTGCCAATCAGGCAAATTCCAATTGCATGACGATTGAGCTCATCAGCCAAAGGGACGCGGCGGTTTGCGACAAGTTTAGTATCCGAAGAAGCGGAATTGCTTTTTGCTATGGAAGCCACATGCGCTCCGGGTTCTTGTCTATTCCAACGATTTGCAATCTCTATTGAACCATCGGCAATACCTTGGCCATTCCCAATGACGAAGTGGTATCCAATTCCACTGGCATCTGCCGCACCTTGAAGGCGCGCCACTGAAGACAAGTCGCCAGCGGGCGTATTCGAATGATGAATCACAATGGCCGTCCAGCGGCGGTAATCCAGCTTTGCCTCACGGGCCATAATGCTGTTGCCATTTGCGCCAATAATCACGGGCGCCATGGCTAATGGTCTTGGACCATTCGCATCCCCAAGCACCAACAACCCGCTTGTCAACGATACCGCTACAGCGAAGCCCGCCCAAACAATGCGTGTCCTACGTGACATAATGTTCTGAACTGCGGCAAGTTTGATGATTTGAATTGGGAGCGACATAAATAATTTCTTCCACACCACTATCGGATAAATATTCAATCGGCTTTGGAAAAAAAAATAAATTTTTAAATTTTGTACTTAGCCCGTTGGCGGCGTAAGCCTTGCGCGCAAAGCTGGCTTTGGATTTCCAAACACGTCGGATTCTGTGATTGGCGTGAATCGATCACGCAAGTTGTCCGATCGTTCAAACTGATTTCGCGGCTCGTTTTCTGGAAAGAGAACTTTTTGGCAACCGCCCACTCCTATTGCGCATAGCACGCAACCCATAGCCATAGAAATAGTAATTAAGGACCACCGACCACAATTCGTTGTGGTTCGATGGGCGTTTGTCATGCAAAGCCCGCGGATGTTCGTGGCTTTGGGTTGGTCAGTGGATTCACTCATAGATCGGGCTCTACTTTAGCGGATTTTTCAGAAGTGAAGGCGTCGATTGGCCACGGAATTGCCCGCTCGGTTTTCAAAGTTCTGCCACTCCAACCATCCACATAGGTCACAACCACCAAAGCCGTGGCGTCCGCACAATCAGCCGGTACTTGAATAGGCGTCTCAAGCGAATAGTGGGGATTTCCAAGTCCATTGCGATAGACATCCCGTAGCTGCAATGGACCCCAGTGGGCCGCCGCCAACGGAATCACTTTGCCCGCCGACTGAAGGCTGGCTTGCAGCGTCAAGTCGCCGGTAAGTTGAATTGCGCCGCCCCGACCATCCTGCGCATTCACAAATATCACAAGTTGCTCAGGCCGCGCGACATGTCCGTCGCTTACTTTTTTAGGAAGCGCCCTGGATAAATTTCCAATTGAAATCTTGCAGACGTGCGGCGTGGCTTCTTCCAGTTCCGCGGACGGCGTCTTGGTGGCCGACTCGCTCTTGATTGCCAATTGCGCCCGCAATTCCTCTACTTGTGACTCCAAGGCTTCGTTTTTGGCTTCAAGTTCTTGCGCTTGCTGACGAAGTTTGTCGGCTGGACTTGGTGAGAACACGGTCGCATGGCAACCCCCCATGCACAGACACACGACGCTAATTATTTTGAGAATGGATTTCATTACACGCTCTTTCCCTCGGTGATTGATAGTCGAATCTCAAATGCCAGTTGCTCTAGCGCATCGGTAAAATCTACATTGACCACGGCGATTCCTTTTGGTAAATCCAAGCGAATTGGGGCAAAATTCAAAATTCCACGAACGCCAGCGCTCACCAAAGACTGTGCAACCTTGTTCGCCGCGTCGGGCGGAACGGCTATCAAACCCATTTGTGCATGTTTCTGTTTCACGGTTTTTTTTAATTCCTCCATGGGCTGAATACACAGCCCGGCAATTTTTTTCCCCACATCCTTCTTGTTATGGTCAAAGGCGGCCACAAAGTCAAAGCCCTCATTTCGAAAGCGTGGATACGCCAGCAATGCTCGCCCAATATTGCCGGCACCAACCAAAACCGTCTTCCATGTTTGATCCATTCCAAGAAGCCGGCGCAATTGATGGTGCAGATCCCCAATTCGATAACCCACCCCAGGACGCCCCAACGAACCAAAACACGCCAAATCCTTGCGCACTTGCGCGTCTTTTACTCCGGTTTGATCGCCTAACTCCTTGCTGCTAATGGCCGCTTTGCCCTGATTCAGTTGCAATTGCAGCGCCCGAAGGTACAAACTCATTCGTCGACTGGTCGGTTTGGATATGCGATCTGAATTTGGCATGGCTTAGATTCACAATAGACTATCCACATGCATATTGCGGACATTCTTTCCCGCGACTCAATGACAACGAGTTTCGAATTTTTCCCGCCGCGCAACGACGCGGGCTGGGAATCTTTATTTCATGTCATCGCTGACTTCGAGAGATTGCAACCATCGTTTGTTAGCGTGACCTATGGCGCCGGTGGCAGCACAAGAACGCGCACTCATGAACTTGTTGTTCGCCTAAAGACCGAGACCAAGTTGGATCCAATTCCCCATCTCACCTGCGCCAACCACACGCGTGACGACATTGAAAATATTCTGACCCAGTATGCGCAATGCGGCGTCTCCAATATTTTGGCGCTCCGGGGCGACTCGCCACTTTCCGGAAATACCGCGAGTGATTTTGCGCACGCCGTTGATCTAGTTCAATGCATTCGCAAATTCAACGCCAGTGGCACGCACCCCGATCGCCGCGGATTTGGCATTGGCGTGGCTGGATTTCCAGAAGGCCATCCAGATACTCCCAACACTTTGGTGCAAATGGATCACTTGCGCGCCAAGGTTGACGCGGGCGCCGACTATGTTTGCAGCCAGCTCTTCTTCGACAACGCCGCCTTTATTGATTGGAAAGAGCGCTGTGAACTCTCGGGAATTCGCGTGCCAATCATGGCCGGCATTATGCCCGTGACAAGTATTGCGGGGCTGAAACGCATGGCTGAATTGGCTGGTGGAACTCGGTTTCCCGCCAAGTTGCTTCGCGCGGTTCAGCGATGTGGCGATGACGCAGACGCGGTTGAACGCGTTGGTATTCACTGGGCAACCGAACAATGCATGGCTCTGCTGGATCACGGTGTGCGTGGAATTCACTTGTACACCCTGAACAAGTGCGCGGCAACGCAAGCGATATTTCAAAATCTTGGCGTTAAAAATTCAACGCAACTTCGCTCAATTTAAATTTCAAAGACAATTCGTTTTCAAAATCCGCTTCCAAAAATTTTATGGTGTTGCGGAATCTATGGCTGCCTTTGGGGTCTGCAATTTTTGCGGTGTCGTGTCTGACGCGGGATCAAGCCAGAGCTTTCTTAAAATACTCGCCATCTCATCATCGCCAGCGCTTCCACGCAGCGCAAATAATCCAGACTTCACCGCGTCTTGATCGTTTAGCAAATGAGCAATGTATGCCTGCAATAATGCAAACTGGGCTGCATCACGGCCAATCGCCAGGCGACGCACCGATTCTGCAAGCGCCTTCTCAAGCCGTGGACGCGGTGGAATTGTTTTGGGACCCCACCTTACATCCATCATCTCGGGGTGATTCACAAATAATTCATGCAAAGTCAGAGCCGCCGATCCCGTAAGGTTGGCGCTGATTTGACAATGCAACATGCCTGCAATGGCCAGCGGATCATTGGGGCGAATGGACAAAGCCACCTGGAATCTTTTTTCAGCGACAAACGCGTTGCCTTCATACATGGCGCGCTGGCCTTCTGACAACAATTCGTTAAATCTATTTTTTTCATCGCTTGTCATGGAATCAATGTGCTGTCCATGTTTCAAAACCATGGCGTAATCATCAAGCGTCATATTGATGCCAACACGTCTCTCTTTTTCAGGATCCACAACTTCGGCAGATTTTTCAGCACCGGTTTCTGCCTTGCGGGCCTCATCCAGCTCGGTTTGATTTTTCGTCTCGCTTAATTCCTTTTTTAACAGGTCATAGGCGCTCAGAATTCGTTCTTGATTTTTAGTCGTATCTATATTTGTATCGCCCTGTTTGTCATTATTTTTCGATAGCTTCTCTACACTTTCAAACTTTGACTCGAAGCGCCGCCTTACCTCATTTATAATCGCGCCGTATCCGTTTAGTCTTGTGTCTTGCGGTGGCTCACTTACAATGACGCCCTGGATGTTGGCTGGAGTTAGCTTTGTAGCCATAACCGCATCGGTCGGCTGATATGGTTGAAATGGATTTCGAACACCAACGCCAATCGCATCTAACTGAATTGTTTTGTTGCGAATATCTTCACGCAGACGCGCGGTTTCATACAGAGACATTCGACTGGTCCCAATGCGATCACGGTCCAATTCAAGTTTCACTCCACGCAAACCATTCGCTGTCAAATTTCCGGTTTCGCCCCTACTCGTACGGAAACTGGCATAGGGAGTTTCTACAGCATCCATGGACCTAGACAAATTCGCAGTCAAAGCAAGTCCTTGGCCGTAGTATCGCAGTGAATCCTTTTTTTTCCAATCGATTTGATTATTTTTTTGCGGCAACGGATTGCGATCACTCACGCGTGTAACTTGCCCAAAACTGGATCTACTTTGATTCGTATCGGAAACAATCTTTTGAAAAACATCATACGGATTCAACCCACGGATTTGGGATGAATCGCGACGGACTGGTTTCGCAGAAGGAGTTGGGGTTGTGTTCACTCCGCCAGAGCCCACATGAAGGGAACTGTCGAGTGCATTTTGCGCCAAGGCCATGGCGCCGGACAAGGCTAGAAAAATCAATCCAATGGTGACCACAGTTCGCGAACGAAATTTCTGAATTGGCTCATTGTGGCTCATGTCATTATCGTAGCGGCACTCAATGAGTACTCGCATGTAAAATTAATCATGAAACCTAGAAAAATTTCAACTCATACACACAAGCTTTCAAAAGTGGCGGCGATATTGGCGTTGCTCATTCTTCTGGGAGCAGTTTTATTTGGGATTTACGGACCCAAGATCGCCAATCGACTCACACTATTAGCCGGTATGCCTTTAGGCGATGTGGTGGCCTTCGTTATGGATACGCGCATACAGGCAATTTATCTATGTCAACAACAACAAGATGAACCGCCTCTGAACACGGCGGATAAAGACGAAATCATCTCTTCAATTCTTGGTCGCTCATTCCATTTGCCCGACCTCACCAAAGCCGGATATCGCTTGCGAAAAGTATCGCGCGCTTCAATTCCTGGCGCGCCATTTCATTCGGCAGAGCTTGTGTATCAAAGCATTCCCGCAGAAATTGGTCATTGGCTGGTTTTGTATCTTGCGGCTGATGATGATCAATACCTTTCGTTTGATGCGCTAGGCCGAGCCCGTCAGTTTACGCCTTCACTATTGTTGTTGGAAGACATTCCAATGAATAGCGCGGATCAATCCTTGGTCATGATCTGGAGCGATGGCTCTGTTCTGTATTTGGCATGTGTTGAAAATGAAATAGAAGCGAATAAAATTCAAGCAATTTTTGCCGTGCTCCAAGATTGATCTTAATAAAATATTTATGATCAAGAAATCAGTTCGGGAGCAGTAATTAAAAAATCTTGTCCACTTACAACCCACTTCATTGCCATGCCAACGCCCCGACGCAAAATACTTAAACTGTCATCATGACCCACACGGCTTGTATTACAACTCCAATTTATTATGTCAATGATCGCCCGCATATTGGGCACATTTTCACCACCACATTGTGCGACGCGTGGTCGCGCGCCATGCGTTTGCAAAATTGCGATGTATTTTTCCTAACGGGCACCGATGAGCACGGCGTCAAGGTTGAAAAATCAGCGGCCGAGCACCATGTCACTCCGCAAGCGTGGGCAGACACCAATGCCGCGGAATTCAAGCGGGTCCTTTCGCTATTTCAACTTACGAATTCCGATTTCCTTCGCACAACTGAGCCGCGGCATGAACGGCAAGTACAAACATTCATTGAGCGTCTGCAAAAATCTGGCGCGTTGTACAAGGGCTCCTTCGAAGGGTGGTACGACGAAGGTCAGGAGGAATATCTCACAGAGACTCGCGCTAAGGAGTGTGAATATAAAAGCTCCATCAGTGGCAAGCCGCTGGTGCGCGCCAAGGAACAGAATTGGTATTTCAAACTCAGCGCTTTTGGCGACCGCTTGAAAGCTCACTTTGAAAGCCAGCCACATTTTGTGCAGCCATCGGCGCGCATGAATGAAGTGGTTGGTCGTCTGCGCGAAGGTTTGCAAGACGTGCCAATGACGCGCACAAATTTCACTTGGGGCATTCCCATGCCTGGCGATCCGGGCCATGTGATTTATGTATGGATTGACGCGCTGTTCAATTATATCACGGCGCTTGATTACACCGACGCCTCAGAAAAGAATCCGCGCGCGCGATACTGGCCCGCTGACTGGCATGTCATTGGAAAAGAAATCTTGTGGTTTCACGCGGTGATTTGGCCCGCCATGCTTATGGCGCTTGAATTGCCGCTGCCTAAAAACATCCACGCGCATAGTTTCTGGATTAGTGAAGGCAAGAAAATGAGCAAAAGCCTTGGTAATTTCATTGATCTTCCAACAATTGAAACATACATATCGCGCTACGGTCTTGACGCGTGGCGTTGGTTCATGCTGACGCGCGGTCCCATTGATGCCACCGACGCGGATTTCCGCGCCGTCGCATTTCATGAGACGTACACATCGGATCTTGTGAACACGGTTGGCAATTGCTCCAGCCGTGTCACGGCCATGATTGTTAAATCATGCAACGGTCACATGCCCAACGACATTGAGAATGGCGGCACTTGGCCCGCTCGCTGTCAACAAGCGGTGGCCGATTGGGAAAAACATTTTGCACAATTTCAATTAGCCGACGCCGCCGAGGACGCCATGAAGTTGTTGCGCGATATTGATTTGTTCATCAATCAAACCGCGCCATTTAAATTGGCTAAGGACCCGACGCAATGCGAACGCGTGGCATCTATTCTGGCGCAGTGTTTGGAAAGTGTTCGTATTGCGTTGCTGTTGCTTGAACCATTCTTACCGCAAAAAATGTCTGAATTTTCCGCCGCGATTGGAATGCCGTCGGATGCGCCGTGGAATGTTCGTTCGCGGTGGGGATACTTAAAACCTGGATCGACCATTACCAAAGTGGCGCTCTATCCACGCGTAGAAACCGCCAAGCCGTAGGCGTTGACGCATTTGTATTCATACGCGCAAGGCCTGAACGCGCAGCATCAATTTACAAATAAAAACAAGCCTAAAAATCAAGCAGACGGGCCTAGTTGTCTAGACCCGCCTGCTCAAAAAAGGGCGTGGACGAGGCAAACTTCGTCTTTACAGACGTTGCAGCCTCCCACAAATCATCCCGCCGCCACCGAGCATGGCCAGCACTGACAGTGCTTCGGGCGCGGGAATGAATCGCATATCTAGCGAAACGGCGTCAAGCGAAGTATTCGCGCCGGTGCTAGAAAAGTTCACTTGCCACTGTGTAGCGGCAATTAAGTTTGGTTGGAAATTCCAAGTGGGGGCAAGCGTTTGCACGCGGCCACTCATTGAAAATGCTTCATCAGATCGAATAGATGAGACGCTTGGGCTCATTCGAACCAAGCTTCCAGAATTGTCCATAAGCGAAAGCGTGACGCTTTGCATATTGATGATTGTTCCATCAGCGGAAATATTCAGGACCACTTCGAGTGGGTTGCGCGGCGCCGACACCATGCCACCAAGCATTGTGACTGAAAGCGGATCAGTTGAGCCGTAAATATTTTTTGTGCTTGTCAAAACGGCGCCTGGGCCAAAATTAATAAGGGCGCCAAGATTATTGCTATTGGGAACTTCAGGAAGATTCGAACCGCCATACGCGAATGTGAAATTCTCCCACCCCATGTATTCTGTGTCGGCAGTACCGCGCCAAGTTGGAATGAGTGGATTTACAAATCCGGCATTCGCAAAACATGCGACCGCACAAACAGCAAATATTGAAACAGAACAAATTTTCATGATTTTTCTTTTTCCTCAACCTCGACATGGAGCTAAACAAATTGCTGCCACAATGCAGTATTGACCCTTCCGCACAAGAAGCAATTGCGGTTGCGCTATTTATCTTCAAATTCAATAAATAAAAGTAGTTAGATAAGTCGCCCAGCTCCAAAAAACGCCGTTATAGGGCTCTGAATCACGGTTTGCCGCCTTTCCAGGTGGGCGACCACATCCATCAGGCTCACAATACCTTTGTAAAAAATCTAAACGCAGTTCACCATGAATTCTACGCGCAAGTCCTGGGCAGAATCAGCGTGGCATCAATAGGACTTGGCAAACACCACTCGCCGCTCAGCTGGCTTGCCCGTCAAGATGCATGGTCCTGGATCCTTCGCATCATCCATGGGCACAACGCGAACAGTGACGCCCAATTCGTTTTTCAACTTGGCCTCCGCGTCCGCATCCATGGCAAAGCGACAACTGGCAAAGCCGCCATGAATTTCCGTTGGCGAGTTTTCGCTTTCGGCGGTCTTGGGCGTGAAGAACTCGCGAAACTCCTTCGGGTCATCAATGGTCTTGGTGTTGGCATCGCGAAACGCCTTGGCCTTGGCCAACATGCCCGACTGAATTTCTTCAAGCAACTTCACGGCGCCGGCCACCAACGCGTCTGGCGTCATACTTTCCTTCTCCTTCACGCCGCGGTCACGCCGCGACAAACTCACAACGCCTTGCTCCAAATCGCGTGGACCAACTTCTATGCGCACTGGCGCGCCCTTCTTCACCCAACTCCACATCTTGTCACCGCCGCGCAAATCACGCGTGTCAACTTCCACTTCAATGGTGCGACCGGCGTAAGAAATTTCACTTAAGCGCGCGGCCAGTTTGTGGCATGCCTCTAGAACAGCGTCTTGTGTTTCGGGCTTGGGCGTAATGGGAAGAATCACAAAGTGCGTTGGCGCGAGTCGCGGTGGAACAATCAATCCATCATCATCAGCGTGGGTCATAATGAGTCCGCCCACCAAACGCGTGCTCACTCCCCAACTTGTAGTCCACGCATGTTGCAGTTGGCCGGCCTGATCCAAGAATTTAATTTCGCTGGCTTTCGCAAAGTTTTGCCCTAGAAAATGGCTTGTTCCTGCTTGCAACGCCTTGCGATCTTGCATCATGGACTCGATGGAAAAAGTATCCACTGCTCCAGGAAATCTCTCGCCGTCGGTCTTACGACCCTTGATCACCGGCATGGCCATCCAGTTTTCAGCGAAGTCGGCGTACACCTCAAGCATCTTCATTGTTTCCTCGCGCGCCTCCGCCTCTGTGGCGTGCGCGGTGTGACCCTCTTGCCATAAAAATTCCGTAGTGCGCAGAAACAAACGCGTTCGCATTTCCCAGCGCACAACATTCGCCCACTGATTGATCAGCAACGGAAGATCGCGGTAACTCTCCACCCACTTCGCAAAGCTGGCACCAATAATTGTTTCGCTTGTTGGCCGCACAATCAACGGCTCATCAAGCTTGCCCGTGGGCACCAACTTTCCATCTTTCATTTGCAAACGATGATGCGTCACCACGGCGCACTCTTTGGCAAAGCCATCAACGTGGGCGGCTTCTTTTTCCAAAAACGAAAGCGGAATGAACAACGGAAAGTAGGCGTTCTTATGGCCTGTCACCTTGAACATTTTGTCCAGCGTGCGCTGAATATTTTCCCAAATGGCGTAGCCCCACGGCTTAATCACCATGCAACCGCGCACGGCGCTGTTCTCAGCTAGGTCCGCGGCCTTGACCACTTGTTGGTACCACTCGGAATAATTTTGCTCGCGAGTTGGGGTGATGGCGGTTTGAACTTTGACGGTTTGATTTTTTGCTGATTGATTCATATGTGCACCAACCGTCAAGGTAACACGCCACGGCAAAGCGCACGGGGCGCGCCACCATTTGTCTTGCTCTATGCCAAGCGACTTCATTTAGCCGCGAAAATTTAGTCGCGCAAGAATGGCGCCCCAACCACATCACAAAGAGTGCATATAAAGCACGATATGTCGCAAGGTTTTTTCAATATCAGATTTAAAAGCCTTCACAACCAATTTGTGCGCCTCTTTGGTGGCTTGAATCTCTGCTAGTGAAATTTGAATTTGCAGTATTTCAAACGCCGTGAGATTTTCCACAACTGGCACTGGCTTCGCCGTGATCTCTAACAGATAACTTTGGGTGGACTGACTGGGTGTGGGTTCGTCTTGTGTGAAAGGTATTTCCGTGGGCGATTTCTGCGCATGGTCTGTTTGAGTAGCCACAACTTCCACATGTGTTAATGGGTTGGCAACCACCGGCAACATCAGTCGGATAATGGACGCGTCACGCAATTCCCCCATGGCTTTCGCGGCGTCATCAAAGCGTTTCTCAAATTCCAAACCACGCTCGCCACTTTGTGCGCGCAAAATTCGTAAGGCAATGTGCGTGCGCTGAACGCGCTTGCGCAAAGAGTGCAACCAAACTGCGTCACGACCATTCCACGATTTCTTTGCTTGCAAGCGCGCCCTATTCCAAATATGTTCAACGGAACCAGCGACCATCTCTGGGGTGAGATCTGCAAACTTAATTTTTTCCGTCACCGAAATAAGGTGTTCTGTATCACCAGTCAAGCCATCAAGCACCTCGCGCCTATCCCAGCCATGCATTGTTCTGTCCATTGGTCCGCATGCGCTTGCCCACGCCAAACGCGCGCTGTTCTGATGTATCAGTGGTACGCGAATAATAATTTCAGCGAGCTTTTTTTCACGCGCGTCCATATCACGAAACGCCCCCAAGCGCCGCGCTAAAGCAGCCCAACATGCGTCAAGTGTTTGACGTTTATCAGCGCTTAGACTGCCAGCGGTCAACAGCAACAGGCAACGAATTTTCTTTACGGCGCGCCTGTATCCGCGAATGCCTTCAACTTGATCATGCTCCGCCACGCCCAATGCTTGCGCCAATCGCATATGCGCTGACTCGCACTCTTGATGCAGAAGATTCTGAATCAGTTTGCCGGCGAACGTGGACGACTTTTGTTTCACAGACCCATACTACGAAGCGGCGATCAAAATTCCGAGTACGCCAAAAATTCCCAACACAATAGTCACAATTTCATTCGATTTAAAAATGAACGCTCCATGGCTTCACCAAGAAAGCATTTCGTGCTGGTTAAAATGAATTCTTACGTCACCACCAAAGCAAAATTAATGTCCAGACGATGAGGCCTTAGGCTCGTCACCGGTTTGTGTTTTGGGAATAATTGGCGAAGCAACAGGCGCTTCGGGGGCCTCTATAAGAATGCCAGTCCGTGGTGGATTAAACACGGGCTTCTCCACTGGAATCAACCAACGCTGCACAAATGATGGTCGATACTCCGCGCCAAACGCGCCTTCCAGATGCACGGTGGCCATTTGCCAGACGCCATCGGAGGTGACATAAATCACATCGACTTCCGCATGGCTGCCATTCAAACGAAGTTGTTGCAGCGTCGTGCCAACCTTATCGCTTTCAGTCATGGCACGTGAACCATCGCCAAGTTTGGTGGCAACGTCGTCCCAAACAAACTGCGGCGTCTGCGGCGGCAAATTGAAAACTAAAATTTCACCGGGCGTCGCCAATCGTAGTTGCGCGTAACGCAATCCATTGGCCATGACTTGTGGACATGGCGGAGTTGATGGTGAAAGAATTGTTTTGCCCGACGTTGGTGGATACGTTGCGCCGGCCGTGCAACCGGCCAACGCCATCATGAAACTTGACGCGAGTACGGCGGCGAGCAAAAGTGGTGATGTGATTCGTTGCATATGAGCTGCTCCCATTTCAAATCAAGCCAAATTCCGTTCTTACTTTTCAGCCTTGGCAATTTGCCAATACTCAAGCTCAACAGGAGCCTGACGACCGAAGATGGTAACCAACACGCGAACCAAGCCCTTCTCAGGCAATGTTTCGTCAACCGTTCCTTCGTAATTCTGGAACGGACCTTCCTTAATCACAACCGCGTCGCCCTTCACAAACTCCATGCGCACGGTCGGTGATTCATCAGGCTTCTTGCTGTCGAACAACATCTTCTCAACTTCTGGCGGCGCCATTGGCGTTGGTCGACCAGCGGTACCAACGAAGTCGCCCACGCCCGTGGTTTCCTTGATCAAGAAAAACACGTCTTGCGGAATGCGACCATCTGGCTCCAACTTCATTTCAACAAACACATAGCCGGGATACAACTTTGTTTCAGTCACGCGTTGCTTGCCGGCCTTGATGGTCTTGGTCTTTTCAGTTGGCACCATGATGCGGCCAACCAAATGCTTCATGCCTTCAATTTGAACCTTGCGCTCAAGCGTTGACTGCACGGAATTTTCCTTGTTGCTGGCAACGCGAAGCACGAACCAATCCATGCCGTCGCGATACATGGGCAACTCGCTGTCGGGATCAACTGGTGTCAGCGTTCCGTTGGCGGTCATTTCCGCGGCTGACATGGTTGGCGGCGCCAACATGGGCGTGCCCCTGTTCTTGGTGCTTGCAGCTTCATACGCGCGACTGGTGGCCACACCGCCCTTCAGTGGGCCGCCACTTCGAAGCGCGCCAAGCCCAGCGGAAAGATTCTTGGTCTTGGTTGGGGTCTGGGCCTCAATTTCATTATTATTTTCGGTATTTTGTGATTCTTCTGACAGCATGTTGATCAACTCCTCATGTCCAAAACTTTCATCCAAACGAACAGGGTGGAAAATATAAAGTCAAATATCCAACAGAACAGTGAAATGATGAACACCACCGCGATCACCACGACCGTGCTTCCAACAAGCTCGTGCCTGGTGGACCAATTCACTTTTTTCATTTCGCCTTCGGTGGCCACAAGAAAGTCAACGCTGCGCGCGTTCCAGCCAACAAACCACCATAAGGCGGCGCCAACAACTGCCAGGAAAAGTGCCGCCACGCCGCTGGCAAGATAGATGGATGGGAAACCCACACTCACCGTATCAAGCATGCGCCAAATCCAAATGGCTCCAAGCACCGCCACCAAACCAAAGCCAACCACGGACATCATTCGTGTCCAGTAGCCCTGACCAAATTTTCGAATCGCAGTTGACATGATGAACTTTCAGAATGTGGTGAGAAGAAATACAAACACTTGAAACAACAAATTGCGCTACGAACACCTTCGCCTAGAAGCACGCCCAAACTTCACTGACGCCAAGCGACTGCCGCACACAAGCCGCCGAACAGACCGTCAAACACGCCGGGAGGGGATCGAACCCGCGACCTGCGGATTTGGAATCCGCTGCTCTACCAGCTGAGCTACCGACGTTTATGCGTTCGCAAGGGAAAATCCCTTACTTGCGCTTGATTTTGTGAAGGGTGTGCTTGCGAAGTCGTGGCGAAAACTTTTTAAAGCCCTCTTTCACTCGTTCGGAAATTCCGCCCTTCACGCGGATTTCGGTGCGGTAATTCAAGTCACCAGTTTCGGTGCATTGAAGCCAAACATATTCGCGATCGAGAGATTTTTTAGCCATGACAAACTCCAGGCCCGAGGCCTTTGATAAATCCCATCTGTTCCCGCCGACACGTGGTCAGCGGAAACAGACAGGATGAAACTTACAGATTGATCTTCGTACAAACACCTGAACCCACGGTTCGACCACCCTCACGGACGGCGAAACGTGTTCCAACTTCCATGGCCACGCCCTTGCCTTCAAGGTCAACGCGCATGGTGATATTGTCGCCAGGCATGCACATCAAGTCCTTCGACTCAACGCCTTCCTTGATCAGCTCAATGCGACCGGTGATGTCTGAAGTACGGAAGTAGAACTGTGGCTTGTAGCCAGAGATGAAAGATGTGGATCGACCACCCTCTTCCTTCTTCAGAACATATACTTCCGCTTCAAACTGACTGTGTGGCTTGATGGTTCCTGGCTTGCAGAGAACTTGACCACGCTCAACGTCGGATTTTTCAACGCCACGAAGGAGACAACCAACGTTGTCACCAGCGCGACCTTCATCAAGCGTCTTCTGGAACATTTCAACGCCGGTCACGATTGACTTGCGTGTGTCTGGTCGCAGACCAACGATTTCAATTTCATCGTTGACCTTGATGATGCCACGCTCGATGCGGCCAGTGGCCACGGTTCCACGACCCTTGATGCTGAAGACGTCTTCGACGCTCATCATGAAAGGCTTGTCTGTTTCACGAACAGGCTCTGGAATGTGCGTGTCAATTGCGTCCATAAGATCGGAAATGCACTTGGTTTTCTCGGCATCGCCTGGATTGTTCAACGCTGGGAAAGCGGCGCCACGAATGATTGGAATCTTGTCGCCATCAAATCCGTACTTGGTGAGCAATTCACGAACTTCCATTTCAACCAGTTCAAGCAATTCCTTGTCATCGACAAGGTCGCACTTGTTCAAGAACACAACAAGCGCTGGAACGCCAACTTGGCGCGCCAACAGAATGTGCTCCTTGGTTTGCGGCATCGGGCCGTCGGTTGCGCTCACCACTAAAATTGCGCCGTCCATTTGCGCGGCGCCGGTGATCATGTTCTTCACATAATCGGCGTGGCCTGGGCAATCAACGTGCGCGTAATGGCGGGACTTGGTTTCGTATTCAACGTGGCTGGTGGCAATGGTCACGATCTTTGTTGGATCGCGACGGCCTTCGCTTACGCTGGCCTTGGCAACGGCGTCGTAGGCGACGGCTTTGCTGAGACCCTTGGCGGCTTGAACTGCGGTGATGGCAGCGGTGAGGGTTGTCTTACCGTGATCGACGTGTCCGATCGTGCCTACATTGACGTGTGGTTTTGTGCGATTGAAATTTTCTTTGGCCATGACATTGCTCCAATCCGACAGACTTTGAGAAACTCGACGCGTCGGAACTGTTCCGACAAGGTTCGTCAAGTCGCTCGGGCGACTGCGTTCGAGCGCGTGCTCGAACGACTTTCATTTCGGCTGACGTTCGATGAACATCGAATTCGTCTATAAGCCACCGAAGGGGATTGAACCCTCGACCTCACCCTTACCAAGGGTGTGCTCTACCACTGAGCTACGGTGGCGCTTACCGATTAAAAACCGCCCGTAGAAACGGGCGGTTAATGAAGAATGTTACCTATTTTTTGGCGTGGGTCAAGTGGGGGAAAGTATGTGGACGAATCACAGAATGATTGAAACAAGGCGATTGCTCGGCGCGCCAAATGTAAGTTGAACAGGGGCAACCAACTGGGTTCGTTATGCAAACGCAACAACTAAAATAGTTGTTTTGGAAACCAAAAAAACGCCGTTTTTGATCTAAAAAAGGCTTTTAACGCATGTCGAGGTGGCGAAACCGAATCCCTCGTCCTGGATCGCTACCAGCCGTAGTGTCTATAAATGTGCCGTTATCTTTTCGGTCATTTGCCCCGCCCTCAAGCTCAAAGATGGACTCCCATTTCGTTTCCGCTTGAACATGTCCATCCAAAAGAAGAAGTAAGCAAGTCTCACCAGGATAACGAAAGTCGATTTGTCCCAAGCTTACTTGAGTTGATTCCCCAGAATCTGAATCAATTCCACCATCTGTTAGTTCACAATTTAATGGACGAATAGTAAGAACTCCACCATCTGTCGAATCAACAGGATCAATGGTTTCACCGGCGGATGAATCGATAAGGTAAGCGCTGATTTCGGGACGCACCATTTCTCCAAAAGTAAAATATGGTCCTTTGGGAGCGTCGTATCTATGATTGGTATTTATTCGAGATGCGGTGCGAGAATCGAAAAAATTGTTGGCGGCAAATTGGCCAGGAACTCCCTTGCTTAGTGCGTTGCTTCCTAATTTATTCGTGGCAATATCATCATCTAGACTCATGGGTCTTGCTGGAATGAACTCTTCGTAAGTTGTGTACATATTTTTTGCCTGCGCTTTAGAGCGAAACGGAGACTTTTCATATCCGTCCAGTTTGTCATATAGCATGTCGTCAGGATTATCAAATCGATATTGATATTCACTGACGACTGGGGCGCTAGTATCATCACTATCAATCGCCTCGATTGCGATGGGACCAAACCCCGCATCGGTCCATAAAATATCTGCCCAGGTTCCCTTGTACTGTTGACCCGTTGGCGGATTTGTTTCACTGCGCGGCTTTGCCTTCACGGAAACAGTTGCCGCGGAATTATCAAACGCACTAGGAACAATTGTGTCGCGATTCGCCTGCGCATACGACTGCATCAGTAGAAACGTCTGCTTCATATTTGCCATGCTTCCGGCACGCAATGCATTTCCACGAACGGCGTTTAGTGTTGGTATGAGAAGTCCAATCAAAAGCGCGATAATTCCAACGACCACTAATATTTCAACAATGGTGAATGCACGTTGAGCTTTGTGCAATGCCTTGAGTGTGACGGGCGCGTGCGGAGTATTGCTAAAATTCATTGAGTTTCCTTCTAAAATGGTGTCTTTCGCCATACGCAGTAATTACGCAAGGGTGCGGACGTTTCTCATTCAATGGGCTTCGCTTGGCCATGCGAAAGTAAATAAATGTAAACCCATTATCAACCCATGTTCATGGTCATCAGGAACTCCGCGTTGCTCTTGGTCTTGCCCAAGCGGCTCTTCAGGAGTTCCATGGCTTCAACCACGTTCATGTCGCTCACCACTTTGCGCAGGCGCACAATCAGCTCGTGCTCCTTGGGGTCAAGCAATAATTCCTCGCGGCGCGTGCCGCTGGCGCCAACATCGATCGCTGGATAAATGCGCTTCTCAACCAACTTGCGATCCAAGTGAAGTTCGGCGTTGCCAGTTCCCTTGAACTCTTCAAAGATGACCTCGTCGGCGCGGCTGCCTGTGTCCACAAGCGCTGTGGCCAAAATAGTGAGCGAACCACCGTGCTCAATGTTGCGCGCCGAGCCAAAGAATTTTTTGGGCTTGATCAGCGCGGCGTTGTCCACACCACCTGAGCCGATTTTTCCAGAGCCGGACATTCCATTGTTGTAACCACGCGCAAGTCGCGTGATGCTGTCAAGCAAAATCACAACGTGCTGGCCAAACTCGACCATGCGGCGCGCCTTCTCCATCACCATTTCGGCAACTTGAATATGGCGCGAAACTTCTTCGTCAAATGTGCTGGCGATCACTTCTACGCGCGGCGGAGTGTTGCGGCGAAAATCCGTGACTTCCTCGGGGCGCTCATCAATCAACAACACGATCACGTGAACGTCTGGGTGGTTCACGCAAATTGCGTTGGTGATTTGTTGCAGAATCACGGTCTTGCCGGTGCGCGGCGGCGCAACAATTAAACCGCGCTGGCCAAAGCCAAGCGGCGTGACCATGTCAATAATTCGCGTCTCTAGTTTGGTGGGCTGCCCCACCATTTCCAAATGAATTCGCTTGTCTGGGTGCAGCGGCGTGAGGGCCTCAAAAGTAGGCAAATCCCGCAGCGCTGTGAGTGGTTTTCCATTCACCAAGTCAATGTGCAACATGGTGAAAAACACTTCGGTGTCTTTCGGCGCGCGCACCAAACCGGTCAACACTTGGCCCTTGCGCAAACCAAGCTTGCGAATATGCAGCGCGCTTACATAAATGTCGTCTGGGCTATCCATGTAGCTGTACTCCGCGCTACGCAAGAAACCGAAACCTTCGTTCATAATTTCAAGCGTGCCGGTGGCGGACATCAGGCCGTACTTGTTGGCGCGGGCCTTGAGAATTTCAAACGCCAACTTTTGCTTGGGCATGCCGGCTTGTTCTTCCAAGCCTTCGGCGCGCGCAAGCTTGATCATTTCCTCAGCGCCAAGTCTGTGCATGCCGGCCACATCAAGGTCTTCACGCTTGATGGTTTTCTTGTCGGCAAATTCGGTTTCCAGTGCCTGAATTTCTTGATTCAACAAATCATCCGTTGGCAAACTGCCCGGTGCCAAGATCATCACGGGCGCGTTCGAGTGTCCGCCGTGACCGCCACCTCCGCCTCCACCCTTTCGTCGTCGTCGACGCTTGCCTTGGTGTTGATCTCGTTGTTGATGCTGTTGCTGCGGTTGTGATTGTGGAGGCTGTGTAATGACGGTCTATCCATATCTTGCGCAATGGCTCGTGCCATGAACGCAGTTGTGAACGGGAACTTTAAACCAATGCAGCGGACGCCCGCCGAATGTTTAGAGCTTTGATTCAGTTGAGGTCACCGGCGGGAGATCCCGCAGAACCTGTAGTACCTGTCTCTGCAACGAAACTGAATCGCCTTCGTTACGCAGTACATCATGCGCTGCGGAACGCTTTCGGTCAAGCGGCCACTGGGCGGATTCTCGACGCTGCAAATCATGCTCGCTCCAACCGCGGGTGCGCTGCACGCGCTCCAAGCGAGTTGCAAGCGGCGTGTCAATAAACCAAATGCGATCGCACTTGGAGCCAAGTCCAGCTTCCAGCAGAAGCGGCGCGTCAATAACTAGCGCGGCCGTGGTGGACGGAGCCGCCGCGAATATTTCATGTCGCAGCGCTTCAACACGTGGGTGAATAAGTTGCTCCAGGCGGTGGCGATCTTCGGTTGAAGCAAACACCAAGTGCGCCACGGCTTTGCGATTGATTTCTCCGTGCGCGTCAAGAATGGTTGGTCCCCACCAGCGCACAAGTTCTTCCTTGACCGCGGGCTCGCGCAGGGTTTTGCGCACCAGGGAATCCGAGTCGCACACCACGCAACCAACTTCCTCCAGCATGCGAGCCACTTCGCTTTTGCCGCTACCGATACCTCCTACAAGTCCAATCACTGGCAGTCGGGGCGTGGTCGACATG
>SIAM01000051.1 GCA_009691785.1 Phycisphaerales bacterium
GGAATATGCGCGTCGCAAGCTTTGACAAATTTCTGCAACGCGCGCATGGTTTGCTCAAACTCCTCGGAAAATTTCACCTGCTCTTGGTCGCGCCACGTTTGTTGCAAGCCGCCAAGCGATGCGCCAACGCGCGTCATTTGGGTTTGCACATCCTGGTTGAATTTCTTCAACTCAGCGGCAAATCGGCGTAGTTCAGTTGGATCAACAATTGCTTTGGCCATAGGGTTACCTCTTTCATAAGTGTACGCTTTGGGGACAATGCAAACACGCAATTTGATCGCAGGTCGATGGATGGAAATTGGTTCGCAGGGCGCAATGGATGTGCTAGACCCCGCAAGCGACACGGTGATTGCAAGCGTGCCCATGTGCGGAGCAAGCGAGGCGTTGAGCGCGCTCAACAGCGCGTTTGAATTTCAACCGCAATGGGAAGCCACGCCCCCTGCTCAACGCGCCGATGTGTTGCGGGCAACCGCCGCGATGGTGGTTGCAAGAAAAGATTCATTGGCGCGCATCATCACGCAAGAGTGTGGCAAGCCGCTTGCCGAGGCCGCGGGCGAGGTGCAGTACAGCGCAGATTATTTTTCCAGCGCCGCCAATGAAATTCACGCCCTAAATGACACGCACCTTGACCTACAACGGCCAGGCGTGCGCGGCGTTGTCAGGCATCGTGCGGTTGGGGTGTGCGCCGCAATCACCCCGTGGAATTTTCCGCTGGCTATGTTGGCGCGCAAGGTGGCGCCAGCGCTGGCCGCGGGTTGCGCGCAACTGGCCAAGCCCGCAGAGGAAACACCGCTGTCCGCTTTCGCGCTTGCGGAAATTCTTTTGGAGTGCGGCCTGCCGCCCCGGTGTTTGCATGTGTTGAGTGGTGACGCGAAGGCAATCGCAACAACCTGGCTGATGGATGGTCGCGTGCGCAAACTCAGTTTCACTGGAAGCACGGATACCGGCCGCTTGCTTTTGCGCCAGTGCGCGCAGGAAATTGTGCGCTGCTCCATGGAACTTGGTGGACACGCGGCGTTCATTATTCTTGCGGACGCTGATATTGATTTGGCGGTCAAAGGCGCCCTGCAAGCCAAATTTCGCAATGCGGGGCAAACGTGCATTTGTCCAAATAGATTTCTGGTGCATGAATCAATCGCCAGTGAATTCACCGCGCGCGTGGCCGTGGCGGCGGCGCAACTGAAGATTGCGCCTGGCATGGAAGCCGGTTCGCAAATTGGCCCGCTGATTCATGACGCGGCGGTTGAAAAAGTTCGCTCGCATGTTGCGGACGCGCTGGCGCGTGGTGGAAAGTTGATTTGTGGCGGCCAGACCAAGCAATTACCCGACCTTCCCGATCGATTCTTTGAACCGACGGTGATTGCCAATTGCGATCCAAGCATGTTGTGCTTCACGCAGGAGACATTTGGCCCGGTGATTCCAATTATGAGCGTGACTTCCCAGAAGGAAGCAATAGATGTTGCAAATTCAAGTCCGTTTGGATTGGCGGGCTATGTGTTTGGCGGGTCGGACTCATCTACACGCAGCGTGGCGCAACAATTGCAGTGCGGCGTGGTTGGCGTGAATGAAGCCGCGCCCAGCAACGCGCGCGCGCCCTTTGGCGGCGTGAAATACAGCGGATATGGCCGCGAAGGCGGCGCTTGGGGCTTGATGGAATATGTCACCACGCAATATCTGGCGCTTCGCTCGCTGGACAAATAAAGATTCTGCCGCGTCGCGCGCAACCGCTTGAAATACATGATTTCTTAAGTCGCGCTTTGGAAAAAATCCGCCAAGGTGAGAAGACGCATTCAATATGTTTTGCGTTCTTGAAGCGCATTGGAAAAATAAAAAGTCCGACCCATGTCGGACTTCACACATCAGTTGCCTTGGAATTTTTCAAACAGATTTTTCCAAGTTGAGCGCCTCCGTCGAGAACCGCCCAACCCGCCACTTTTTCCACTGGCTGCCAATCAACGTGAAACCCGTTCAAACACGCAACGGAATCAATCAATCGATCAAACCGCCAGCCATGGTCATGCTGACTCACTCGTCGTCAGACTCATCCTTGAGTTTGGTTGGAATTCCATTTGGATTGGCCAAACGCTTGACCATGACGGCCTTGCGAATCTCATCAAGCAACGCTGGGTTCTGGCGCAAGAACAACTTGGCGCCTTCACGGCCTTGACCCAGTCGCGTTGCTCCGTAGCTGAACCAGGAACCGCTCTTGTCCACCACTTCATCCGCGGTGGCCATGTCTAGGACATCGCCCGATGTGGAAATACCCTCATCAAACATGATGTCAAATTCGGCCTCGCGGAATGGCGGCGCGATCTTGTTCTTGACCACCTTGGTCTTGACGCGATTGCCCACAATGCGATCGCCCTCTTTGATCTGGCCAATGCGGCGAATATCAATGCGAACCGTGGCGTAGAACTTCAGCGCGCGACCGCCGGTGGTTGTTTCTGGGCTGCCAAACATGACGCCAATTTTCTCACGCAACTGATTGATGAACACCACAACGCAATCGCTCTTGGCGATGGCGCCGGTCAACTTGCGCAACGCTTGGCTCATAAGGCGCGCCTGCAAACCCATGTGGCTGTCGCCCATTTCGCCCTCAATTTCCGCGCGCGGAATGAGCGCCGCCACCGAATCAATGACCACCATGTTCACGGCGTTGGATCGAACCAACATCTCGCAAATTTCAAGCGCCTGCTCGCCGGTGTCTGGTTGCGAAACCAAAATTTCATCCAGGTTCACGCCCAAACGCTTGGCCCACGATGGATCAAGCGCGTGTTCCGCGTCGATGAACGCGGCCACGCCGCCCTCACGCTGCGTGTTGGCGATTGCCGTGAGCGCCAACGTTGTCTTACCACTTGATTCTGGACCAAAGATTTCAACCACACGACCGCGCGGCAAACCACGACCGCCAAGCGCAAGATCCAAACTGAGCGCGCCGGTGGAAATGCCTTGAATTGGTTCCGGCAAATCGCCATCAAGACGCATGATGCTGCCCTTGCCATAGGCTTTCTCAATTTGCCCCATGGCTTGTTCAATGGCTTTCAACTTCGCTTTTTGCTCCACGGATTCTTTCGCCGTTTCTTTGGCGGTTGGCGCCTTGTCTGACTTGATGTCAGATTTAATTTCTGGCTTTGAATCTGGCTTGGACTCGACGACTTGCTTGGACATGCTGAACCTTTCAGTTGCGTTTGTTGCGCCAGACGCCGTCGCTGGTTTCGCCACTGATTGATTTGTAGCTGACACAGCGCCCGTTGCCACTGCGGAAGTTGAACTTCCTAATGAAATTCTGGAATTTCCAGAAGCCGGAGTTGTCGCAGTTACCCGCGCATCACCTTTGACATCTTTGCTTGCGTTTACGGCTCCGTTGACTACGCCACCTTTTGAATCTGTTGCTGCGACCATGTGTAAGTAACCTTCCTTGGTTGTTGTTTCTTATTGAAACATGCTTGAAACTGCCGAACATTGATTTTCCTTGCATTTGATGTGGCTCCAATGCCAAATCATTTGTTCGGTATCTATTAGGTATCCGATTCCAATCGGCTAGTCAACCCTTTGTTCGGTAATTTTTAGGGTTGCATTCTTGTATGAACTCTACCCTGCATTTGCCGCATTCCAGGAAACACTGCCTTTTTTCTTCGGTCCCACCTAACAAACGCAGAACAAAATGGAATGTGACAGCATTTTATGCCGACCATTTAGATTATTCACAAACTGCTCTGAAACAGTATTTTACGCCACAAAATTTGGCGTGGGTGGACGGTAATCCGTCAAATCAATGGTGCGAAACCAATCAATGGTGCGGCGCAAACCGTCGTCCAAGGAAACTTTGGGCTGCCAACCAAGCGATTTCTTGGCCAGCGAAATGTCTGGCTGACGGCGCGTTGGATCATCTTGAGGAAGCGGCCGCCCCGTGACCACTTTGGACTTTGTGCCGGCAAGCGCGACAATTTTTTCCGCCAACTGCTTCACGGTGAATTCATTTGTGTTTCCCAAATTAATCGGACCCGTGCATTCGTCAGGCGCGGCCATCAACTTTATCAAGCCGTCGACCAAATCATCCACGTAGCAAAAACTGCGGCTCTGACTGCCGTCGCCAAACAAAGTGATGTCCTGACCCGCAACGGCTTGGCGAATAAAATTGCTCACCACGCGGCCGTCAAATGGATGGATGCGCGGACCATATGTATTGAAGATGCGCGCCACTCGAATGGAAACGTTGTTCATGCGGTGATAGTCAAAGAACAGCGTCTCGGCGGCGCGCTTGCCCTCGTCGTAACAGGCGCGCGGACCAATTGGATTGACATTGCCCCAGTAACTTTCAACTTGCGGATGCACCGCGGGATCGCCGTAGACTTCGCTGGTGCTGGCCTGCAACACGCGCGCGCGCACACGGCGCGCAAGACCCAACACATTCATGGCGCCCATGACGCTGGTCTTGAGGGTCTTGATTGGGTTGTATTGATAGTGGCCAGGCGCGGCGGGACACGCCAAATTATAAATTTGATCCACCTCAAATTGCACGGGGTTGGTCACGTCGGCGCGCACCAATTCAAAGTTGGTCTTGCCCAGCAAATGCTCGATGTTTGCGCGGTGGCTGGTGAAGAAATTGTCCAGGCAAATCACCTCATGGCCGGCCTCAACCAGGCGGTCGCACAGGTGGGAACCCAGAAATCCAGCGCCGCCTGTGACCAGAATTCGTTTTCGCATTGACTAAATGTAGCGAAAGCGTTGAAAAACTGCTCGACGGCAAGGGCGCTTGCGTAGAAGATGCGCGCATGGAACTTCCAGGCGTAAATTCAAAGTTCACCACGGCGCGGCCGCGTCGGCGCGTTGCGTTGGGGGCCATGACGGGCACAAGTTTGGACGCGCTTGACATGGCGTTGGTTGAAATCACCGAGCGCGGCTTGCATTCATGCGCCACGCTGCTGCGCCACCAGACATTTAATCTTGGCGCGCTTCGACCTCGCTTGCGCGCGGCTTCGCAAGGCAAAGCTTTTTCCGCGGGCGACTTCGCGCGTCTGGCGCTTGACTTTGGAAACTTTCACGCCGCAAGCGCGCTTGATATGTTGAAGGCGCACAACAACGGCAAGCAAACACCCCTTGCGGTTGATGTGGCCGGCATTCACGGACAAACTATTTTCCACGCGCCCCCGCTGTCGTGGCAAATCATCAATCCATTTCCAATTGCGCGCGCGCTGCGCTGTCCGGTGGGTAGCGATTTGCGCGGCGCGGATTTGGTGGCGGGCGGTCAAGGCGCGCCCATCACTCCGCTTGCGGATTGGACTTTGTTCCGCGGGCACAGGCCGCGCGCCATTGTGAATTTGGGCGGCTTCTGCAACATCACATGGTTGCCTTCAAGCGTTGACAATGCGGCAAAAATAAATGGACGCGATGTCTGCGCGTGCAACCACATTCTGGATCACGCGGCGAAGCTGGCGCTGGATTTGGATTTTGATCCCCAGGGCAGCAACGCCGACAAGGGTTCGGTGCATCCGCTTGCGGAGGTCGCGCTCACGCAGGCGTTAAAAAATGCGGCGGCGCAAAATCGCTCGCTTGGAAGCGGTGACGAAGGATTGGATTGGGTCAATGAATGGGCGCCGCAACTGACTTCGTGTGACTTGCTGGCCACGGCCGTATTTGCCGTGTCCAAATGCATTGCGCACGCCATTCTGAACAGCGAAAGTCCCTCGCATGAGGTGCTGTTGGCTGGCGGCGGCGCCATGAACGCCACGCTGTGCAAGCGCATTGAGGAGTTGGTTCAGCGCCCCGTGTTCAACACAGATGTTGCCAGCAAAGTGCATATTTCGGCGCGTGAATCTGTGGCCATGGCGGTGTTGGCGGCCATGGCGTGGGATGGATTTCCAATCACACTGCCCAATGTCACCAAGCGCGCCGCCATGCATGGACGCGACGGACTGTGGTGCTTGCCCGCATCCGACCACGACATGACCCCCGCCGAAGAAACACAATCTTAACGCAACCGTAATGAGTACCAACACATCGCAGATCAAACTTCCCCGCATGGAAAAATACTCCGTGCTTATCATTGAAGATGAAAAAGAAATCGCCGAGTTGGTTGAGTTGCATCTCAAGCGCGCCGGCATTGACACCACCATCGCGCGCTCAGGCCGCGCCGCGCTGGAGTCAATAAAGAAAACCGTTCCCGACGCCGTGGTGCTTGATTTAATGTTGCCCGATGTGGACGGACTTGAAGTGTGCCGACGCATTCGCCAGACGCATGATCAACGCGCCATGCCAATTATTATGGTCACCGCCAAAGGCGATGAGAGCGACATTGTGGCTGGCATTGAATTGGGCGCGGACGATTACATCACCAAGCCGTTCAGTCCGCGCGTGTTGGTGGCGCGTGTGCAAAGCGCGTTGCGCAGAACGAGCCTGGCGGCGCCCATTGAAAGCGACCGCATGAGCATGCTTGATGGACAACTTGTGATTGACTCGGGCCGCCACGTTGTGCTGCTTGAAAATACACCCGTGGACTTGACGCTGACCGAATATGGCATTCTGCAATTTCTGGCCAAACGCCCTGGATTTGTGCGCACGCGCGACCAAATCATTGCCGCGGTGCATGGACGCGACATTGTGCTTTCTAGCCGCACCGTTGACGTGCATATCACCGCATTGCGGCGCAAGTTGGGCGCCATTGGCGACTTGATCGAAACGGTGCGCGGAGTCGGGTATCGTTTTAGTGAGAGCCGCGAAGCTCTCGCTGAATGAAACCCATTTTCTCAACCGCATTTGTGTGGATTGTGGCGGCGCTGATTGCGATCGGCGCGTGGATTGCGTTCACAAGTGAAACCGCCGCCGTGATCGCCATTGGAACGGTATTCTTGGCGGCCGTTCATCAAGCGCGCATTGCGCTGGACGTTGCGCGCTTAAGCACATCGCTTGAAAAATCCTTGACCAGCGATGGCGCCACCAGCTTTCCAATTTTTCGCCGCCCCTTGTTGGCGCATCTATCGCGCCAATGCGCCGCCATCACGGAGCAGCAGGCGCGCACGCGCAACGAAATCAACAGCGAACATTTGCAACGCCAACTGTTCGAGCAATCCATGCGCGATGGTTTGGTGGTGCTTGACGCGCATCAACGCGTGCTGTCGGCCAACGCCGCCGCCGCGCGCTTGCTGGGCTTTGATCCAACCGCCGCGCGCGGGCGATTGTTTCAAGAACTCAGCCGCATTCCAGAAGTGAACGCAATGTTGGAGGCCAGTTATAAAGATGGCCAGCGCCGCCACGGATTGCTGGAGCCGCCAACCTCACCGGGCTCCATTGTGGACGCCGCCATTGAAACGCTGCGCGATGAATCCAAGCAAGCCATTGGCGCGTTGCTGCTGATTGCGGATGTCACCAGCGAGCAGCGCCTAGAGCGAATGCGCAGCGATTTTGTGGCCAATGTCAGCCACGAATTGCGCACGCCCATCACCAACATCAAGGGCTACATAGAAACAATTCGGCAGATTGGATTAAGCGACGCCGGGCAAGTGAATCGCTTTCTGGAAATTGTGGAGCGCAACGCCTCGCGCCTGGGCGCGCTGGTGGAGGACTTGCTTTCCATTTCATTTTTGGAGTCGAGCAATTCCAAAGAGCGCGTGACCCTGGCGCCCACGCCGGTGAATGCGTTGATTGATTGGGTGGACGCGGAACTTGGTCCAGCCGCGGAGGCCAAGGGCGTGAAGCTGACGCGCGACATTGAGAACAATTTGCAATTGCACGCCAACGCGTTGCTGATAGAGCAAGCGATTGGGAATTTGGTGAGCAACGCCATTCGCTACTCGCCGCGAGGAAGCGCCATTGAAATTTCCGCGCGCGCCGAAAACAAGCAGCACGCACATGCGCACGCCGCGGTGGGCAACGAAGACAACATGACTGGCACACGCATGGGGCTGATCACCGTGGCGGACCAAGGCCCGGGCATTCCTGAAAAACATCTGCCGCGATTGTTTGAGCGCTTCTACCGCGTGGACAACGCGCGCAGCCGCGACGATGGCGGCACCGGCCTGGGCTTAGCTATTGTGAAACACATTGCCATGGTGCACGGCGGAACGGTGACGGTTGAAAGCGCCATTGGCAACGGAAGTCGCTTTACCTTAATGATTCCGCTTGCAAACCAAATTCAATAAATTCAAACGACTTCGATACCAAAGCGCGGACACATGGACATTCCAAGCGAAATTACAGCAATACAAAAGGGTTCTTAACACAATCTAAACACGACTTGGCGAATCTTCAATCAATTCAAGTCTCAGCATTCAGAGACTTTTACAAATTGACAAAGGAACATCTATGAAGTCTATCGCAACCCTGACACTCTCATTGTTCGCTCTTCCAATTGCGCTTGCGGCCACTATGCAAGCTGGCGACGCGGATCTAAGCAAGCTCACTGGACAAATTAAAGTGGACGGTTCGTCCACGGTGTATCCAATCACCGAAGCCGTTGCGGAAGATTTTAAAGGCAAGGCAACCAAGACGCGTCCAACTGTTGGCATTAGCGGAACAGGTGGCGGCTTTAAAAGATTTTGCGCCGGCGAGACGGATATTTCAACCGCCAGCCGTCCAATTACCAAGACAGAAATGGACACCGCCAAGACAAACAAAATTGAATTTGTTGAAATCCCAATCGCGTTTGACGGGATTGCCGTTGTGGTGAACCCCGCCAACACATGGGTGACGCAAATGAATGTTGAGCAACTGAAAAAGATTTTTAGCGCCGACTCACCCGCCAAGAAATGGTCGGACATCAATCCCGCGTGGCCCGGCGAAACCATCAAGGTGTTCAGCCCCGGCACCGACAGCGGAACTTTTGATTACTTCAAGGAAGTCACCGTGGGCAAGGACGGAAAGATTCGCTCCGACCTTTCCGTAAGCGAGGACGACAATGTTCTAGTGACCGGCGTGGCCGGCGACAAGAACGCGATTGGCTACTTTGGATTTGCGTTCTACAGCGAGAATGCAAGCAAATTAAAGCTGATTCCAATTGATGGCGGCAAGGGCGCGATCACTCCAAATAGCAAGAGCATTGAGGATGGAACCTACGCGCCGTTGAGCCGTCCGCTGTTTATTTATGTCAACGCCAAGAGCGCGGCGCGGCCTGAAGTTGCGGCGTTTGTGAATTTCTATTTGGCCAACACCGCCAAACTTTCCAAGCAAGTTGGATACACCCCACTGCCCACGGCAATCTCCGAGCGCGCCGCGACAAATTGGAAAGCCATGAAACTTGGCACGCAGTATTTGGACGCGTCTGACAACAAAGTGCTGGGACCGATCGCAAATGTTTACAAATAAGAAGTGAAATGAACCGCAATTCCACCGCCATGAAAAGAAAGCAAGTCAATTTCATATCCGTGCAGAAGCAGATTTTTCTTGCGGACATGACTTGCAAAAAGAAACCACTGCTTGCAACCACTTCTTCCAACAATGTTCTTGCATCATGTAGGTATAGGAAATTTGTGAGCACCCAATTTCCATGAGCGCCCTTTCCGCCAAAGCCGCTTCAAGCGCGGTTGAGTTGGCGCGCAAAGGCGTGGCGCGCTCACGCCATGTCCGTGATGGATGGGAATTTGCAATCCGTGGAATGCTGGGCTGCACCGCGCTGATCAGCATTGCCATTACGGTTGGCATTATCACCATTCTGCTGCGCGAGACCATTGCGTTCATTCAAATGCCGGACATTACATTGACCGACTTTTTGTTTGGCACCACATGGAGCCCCCTGCTTGGCGCGGAGAAACATTTTGGCATTTGGCCGCTGATTTGTGGCACTTTTCTAGTGTCGGTTGTTGCCGCCATGACCGCCATTCCGCTGGGTTTAATCACCGCCATTTACCTGAGCGAATACGCCACAAACCGCAAACGCGCCATCTTGAAACCCATCATTGAAATTCTGGCGGGTGTGCCCACTGTGGTCTACGGATTCTTCGCGCTGCTTGTGATTACTCCCGCGTTGCAAGGCGCGTGCAACTTTCTTTTTGGCACGCCGATATTTTCCGGCTACAACGCGGGCGCCGCTGGCATTGCCGTTGGCATTATGATTCTTCCAATCGTGGCGTCGCTGAGCGAGGACGCCATGCAATCCGTGCCGCGCTCCTTGCGCGAGGGCGCGTACGCGCTGGGCAGCACCAAATTTGATGTCAGCGTAAAAGTAGTCACACCCGCCGCGCTCAGCGGAATTATGGCCAGTTGTTTTCTGGCCATCACGCGCGCCATTGGCGAGACCATGGTGGTGGCGCTTGCCGCGGGCGGCTTGGCGCACATGACGCTCAACCCAGCCGACCAAGTGCAAACCATGACGGCGTACATGGTGCAAATTTTTCTGGGCGACGCGCCCGCCTTCGGCGTTGAAAATCTTTCCAGTTACGCCGTGGCCATGGTGCTCTTCATGGTGACATTGGTGCTTTCCATTATTGGAAACATTCTGCTGAATCGATATCGCGAGGTGTACGAATGAGCGGTATTTCCCTGCGAACCAAGCGAATTCTGAAGAACCGCGCGTTCCTTGCGCTGTGCCTATTCAGCACCAGCGCCACCATTCTTATTTTGGCGCTGCTGCTTATGTCCATCATGGTGCAAGGCTCGCACTTCTTGTTCAGCAGCGAGGCGTTGAGCGCCGTGTTTGGCCACGGCGAACTTTCACAAGTGACAAAAATAATCCGCTGGGAATTTCTGAGCAACTTCGCCAGCCGCTTTCCAGAGAAGGCTGGTATTTACGCGGCCGTGATTGGCTCGCTGTGGGTGTGCGTCATTTGCGCGCTGCTGGCGCTGCCGCTTGGAATTGGAACGGCGATTTATTTGGAGGAGTTCGCGCCCAAGAATCGCTGGACCGCTTTGATTGATTTCAATATTCGAAACCTAGCCGGCGTGCCCAGCATTGTGTACGGCATTCTTGGGCTGACCGCCTTCACGCGCATGTTTGGACTTTTTGGAAGCGACAAAAACAGCGCGCTTTCGTTTGGACCGGACAACGCGTGGTGGCACATTCAACTTCCGTTTGGTCAAGGCTTGCTTGCGGGCGGATTAACCTTGATGTTGGTGGTGCTGCCGATTGTGATTATTTCCAGCCGCGAGGCGTTGCGCGCGGTGCCATCTAGTTTGCGACAAGCCAGTCTTGCCATTGGCGCGACGCCGTGGCAGACCGCTTCAAAAATTACTTTGCCCGCGGCAATTCCCAGCATTCTCACTGGCGCCATTCTGGCCATGAGCCGCGCCATGGGCGAGGCCGCGCCGCTGCTGGTGCTTGGCATTCCGGTGTTCATTGCCAACACGCCCGACAATCTCAACGACAATTTCACCGTGCTGCCATTTCAAATTTTCAACTGGGCGGGCCGCCCGCAAGAATCATTCCACCAACTGGCGGCGTCGGCCATTGTGGTGTTGCTTGTTGTGTTGGTCTGCTTCAATGGCGTCGCCGTGTATCTTCGACAGAAACTGCGCAAGCCGCTGGCATAAACGAACCACGATGCAACTTTGCATATTGAAATAAAGACAGAGCCAACAACCATGCCCGACACTCAACCCAATCTTGCAAAGCCAGCGACCGCGCCAACAGCGCCAACTGCTGCGGCGACTGCGCCAACCGAGCAGATCACCATTCGCGTGCAAGATTTCAACGCGTGGTATGGCGCCTATCACGCGCTGCACAACATCACGCTGAACATTCCATCGCAGCGCGTGACTTCGCTGATTGGTCCATCGGGTTGCGGCAAGAGCACATTTCTGCGCTGGATCAACCGCATGAACGACTTGGTTCCAAACGCGCGCGCCGACGGCGTTATGCAACTGGACCAAGACGATGTGCTTGACCGCGCCTTTGACGTGGTGGAATTGCGCCGGCGCGTGGGCATGGTTTTTCAAAAACCAAATCCATTTCCCAAAAGCATTTATGAAAATATCGCGTTTGGACCGCGGCTTCACAAGCGTTTTCACCACAGCGACCTGGACGCGCTGGTGGAGCAAAGCCTGCGCGCCGCCGCCATTTGGGACGAAGTGAAGGACCGCCTTCACAACAGCGCGCTTGGACTTTCCGGCGGCCAGCAACAACGCCTGTGCATTGCGCGAGCCATTGCGGTTGGTCCAGAAGTTCTGCTGATGGACGAGCCCTGCTCCGCGCTTGATCCGCGCAGTACCGCAAGTGTTGAAGCGCTGATACGCGAGCTGCGACAAACATTCACCATTGTGGTGGTTACGCACAACATGCAACAAGCCGCGCGCGTGAGCGATCTCACCGCGTTCTTCTTTGAAGGCAAACTGGTTGAAGCCGGTCCAACTGACGGAATGTTCACCAACCCCAAGAACAAACAAACGGAGGATTATGTCACCGGCCGCTTTGGATAATTGAACGGGATACTTAAACTAGATAATTGAACCGAATCATCCAAGGCACCGACGCATAAAAATAAAATGGCAGTAGACCTACGAAATGAAATGGTGGATTTGCGCCGCAACTTGCTGGCCATGGGCGCCATGGTGGAGCAACGCGTGACGCGCGTGATTGAAGTGATGATTGACGGCGACTTGCAACTGGCGGAAGTTGTGCGCGCTGGCGACGCCGAAGTGGACCAAATGGAGCTTGATCTGGAAGCCACCTGCATGCGCCTGCTTGCGCTGGCGCAACCAGTGGCTGGTGATTTGCGGCTTATTCTTGCGGTGATTCGCATTAGCAATGAGCTTGAGCGCATCGCGGATTTAGCGCGCGGCATTGCCAAAAAATTAATCAAACTTGGCGCCGCAGATGGCCCACCGCTTCCGCCCGCCATGATTGACCTTGCGTTTGCAAGCCGCACCATGCTCAGCGATGTGCTGGCCGCCATGAGCAACGAGGACGCGTCGCTGTGCCGCCAAGTGCGCCGCGCCGATCAGCGCGTTGACGATTTGCACAAGGAAGTTCTGCAATGGGCGCGCCAAGAAATTCCACGCGATGTGGCCACCTCTGGTCAGACCATTGAAATGCTCACCATTGCGCAGCGCTTTGAACGCATTGCCGACATGACCACCAACATCGCGGAGGACGTGATCTTTTTGGTCGAGGGCCGCATTGTGCGCCACACGCCGGA
>SIAM01000052.1 GCA_009691785.1 Phycisphaerales bacterium
TCACAAAGGATGGATTGCGGCTTGTCCAGTTGAAGGTTGTGAAGGCGACTTGACTTACCGTTCTAGTGATCACTGTGTTGAGTATCAATGCAGTGGGAATTTTTGTCGTCCAGAAGAAATCTGCAAAAGGCTTAAGATTGAATACGCGGCTCCAACCCCCGCGACCGTGGCGGCGCCTACTGCGCCAATGCAACATCTCAAACAAGTTGATGCGCCACAACTAAAGGTAAATGTTCATACTGATTCGACTCATACAGGTCGTGCAATGCCATCGACGCCGAAGTTGCATGGCAGTAACAAAACTGCTCTAGACAAATTCAAGCCGTTTCCAGTAGATGCGTTGCCTGAACCAATTCGATCATTTGTTGAAAGCGCTGCAAACGCAATTGGCTGTGATCCTTCGTATATCGCATTGCCAATGCTTTCAGGATTGGCGTCTGCGATCGGAAACACCAACAGAATTGCATTAAAAAATAGTTGGTCTGAGCCCGCGATCATCTGGACTGCGATCGTTGGTGAAAGCGGAACAGCAAAATCGCCAGCGTTGGAATTGCCACTCCGTTCAATTCGGAAGCGTCAAAGCCTAGCCATGACAAAACATGCTGAGGCTCTCAAAGATTTTGAAGTTGAGTTTGCTGAATATGAAAAACTATTGAAAGAATCACAGAAGGCAAGTTCGACAATTCCTGCACCAATTAAACCCGAACCGCCAACATGCGATCGTTGTTGGACAGACGACGCGACAACCGAGGCTTTGGCCGTACGACTGAAAGAAAACCCGCGTGGACTCTTGATGATTCGTGATGAATTATCGGGATGGTTTAACTTTGATCGCTATGCGCAGGGGAAAGGTGGCGATGTAGCGAAGTGGCTGGAAATGTTTGGCGGACGACCAATGGTTGTGGATCGCAAAGGCAGTGGCACGATTTATGTGCCGCACGCGGCGGTTTCAATCGCTGGTGGCATACAGCCTGAGACTTTGCGACGCGCTTTGGGGCAAGAACACAGGGATAACGGTCTGGCAGCGAGACTTTTGTTTGCAATGCCACCCCGCAAATCAAAAAAATGGTCTGAAGCCGACATGGATCCACAGTGCGAAGCAGCGGTTGCCACAATATTCGACCAATTATTTTCCCTGACTATGGCCATTGATGCCGACGAGAATCAGCAACCAGCACTGATCAATTTGTCTAAAGATGGCAAGGCGGTTTGGGTCAAGTTTTACAATGAACACGCTCGAGAGCAAATAAACTTGAGTGGCGACGAAGCCGCAGCATGGTCAAAGTTGGAGGGATATGTTCCAAGATTTGCGCTCGTAATTCACCTAGTACGCCGTTTTGCCAATGATCCAACGCTGTGGGATCATTATCAAGTTGATGAGTTAAGCGTCGGTGCTGGAATACGAATCGCCAGATGGTTCGGTGAAGAATCCAAGCGTGTGTACGGGATCTTGTCTGAATCCGATGGTGACCGAGATCGACGCAGGTTAATTGAATGGATACAGCGCAATGGCGGCACTGCAACGACTAGGGAATTGAGCCGTGGGCCTCGTGAATACCGTGGACGAAACGAGTGCGCTGAGAAAGCACTAGACGGATTGGTGGATGCAGGAATGGGACGCTGGTCGATTGATGATCACGAAGGCGGCCAGGGACGAAGAGCCGATCGATTTACTCTGATCATTCCCAGTGGTGACACTGGCGACGGCGACACAAATACGCTCTCCCCGCATGTTGCCACTATTTCTGTCGCCGTCGCCGCTGTCGCCAGTACTCCAGAAGATGAGATTTGGGGTGCATCCAATGGATAACCTTACACAATCACAAGTATTAAGTTACGATGCCTTCATGCCAATGATCACGGCGACACTTCGAACGGCACTGAATCAGTGCGGCAAGAGCCGCTATCTCGTGAGCAAGGAAACAGGCATTACAGAGGCGACACTTTCACGCTTTGTGAAGTGCAAGATTCCACTGCGAGGAACGAATATGGACACTCTGTGCAACTACTTGGGGCTGGAACTCACAAAGATCAAAGGCAAAAAGCCTAGAAAGTGAACTGATATGGCAAGTATTTCAAGAGATAAGAACGGAACCAAACGCATCTTGTTTACAGACGAGCAAGGCAAGCGACGCACCATTCGATTGGGTGATGTGAATGCCAAGGCTGCCGAGTCATTCAAGTTGCGTGTGGAGGCACTGATTGCGGCACAGCGAATGGCCGTGCCACTAGATGGGGAATTGTCGGTGTGGTTGCGTGACCTTCCAGAAACAATGCACGGGCGTCTTGCGGCAGTTGGGTTGATTGAATCACGCCTCAACGCCGTAGTAGTAACGCTGGACAATCTTTTAAATCAATTTGAAGCGACCTCATTTGTTAAATCAACGACCCGTGCGGCGCATCGGCAAACTATGGGGATTCTGCGAGCGCACTTCGGTATAGATGCACTGATAGTAAAGATCAAACTGGTTGAGGCGGAGGGCTGGCGCAAGGCAATTTCCGAATCTAAGTTTGCATCAGCCACTGTTTCCAAGCATGTACATATTGCAAAAGCGATTTTTAATAAAGCAGTGAAATGGGGAATGATCGATTCAAGTCCCTTCGCAGATATGCGAGCTGGTTCGCAGTCCAATCAAGAGCGAGCATTTTATGTCACTCATGAAATGATGAATGCGATTCTGGAAGAGTGTCCAGATGCCCAATGGAAAGGGATCCTTGCACTGTGTCGCTATGCGGGTCTTCGCTGCCCTTCAGAATTGTTTGGCTTAAAATGGAGCGATGTGAATTGGGAACTCAGCCGTTTGACAGTACGAAGCCCTAAGACAGCTGGTCACGAAGGGCATGCCATGCGGTTTGTTCCTATCTCCAAAGAAGTTATGCCAATTCTGCAAACGCTCTTTGACCGAGCCGAGACGGGGGAGGAAGCAATCATTCCCAGACTGCGTAATTCGTCCGCTAATTTGCGAACAACATTCACAAAATTCATCATTCGGGCTGGCTTGAAGCCATGGCCTCGATTATTCCAAAACTTGCGCGCATCTTGCGCAACTGATTGGGTGGAACAAGTCCCAGCACATTCAGTCGCAAGGTGGTTGGGACATAGTCCATTGATCTCGGCGCAGCATTACCTACAAGTTCGTGATGCTCATTTTGAACTCGTAACAAGCGGCGCAAAAGGCGGCGCACTCAAAGTCCAAAATACGGCGCAGCACCCGTCCGCACCACTTCGCTCACATTCGCACGATGCATCAGAAACAACTTGTTTGACCGATGCTTTGCGAACAAATGCGAACAAATGCGAAGCAGTGCAATTACAAGAAGTGGGCGGTGGGGGACTCGAACCCTCGACCTCACGGGTGTGATCCGTGCGCTCTAGCCAGCTGAGCTAATCGCCCAAACGAAACCAAATCCTGACCAAGTGAAATATTGTAACGGGGTCAATCAGTGCGCATCAACGGGGCAAGACTGCGTTTCGTTTGCCTCCGCGCTCAGACCGCCCGTTTCAAACCACGGTTCAATCCCTAGTTCAAACCTTCTTAGACGCGTCCGATTCCTGCGCCTGCGAAGCGTCTTGCCCCATGGCATTGGCGGAATTGGCGTCTGGAAGTTTGGCAGCGCCGCCAGCATTCTGGCTAGAAGCCTGATCCATTGGTTCCTTGTTGATTTCGGAAGTCACTTCGCTCATGCCTTTTTTAAACTCATTAATGCTCTTGCCAAAACCGCGCGCCACTTCAGGCAGGCGCCGACCAAAGATAAGCAGGGCTACCGCGAGCAGAATTACCCATTCAAAGCCGGATGGCAAGCTAATGGCGAGCAGGGAAGAAAAATGGGTTGCGAGGAAAGTTTGCATGCAATTATTGTAACCGACTTCGCCAAATTCGCTATTTTCTCCGCATGCCCATTTTCAACTATCGCAAATTCTCTCTCGCCTTCATGAGCGCCGCGCTTGCGTTGCCAGTTTTATTTTTCGGCGCCTGCAAAACAGAGGAGCCTGTTCCAGAACCCACTCCCGACTACACGCATCAACTTGGTCCAGGCGAAAGTGGATTACGGAAATTAGGTCCCAATGATCCGCTTCCAGACATCGGCGCGGCGTGGCGCGTTCGCGATCCATTCTTGAACCATGCGCTCGCATATTCCCAGGGTTGGTTTCAAATGCCGTCCAGCAAAACCAAATTTCCATTTATGAAAGTGTGCACATGGGATCAATCGTCATCCAGCATTGTGGCCTTTCAACAAATTTTAAAGGACAGCAAATCAGAGGCCGATTTTGTTGGCGCCATTAAACAGCAATTTGAAATTTGGCAAACCGTTGGATGGAACGGCAAGGGCACCGTGTTGTTCACCGGTTATTACAGCCCAGAGTTTCAAGGCAGCATGACCGCGACGGACGAGTATAAATTTCCGCTGTTCAAGCGTCCCGCGGATCTTGCCACCGATCCTTCAACCGGCGCTCCGCAAGGTCAACGCGCCGCCGACGGTTCGCTGCATCCATATCCAACGCGCGCCGAGATTGAATCAAGCAACATGTTCAAGGGTTCGGAGCTTGTCTACTTGCGCAGCGCGCTTGACGCGTACATCGTGCAAGTGAATGGCAGCGCCAAAATTATCATGCCCGATGGTAAAGTAATGTTTATTGGCTACGCGGGTAAAACCGATCGGCCGTACTCCGGTCTTGGTCAAGCTTGCATTGACTCTGGTTTAATTCCAAAGAACAAATTGTCGCTCAAGGCGATCATGGATGAGTACAAAAAGAATCCCGCGAAGATTTCCGCCATGATGTTAAAGAACGAGTCGTATGTGTTCTTTACCACATACGAGGGCGGCAATTGGCCCCAAGGATCGCTTGGCGTTAAAGTGACCGAGAAGGAAACGTTGGCCACCGACAAGAAGGTGTATCCAGCCGGCGGCGTGGTGTTGGTGGACACGCAAGGCATTGATTTTGGCGGTAAAAAGCAGCGTTTCTTAAAGTTTATGGTTGATCAAGACACTGGCGGCGCCATTCAAGCGCCAGGTCGCGCGGACATTTATATGGGCATCGGTCCAGCCGCGGAAATTCTGGCGGGCGGTCAATACGCGGAAGGCACCATGTATTACTTCTTCCTGAAGCCCGATGTCACAAGCCAGTATCCGCTGCCTGCGGCTACGAAGTCGGGTGCCGCGCCTGCTGTGCAACCCGCGTCAAAGTCTTCTAATAAAGCCGGCGTGAAACCACCAGCGCCCGCGGCGGCTCCAGCTTCGCCAAAGTAATTTTAAAGCATATTTTTTGTGACTTCTATACGTGCGTGTGCAACAACACACGCATGTTTTCTTTTTTATGTTTCAACATTGCAATTTGAAAGCGCGTTGGCGTGGCGCGTGAATGATCTGATACGAATTATCTTGGCGTTAATGCCGAAAGTGGCGCGTGCCCGTGACCAACAGCGTCACGCCGCGATTCTTGCACAGCGTTTCAGTGTCGCCATCGCGCTTGCTGCCGCCTGGGTGCACCAAACATTTCACGCCAGCATCAATCAACAAGCGTGGGCCATCATCAAATGGAAAGAACGCGTCGCTTGCCGCGGTGACAACGATGGTGTTTGCAATCGCGATCGCGGCCTGCAATTTCAATTTTGCTTTTTCAATGGCGTGCTTGCATGAAGCCACGCGGTCCATTTGACCCGCGCCCGCTCCCCACAATGTTTGTTGAGCGCCCACGCACACGGCATTGCTCTTCAAGTGCTTGGCAATCACGGACAAAAATTCCGCGTCTTGCCGCAACGCTTCACTGGGCGCGGGGCCCGCGGTCAATTTAAATTCGGCCGCCGCATCAAGGGCGCCATCACTTTCTTGCACCAGCACGCCGCCTGGCACGCTGCGCAATTGCAATGCATTTGTTGGCGCGCGGTGCATGGAACCCACCGCAAGCAAGCGCACATTTTTCCAGCGCGCCGCCAAAATAGCAATGGCCTCCGGCTCGAATGATTCCGCAACCACCACTTCCAAAAAGCGATCTGGCTTGGCAATGTTGGTGGCGTCGGCAGCGGTGAGCCGCGCGGAAATGGCAACAATGCCGCCGTACGCCGCAAGTGGATCGCCCGCGTACGCCTTGTCAAAGGCATCCGCGGCGTTGGCACCAATCGCCGCGCCGCAAGGATTGGTGTGCTTCACCACGCACGCGGCCACGCTGTTTGCTTTAGCGCCACTAGCCAACGGCGCGCCAGAATGCGCGGTCATTGCACATGTATTTTCGCCAGCGTTCGCCACCAAGTTTGCATGTGTTGCGCGTTGGGTGAGCGCCAACAAATCTTTCACCAACTCAAACGCCGCCGCCGCGTCCAAAATATTGTTGTACGAAAGCGGTTTGCCCTCAACTGTTTGCGCGTCCACAATCGCGCCGTCTGATTGCGACAAGTCCCGGTACAACGCCGCCGTTTGATGCGGATTTTCTCCGTAACGCAATTGCGTCTTGCGTGTCAGCGCCACCTGAATGGTGTCGGGCAATTCACTCGCGCCAACATTCGCATTTGCGCGCGCCATCCACGCCGCAATCATGGTGTCGTATTTCGCGGTGTGATCAAACGCCTCGGCCGCCAATTGCTTGCGTAGTGTCAGTGTGGTCCCGCCCTTGTTCGCCGCCATTTCCTTGGCAACGCGCGCATATTGCTCTGGCGCAGTCACCACTGTCACAAACTCATAATTCTTTGACGCGCTGCGAATCATGGCAGGCCCGCCAATATCAATTTGCTCAATCGCATCTTCTTCAGTTACGCCAGCCTTGGCAATGGTGTTGGCAAATGGATACAAACTCACGCACACCAAATCAATGGGCGCAATTCCATGCTCTTTCATTGCGGCCACGTGCTCAGGCACATCGCGCCGGCCCAACAAACCGCCATGCACCCGCGGGTGCAGCGTCTTCACGCGGCCATCCATCATTTCTGGAAAGCCGGTCAATTTTTCAACTGGCACAACCGCAATGCCCGCGGCCATAAGCGCCTTGGCGGTGCCGCCCGTACTGACAATTTCAACGCCGTGGCCGGCCAACACTTTGGCAAACTCCACCAAGCCGCTCTTGTCACTTACGGAAAGTAGCGCGCGTTGAACTGCGTGAGAATGGTTCATGTGGCTGATGAAAGTACTCGAACAGACATTCGTCATTTATATGAATACACGCTCGCGCATTGACAAGCACTTGAAAGCCACATGAATGCGCAGCCGCACATGCGTTGGCATGCACAAGCCCGCCTTGCACATCAGGGCGCGCTTTCGCTAGAAGCAGCATCACCGGCCACTGGTTCTTCTGATGGTTTCGCCACCTTTGTGCCGGCATTCGCATCTTTGGATTTTGCGGGTAATACTTCTGTGGCCTTGGAAGGCGTCACCGGTGTCATCATTTCTATTGGTCGCACTTGTTGTAGGCGACCGTCATCGCAAAGCAGCATAATTGTTCCATCAACTGGCGCGGTAGATGCAACCCATCGTGCACTTGGAAAAGTTGCCGTTGCCGTGATTCCGCCAGCCTTCGTCTCGACAAGTGTCATTGTTCTGCTGGCGTCGTCCCATGTAATCAATCCCTCATTTGTCAGAGTGAGGGGATTGCCCGCGGCTTTTGATTTCCACATTACAAGACCGCTTATCTTGTCGGCTGGATTTGTGGACAAAGCCACAAGCCCTTCCTCGGGAACTTGCAACGCCACCAAATTACCCACAGCTAGCGGCGGGTTGACCAGTTGAACTTGCGTGAACCAATTCCAAATGGCATTTCCTGATTGAAGATCAATGGCATGCAGATATTGATCTTTACCGGCTACATAGGCAACGCCATTCAAGACCGAGGGCAGACTTACAAATGGAGCGTTACTTTTATATTTCCAAATTTGCTTAGAGGTGGTGGCGTTAAACAGGCAGATTTCACCGCCAGTGCTGACGGTTAAAATGCCAACCTTTGGAATGACAAACGGAACGGTCGCCACTTTCCCTTTAGACATTGCGCCAAATTCTTCCAAGCATAGAACTGTTCGACGTTGAGTATGTTCTTTACTCGCTGAATAGTCGCCAGGCTTACCTTGGTTTTTGGCAACATTCGCGATATTTGATTCTTTCAATTTAAGCCAAATCACACGGCCTTCAGTGTCGCCAAAGACAATAAAATTTCCACTGACTGCGCCCGCTGTGGCAGGCACTCGGCGAAGTGGATCTTGCGCTAGCAACGCTCCGCTTCCATCTTCAAACACAATTGTGGAGGCATCGGTCAGCGCAATAGCCGTTGGATTATTTCCTTCAGGCAGAATATTGACGCTGAAAATTTTATCTAGTTTGCTTTGCGTTGAACCCTGCCATAACACCGCTCCAGTATCGGACTTGATGCGGGTCACGACGCCAAAATGATCCCAGGCAAAAATTTGATTTCCTTCAAGACTCAATCCTGCAAACGGATTTGTTCCAGTGTGGGGAATTTTAGTTTGCCATTGGCTGCGCATGCCAAGTTGTGCAATGTTGTACGGACTCGCAATATAGTTCGTCTCGGCATCCGACTTCATGGCATCAAGTTTGTGTTTGGCATCTCGTGATTGATTTGCAACTGAAGGACTTTCAACAACCTGGCCTTGCTTCAACGCGGGCTCCGTTGTGGTTCCATCTTGAGCATGCAATACGCATGTCACAAGTGAACTTGCGGCAAAGGCAAGGCTGGCGGAAATTGTAAATGTGAGCTGGTTCATGGAAATATTTTTCACCAAAAATCGTGCGGGGGACAGGTTGAAAGTGTATAGAAAACAAACCGAACAATGATCCCGCTTCGCTGTGTGCGGGGGCGGGCAACTGTGCAACGCACATTGCCAGTATTGCAAGTTGTTGGGCTTTGCTGTTCAGGCGCAAAAAATTTGTCCTAAAAAGGAGATCAGCCGAACCCTTTCTGAGTCTCGGCTGACCGCCCTTTCCCTTATTCCCTCCAACATGCTCGAATCGCTTAAATTGGCACTCGGCTTTTCAGCCCAGCGACTGTATAGAGTTCCCTTTCTCTACAGTCTTAATTTTGATTAGAGGTCCCTTTTCCTCAACTCAAAAGCCAAACAACATTTTGCAAGTCAAACACATGAAGTAAGAATTGAATCTTACAGGGGAATATTCGCATGTAAACCGTGAAAGTGTTCCTGAAGTCTTTGATTTTTTAAAATTATTTGTAATAAAACCCTTATTTTATCATTAAAAACAGGGGTTGAGAAATTTTATTGAAAAACCTGACTCAGATTTCAAAAAACAGTCCAAGGCCAACCATTCGCGCGCGTGCCAATGCCAACTTCAATTTGACCAACGAGCTATGAAGATCATCTTAGGAAAGCGCAATCCAACTATTTCAAGCCTTGTTGTGCGGAAAATTCCACTCAATTCCAGGTTCGTAGCCTAGCAGCGAATACAAGTCCTTGCGCGTCTGCATGCGGGGCAGAACTTCTTTCATCGATCCATGCTGTTTCAGACAGGCCAATCCGCGCGTCACTTCGCCCATGGCCAAACGCATCATGCTTAGGGGATAAATCACCAGCGAATAGCCAAGTTGGCCAAAGGTGGCGGCGGAAATATCTGGCGTCTTTCCAAACTCCGTCATGTTGGCCAGCAAATATCCCGGAGACGCTTTGGCGAAATCTTTGAACTCCGCTTCGCTTTGCAAGCCCTCGGGGAAAATCATGTCCGCGCCAGCTTCTCTATATAAATTGGCGCGCTTCACGGCGTCGGCAAAGTCAGTCACGTGCCGCGCGTCGGTGCGCGCGATAATGACAAAGTCCGGACTTAATTTGTGCTTGGCCATAGCGCTCACTTTGTCAGCCATGTCCGTGGCGCTGATTAATTCCTTGCCGTCCAAATGTCCACAGCGCTTTGGAAATACTTGGTCCTCAATATGCAGCGCCGCGGCGCCCGCGCGCTCATATTCCACAACCGTTCGCACGCAACTTTCCACTTCGCCGTAGCCGGTGTCGGCGTCGGCAATCACGGGCAAGCCGCTTGCATCCGCAATCTCGCGAATGGTGCGGCACATTTCCGTGAGCGTGATCAAACCAATGTCGGGATAGCCAGCCACATTAGCCGTGGCGCCGCCAGAAATATAAACCGCCGCAAAACCAGCCGTTTTTGCGGCTTTGGCCACAAGCGCGTTGAACGCGCCGGGCGCCATGACAACGCCTTTGTCCATCAACGCGCGCAGTACGGCGCCTTGGTGTTGCGGCGCGCCTTGGGAGTTGTTGGAATTATTCATGTGAGATGTGTTGTGTTGTGGTGCGCTCATTGTGTTTTGAAAGTGTTGATTGACAAGGACTGTTTTTAAATTCAAGCCACGCCCGCGCCGCGCATTATTGCGGTTGCTTTTTAAATTGATAGGGACCTTTGGTGGCGCCCCAGACTTGCTTTCCCGAGCTGTCAAAGCCTCGGTTCCAGCTTGTGATTTCACTCTCCGTCACCGTCACTTCGCTGGTGGCGTACGCCGCGCCGCGCAGCGAACTTGCGCACATGTCTCCATCGGTTGAACCACTCCACTGCGTGGCGGATTTGGCTTTCAATTTCACACCGCAACCAGAGCGTGGCGTTAATTGCGATGGCATCAATTGATTCAGTGGTTTGTCCTGTTTCCATGCGCCCGCGTATTGCAACGGGTCGCCTGGCAATTCAAACACCAGGCTTTCAACCGCGCCGTCATCATGGTGAACCAAGTGATACACGCGCTGCCGATAGGGCTTGTCCGCGGCTTCCTGCATGGCTTGCTCAACATACAGCCAGCGTCCATCGGGTTGATCCGTCCAAATTGGCTTCATATGCAGCACAATATCCTTGTATTCAGAGTCGGTCTGGCTTTGCGCCGCGCTGGAATAAGAGCCCGCCATCCAGCCCGCAATCATGTTTACTTGCGGGCTGTTTTGATATGGAAGCGGGGGCTCATACTGAGTCACGGTTCCACAAGCGGCCAGCGCACACATTGCAATCCATTGGGCGAATTGTTTCATGAACGGATGCTAACATCGAACGCTTTCGGACCCGACCCACTGGAGAAATCATGAGCGCATCAACATCAACCCCAAAGCAACCTGACACACGCGGACTTGCCGGACAATCTGTCGGTGAAACTTCCGTGTGCGCCGTCACGCAAACCGAACTTCTCTATCGTGGCTATGAAATTGCCGACCTTGCCGCCAACGCAACCTTTGAAGAGGTGGCTTTTTTATTGTTGATTGGTCACAAGCCCAGCGACGCAGAATTGAAGAAATTTAAAAGCGATGTGATCGCCTTGCGCGCCGTGCCGGCGGCAGTGCGCGACGCCTTGACCACGTTCGCAGTGAGTTGCCCCAACGCGCATCCCATGAGCGTGCTACGCACTGGCGTGAGTTTGCTTTCACACATGGACCCAGAGTGCGAGGACAATTCGCCCGTCGCTGAATTGCAAAAGAGCATGCGCTTGCTTGCGCAAATTCCAACGCTGATTGGAATTTGCCAGCGTTCCCGCGAAAATAAGCCCATTTTGGAGCCCAACACAACGCTCAGTCACGCCGCTAATTTGTTGTGGCTGATCAATGGTCGCAAGCCAAGTGAGCTAGAGGCGCGCATTATGGATGTCAGCTTAATGCTCTACGCCGAACATGATTTCAACGCCAGCACATTTGCGTGCCGCGTGATCGCTAGCACGGAATCCGATTTGCACAGCGCAATTTGCGGCGGCATTGGCGCGCTCAAGGGGCCGCTTCATGGCGGCGCCAACGAAATGGCCATGGAAATGCTCAAGGAAATAAATCACGACTGCGCTGGCGGTGCCATCACTGTTGAGGCATGGATGCAGCGAGCATTTGTTGAAAAGCGAAAGCTCATGGGCTTTGGTCATCGCGTTTATAAAAATGGCGATCACCGAGCGGGCATTCTTCGATCTTGGGGTCTCAAGCTGGCGGATCAACTTGGTCCAGACGCCAAGAAGTGGTTTGATATTGGCGATCGCGTGCAAGCCATCATGCTCAAGGACAAGGTCATTCACCCCAATGTGGATTTCCCTTGCGGCATGACGTATTTTATTCTTGGCATTCCAGTGCCGCAATACACGCCTATTTTCGTGGCGAGTCGCATTACAGGTTGGGCCGCGCACGTCATGGAACAGCACGCCAACAACAGAATTATTCGTCCGCTGGCCGATTACAAAGGTCCCGCTCCACGCAAGTGGAAGGCTTAAGACAACTTCGTTTTATTTAAATTCATAAATGTGAGTTGTTCTTCATATCACCGCGTCTATGACGCGTTAGATTTATTTTTATGCAGATATAAACGGTTGCATGAAGCAGGCAAAAAAAAAGGGGACGAGCCTCTTTTCAAAGACCCGTCCCCAGTGCTGTGCGAACTGTGCCCTCCGCAGCCCGCAATTGTGTTCGATTCAAGATGTTGCGTTCCCGCGCAAACATCTCGCTATGGGGCGGTTTCCCTTAAAAACCGCCGCCAATCGAACTTCTGATTCATGGTGTTTCCTAACACCATGCTTTTCCTTACACAACTCTTCGGCCCCTTTCCAAAGAGTGAATCAGATTTAGTGAGGCGCATTGAGTCATCTGAACTCAATACGATTTTTGTGAAATTAGTTCCGTCTACGACTTGTTATCAAAGCAGCAAGACCAATCAAAGCCGCCGTGCCTGGAGTTGGAATAGCAAATGTCCACGCTTCTTGGCCAAGATTGACGCCGTCAAATATGGAATTAAATGTCCATACTTTGCCACCGGTGGTGTACTTGGTTTGAGCATCGCTTTTCAGGTTTGCGCCAGCAAGGGTGTACAAGGTTGTTGCGCCAGTTTGAGCCGCGCTCTTACCGGTGGTCTGTAGCCATGCGACCATCCTTGGAGCAGGAGC
>SIAM01000053.1 GCA_009691785.1 Phycisphaerales bacterium
TTGGCCGCAAATTGCAAAGCGATCAGGCAAAGCACAATGCGCAGATCGCCACCACGACCAAGTCGCTTGGGCAACGCGCGGTACTGGACACGCGCTATGTCGCTTGTCTTCAACTTGACATCGCCTTGATAATGCAGGAAACACACGCTGGAAAGACGCGCCAACGCGGCGAAGATCATGATCCACATGAACGCTTTCAGTTGCCAACCGTCGCGCTCGCCCAAATACAAAAGTCCACCCGCCGCAAGCATGGCGGTGAGTTGCGAGATTTGGCAAATGCGATTTCGTTTACTGAAGTAACTGGCGCGCAGAGTTTCAGGAAAAAGTCGAGCCACCCACGTGCTCCACGCGGGCCACGCGCCAATGGCGGCGCTCCAATAAATAGATAGCGTGACGAACACCAACCATGTTGGAAGGTCTCCGTATGCGGCGGCGATGATGAGGGGCACAAATGAAATAGCTTGCACAATGGCGCAGCCTTGGATCCATTTGCGCGGCGAACCCACGCGGCGCAAACCAGCTGGGGAAGCCAGTTGAACCGTGGCGCCCACCAACATTGGAATTGTGATAATTAAGCCCGCTATCAAGGCACCTTTGCCAAGCGCCAACACCAAAGCAGCGATGTAAGTTTCACCTGCGCCAACCATGAAGCAGAAGGTCGCGCCGTCGCCTGTGCACGCGGTGAAATCGCGGCGCGTGGGAATAGGATCAGTTATTACAGCGTCATTCATTGAGTGCATCAATTAAGAATTAGGGAAAGTATGTTGTGTGTGGCACGATTGCTTGCGGCAATCATGTCTTGAAGGTCCAATGACAAATTGTTCCAAGAGCGGCACAAAATAAAATAAACATTGAGTTGCATGATGTTGAAGTGCGGACAAACAGGCGCACGCATCTTAATTGCTTTGGCTTTCTGAATCGAGCGCGAATAAGGCGCGGGCTTCAAGAATGGCAAGCAGGGTGGTAGCGTTTGCACCCAAAGGTTGACTGCTATCCCAAGGCGAGGCGCGAATGCCACCGATGGCTTTAGACGGATCTCGAAACGCATAGCACGAAGCTTGATCAACTTGCAGTTGTTTTAGAAATCGTAGCGCCAGCTTGAGAGATTCCATATCCGCATTTTTAGCATTTGAAATTCCAAAGAGTTTGGGATTCAGCGCCAGCGCCAGCGCCCAGGCGGGCCGCGATGATTGAGCCGTTGCGCCCGTCACGCCGTTGGTGGTGATGGGCCAACCGCCTACAAGATCCGCGGCGATATCTGGATTTAATTTCTGCGTGAGTTGATTTTGCACAAGCATGATTTGCAGCAAGTTCCAACCCTTTTTTGCTTTCTCATGGTCCGAAGCCTTGCCCACACGCTGCTCCGCCAAGAGCAACCATGGACTTGCCGAAAGCAATTTTTCAACTGGGCGAATTTGCCACACGGTGTTCAGAGCCTTGGCAACTTCATCGGGTGATTCTTGGGCCAACGCAGCGGCGCATAATGACCAAGTCTGCACATCCGCGAAGTTTTGCAGTTGAAAAGTTTCCACAACTTTGGTCCGCAATTTCTTTTGCCAATCCGCCGTGTCTGCATTTCCCCAAGTCATGGCAGAATGATTCACTAATTGACAGGCAAGTAGACAAGCTGCCGCCGCAACTGGATGATCAAGTGGATTTTTTTCCTCGCCGACCACGCGTTGCAGAGAGTTCAATGTGGAAATGGCGAACTCGAGCGCGGCGCTGCGATCCTTCTGGGAAAAATTGCATTCTGAAAATTCTGCCATGGCGAACGCGCTCATGGCTTGCTCCATTGGAGAACATACTTGTTGAGCGTAAACCGCCAGCGCCGGTTGATATTCGCCAGCTGGTCCAAGCGCATTCAATGTGTCGATGACCTCTTGTGAAAGGTCCTCTGGATTTCGAATGCGGCTTTCAAGATGCGCCGCAATGGCGATGGCCATGGCGTCAAGAGCATGCGCGGTGATGTCCGAAAGTGGCACGGTTAACATGCCGCGTGAAACTTCAAATGCGGGTGCTTTCGCAGCGATTTGCGCCAATCTGCGCGTATCGGCGCGGTAGATGACAACGCCCTCAGGCAACAGAAATTTTTTGTCGGCGCCAGCCTCCACACCAACTTCACGCGCCATGACAACCATGGTGTACCACGGCAATTGAGTTTGATTTTGCGATTGTTGCAGTGAAGGCAATGAGAACGCCCACTGATCACCAGCGCGAATAGCCATGGCTTGACGACTGTTGTCAACTCTTGCGGCGATCACATCAAGGCGGTCGCCAGTGAATGGACGCGCGTCGCCGACCAATTCAATTTCAAGGGCGAGTTCTTGCGTGGCGTGGGCGCGCATGTCCGCTGGCAGCGCGCAAAGAACTCGATCATTGCTTGCTTGTTGCAAAGCTTTCAAAAGCGCCTCTGCAAGACACAGTGAACTATCCGAATTTTGTTTCACCCATGCTTGTCCAACTGGCCGGCCGTTCAAACGCAACACAACGCCCGCGGCCGTCGCGGAAAATGTTGGCGACAACGTGACGCCTTTGGAAAAATCTGGAGGTTTCATGTCCAGCGGATCATTCAACATTTGTTGGTCAAGCCACTGGCGCGACGCTTGAAAGAGCGCCTGCGCATCTGCCACAGAGCACAGCTCCGCCCGCGCGGGCGTGATAACCACGATCACAAAGAGGGAATATATGAAGGAAATCCAGATTTGTCTGGACAGAGTGCAAATCGGCTTCATGGTGAGCAATGTAGCGGAGCCGTTTGAATTGACGTTTTAATTCAGGCGGCTCCGACTAAGCATTGCCAGGAATGTCCATGAAAATTTTCCGCATAGATCAGGCACAACGCGCGCATCGCAAACGGATGCTGCTGCTTGTTCTTGTTGGCTTTATCGCCATGTGTTGAGAATCGGCCAGGACTGAGCGCACGCCACGATCGCTTTAAACGTAAAGCGGTTCCCATGGTGCAAAAAGAAAACGACCGCGGCTTTGAAACCGCGGTCGTTGAAATTTTACAAACAGTGAAACTTAGAAACTAATCTTGTCCGTGCCAAGCGCGCCGTGATCATCCATGCCGCCGCGGGTTGGACGCTCACGAGCCGCGTCTTGCGCAATTTCCGCGCGCATGTCTGGATCAATACCCGCGCCCCATTGAGCGCGCTTCAAGCTCAGGCCGATCTTGCGATCGGAAGTGTCCACGCGAAGAATCTTCACGTCCACTTCTTGTCCAGGCTTCACAATGTCCAGCGGATTTTCCACCTTCTGATCGGAAAGTTCGCTGATGTGCAGCAAGCCTTCAAGGCCTTCTTCAAGCTCAACAAACACGCCGAAGTTTGTGATCTTGGTGATGGTTCCCTTGACGATCATGCCGGGGCGATACGCGCTTGGAATGGCTTCCACCCACGGATCTTCCGACAATTGTTTGGTGCCCAAGCCAACGCGCTGCTTGTCGCGATCCACATCAAGCACAACGCACTTCACGCTGTCGCCCTTCTTGTAGATCTCGTTTGGATGCGCGACTTTCTTGGTCCAGCTGATGTCGCTGACATGCAAAAGACCGTCAATGCCAGGCTCAATCTCAACAAACGCGCCGTAGTTGGCCAAGTTGCGGATCTTGCCTTCAATGATGGTTCCGTTGGGATATTTCTCGGCCACAAGTTCCCAAGGATTGACCTCGGTCTGCTTCATGCCCAGGCTGATCTCCAACTTCTGCTTGTCAATTTCAAGAATGACAATGTCAATTTCGTCGTTCACGTTCACAACTTCACTTGGATGATTCACGCGGCGAGTCCAACTCATTTCGCTGACATGCACCAGACCTTCAATGCCTTCTTCAAGGCGAACGAACGCGCCGTAGCTCATCAAGCTGACAACGGTTCCCTTCAGGCGGGAATTGACCGGATACTTCTTCTCGATCTCCTCCCACGGACTGGCTTCCTTCTGCTTCATGCCAAGAGCGATCTTTTCGCGCTCGCGGTCAATGTTGAGAATCTTGACTTCGACCTCGTCGCCAATCTTGACGATTTCAGTTGGATGATTCACGCGGCCCCAACTCATGTCGGTGATGTGCAGCAAACCATCAAGACCACCAAGATCAATGAACGCGCCGAAGTCGGCGATGTTGGTCACGGTGCCGCGCACAATGTCGCCCTCGTTCACCTTGTCCATTAACTTGCGCTTGGAATCTTCACGCTCGTCCTCAATCAACTTGCGTCGGCTGATGACGATATTGCGTCGCTCAAGATCAATCTTAAGAATCATGGAACGCACTGTTTTGCCGATGAATTCGCCAATATCGCCGGGACGGCGAACATCAACTTGGCTGGCTGGAAGGAACACGGGCACGCCAATGTCCACAAGCAAACCGCCCTTGATCTTGCGCAATACTTTGCCTTCAACAATGTCGCCTTCCTTGCGGCTGACAAGCACTTGCTCCCAACCACGAATGCGGTCGGCCTTGCGCTTGGAAAGCATAATGCTTCCGTCTGGCGTTTCGGTTTCCTCAACAAGGACTTCAACTTCATCACCAATGGTGACGCCGCCTGATTCCTCAAATTCTTCTTTTTGAACTTGACCTTCGCTCTTGCCGCGAATGTCAACAATGACAAAGTCGCCGCTGATACCAACAACGCGTCCTTTGACGATGTTGCCGGTTCCAAGTGACGCAACTTCAGCGCCAAGGATTTCTTCAAGATTGAGTTCTGTTTGTCCGTACGCCTCGCGGAGCATTTTGTCCGCGATGCCTGCTTCAAGAGCGAGGGCTTCAATGAGATTGTGATTAACCATGTTGTCGTTTCAATAGGGTGCGTGATGAGCCGCGCGGACCACGCCGCGAGATCGGCCAGGATTAAACGCCCCGGACACGCGTCCGTGAAAGGCGCCGGCGACATGCCGGGTCGATGATGGTAGCGAAAAACCCGCTTGAATTAAAGGGCAATTGAAAGTTTCTTGTCGCGCCGCGAAGTCGTTGCGTTCACGCTTGCGGCAGCGATTGCGCTTGTGAATCGCTGACAAGCGTGGTTTTTCTATGGCGCTTGCGCGCGCGTCGCATGTGCACAAATCCCCACGCACCAACCACGTTGATCATGAGGCACACAAAGAAACTCCACGCGCCAAGGTTGTGGCCTTTGAGCCACTCATACAAACCCACCGCAAGAAATGGCGCGATCAAACCGCGAATGCCGTTCAGTGTGACATGCACGCCCATGTATTCCGCGTCGCGCTCTGGTGGCGCAAAATCTTGGTGGCCCAAGTTCCACGCCAAACTTCCGCCGGCGAAACCAATGCCAAGCAGCGCGCCTGCGATATAAAAGAGCGGCATGGATTTGGCCAGCGCCGCTATAAAAATAAGCGCGGCCGCGCTTACAAATGTCCACGCGTGGATGGCGCGGAAATCAACCACATGCGAGCGGTCAAGCCGCCGCGCCCAAAATGGAATGGCCAGCGGCATGATCAACAATGGAATGACGGTGGTCACCAAAATTCCCTGCGCGTATGTTGCGTTGAGTTCATCCTCCAGCACAATGGCCAGCGGCGCGGAGATCATGAGATTGCCCAGTCCAAACACCGACATCCACAGCATAAACTTTGCGTATTGCGGATCCTGCTTCAGCACGCGCAGCACGGATATTGGATTCAGTTGCGGACCGCTGCGCTTGGGCGCGGCTTGCTCGGCGCGCAACAATCTTTTTTCGCCGCGCATGGGAACGCGCCGCCACAAAATATTTCCAGCGATGCCAAGCACCGCGAGCGCGGGGAAAAGAATGTGGAAACTTTTGGAATTAAAGTCCATGGCCGCGCCGATGGCCCAGCCGCACAGCGCAAGCACCAGACTTTGCACAGTGGCCATATTTCCAGCAATTTTGGCTCTAATGTCGCGTGGATAGTTGGCGCGCCAAACGGCGGAGCGCAGCGTGATCACGCCCGTCCACGTGATGCGCGCCAGCGTGGCCAGAATGCAAAGCGTCCATAGGCCCCAGCGCTGCTCTGGCATAAGCGCGATGGATGCCACGCACACCGCGGTCATGGTTTGCAGCGACGCGATGTACGCCACTTTCGGTTTTCCTTGCGAGTGCGCGGCCCAAATAAAACTGGTCAAGTTGGCAACGTTTGGCGCGGCGGTGACCAACGCCACGGCCAGATTCAGTTCGGTTGGACCAATGCCTTCAATACCAGTGAATGTTTTCTTCACCACCACTCCAAGCGTGCCGCCTTCAATGGCGCCAAGAAAAAATGGCAGAAACGCCCAACTTAGAATTTCATTTATGTACGCTGGCCGCGACATGGGCGGCAAGTGGCGCGGATGAAAGCGCGAGAGGAAACCTTCGTTGGTTGGCGCGTCGCGCTTTATGTCCGTGGGTGCGTTCATCCGATTTGGCAAGCATAGGCGGATGAACATGTATGAAAAAGCATTTCATGTTTTCGGCTCTTTGCCCCATCGGAGGAACAGAAATAAATTCTGTCGCTTCACAAGGAAGCGCTCTCTGACGATGTTGCCCGAACCCGCTTTCACGTGGGTTCCCCGGCCATCGTTCCCGATCTTCCACGCCGCGCGAACGCGAGAGGCATGATCATTGACGCAGCCATTAAGTAGGGATCCCTAGGGGTTCGCATCGGTCCGGACGCGTGGTCAAAGGTCACCCGACGGGGCAAAGAGTCGAATGACTCAGTCTATACCTGAACTATATCGTTAGCCCACTCGTTTTTGGGCTTCATTCAAAGCGATTTTGTATTGCGCGGCCACGCTGTCAAGCGACTCTGGAACCACGCGCGCGCCAGCCACGGTGGACATGAAATTGGTGTCGCCATTCCAGCGCGGAACAATGTGCGCGTGCGCGTGTTGCGGAAGTCCCGCGCCGCCGGCGCTGCCTTCGTTCACGCCAATGTTCAGGCCCTGCGGTTGCAGCGCAACATCCACAAGCGCGGCGGCAAGATCCACCAACATCCACAACTGCGCGCGTTGTGTGGCGGAGTAATCCATTAACCGCGGGCGCGCTTGGCCAAGCGCCACCAACAAATGTCCGTTGGAATATGGATATCGATTGAGCAAAATAAATCCGTGCTCGTTGCGATAGACCACATGTTGCTCAAGATCAAGTTGCGGATTTTTCCATGCGGCCAGCAAATAGTTTCCGTCGGAGTCGGCGGGTGGATTGATCTTGGCTTGCAACGCCTGCGATTCAAGATCGCGGATGTACGCCATGCGCCACGGTGCCCACAAGTTTGGTTGCATGCGTTAAATGGTACACGCCTAAAATTGCGCAGAGGTAGTCACAAGACGCGGGACTTTTTCATGGTTGGAAGAATTTCATGTGCAACCACATGGGCATTCATGATTGACTATTTGTCGGTGACGGAGGAACTTTCATCTGGGATCCATTCCCACGCGCGCATGCTGGCGTGACTAGAAAGATCGTCATTGAAATCATTGATTGCCAAGGGAAATTCGACGGTTCCTGACCACCACTGCGTGACTTGATCGTTTGCATACAACCCCGCCGCGCGGCGAGCCAGCGCTTCATCACCGCGAATTCGCATGGTCCAGTGTGTATTCACGGCCGCACCATCCAGCGCAATTTGATCCTCCACTTTGATTTCAAACCCAGTGCGCGCGCCACCACGGCCGCCGCGCCACCACACATTCAAGCGCCGCCGTGGCACGCCATCTTCAAGCGCTTCAACGATCATTCCAAAGGCGACCGATTCCAATTTAGTTGAAGAAGTTCTATAGGGTTGATAGCTGAAGGCGTGGCGCACCTTTCCCGTGGGCCAACGCATGAGTCCTGGTTCAAAAGCATCTCGCACAAGCGCGTCAATCTCTGGCGTGTTGATTGGCGCGAGTGGTTGCGTGGGGGTCAGCACATCCGTCGACATTGCAAAGGCAATGACCCCATGTGCGTGTGCCGCATTTGTGGCGGACGCACTGGCGGGAAAAGTGGAATCCCATTCCATATGAATCTCACCTGAGTGGACGCCGACTGGAAGAACGCCAACATCAATCGTGAACATTGTGGAATGATCATCGTCGAAATTGATGCGCTGTAATTCTTGGTGGGTGAGACGCTGGAGAGCGGACGCGCCGATTGGGATTCCATTGAACGAGACCAAGCGCAATTTTATTTGAGATTGAGCGGACCACCAATGGTGAATATTGGCGACAACAATCAAGGGTTCCAAGGAATTCCAAGTAGCGGGAATATCCAAACGAACAAAGGGCGGTAGGGCGTTGAGCGCTGTTTCTATGGCGATCAATGTCTTTGGCGTGGCTTGAATCTGAGCCGCAAATATTTCCAGTCCCAACAAATCGATTTTGTCAGCTATGGAGCCGTATTTTTGCATCCAGTGTTCGCTGCCAGGCGGCGCCCATGAATCGCCATTGGCGCATTGATTGAGCAAACGGAGGCAATTGTCCGCGCTTATTTCTTGACGCGATAACCGATTGACAAGGTACGGAGGAATTTCGCGCAACGTCTCGCCGTCGTCGGCGAACGGCAACATGGCAATGACCATGCGATCTGGAAACAGAGACCACCAACTTCGAGTTGAAAGTTGATCGCGCAGCCAAATGGTTCCAGTGAGCAAGGCAAGAATTGCGATGGCGGCCCAGCCGTATCGGCGCCGTGTGCGAAATAAATTATTCTCAAAAATTGTGAAGAAGCCACACTCCATGCAGCGAAATGGAAATCGTTCTTGCACAGGATGCCAACACGTTGGACAGCGGCGTTGACCTTGCGAGCGATCACAAAAGAGAGACCACCATAATCCGCAAATAGTAGTGGTGGAAAATAGCAACGCGCCGATCCACACCAGGATCAAAGTTGTATCTAAGTTCATGCGTTGTTCATCGCGCCTTGATCCAGCGCAGAAGTTCCATCGGACTTGGCGGCTTGCCTTGCATGAGCACGCCTACGCGGAAGATGCGCGCGCCGGCCCACAAGATGGCGGCTACGGTGAGCACATTGACAAATACAGCGAGTAAGGCTTGCCACATGGGCACAGGTTCGTTGGCGGCGGTCAATCGCAAAATCATGATAAATGGCCCTGCAGGAGGCGTGAAACTGCAAATAGTGGCCAGCGTTCCGTTGGGATTCTCCACAATCGGCATCCATAACATGAGCGGCAAAATCAGCAACATCATGGCTGGAGCGATCAGGGATTGCGCCTCGCGCAGGTCGGAAACCGCGCTGCCAATGCTGACCATAATTGCCGCCACCGTGAAATACGCCAGTGGGAACCACACCAGCATCCAGAGCAAGTGGGGAAGTGGAACAACATCCAGCATGGCGACTGCGCCAAGACCCGCCAAGCTCACACCGCCGTACATCAACAACATCACTCCAGCCACGCCCGCTTGACCAACTAATTTTCCCGTGAGCAATTCAATGGGGCTAGTTGCGGAGAGAAGCACCTCCATCACGCGGCTGGATTTTTCTTCGATGGTGGATGTGAGCAAATAATTTCCGCTGGTGAACACGGAGATCCATAAGAGCAACATGAATCCCGCCGGAACCAGCATGCGCAGTTGCGCATTTTCTTTGGACTCAAGACCGCCAGGTGAGACGCGGCGCGTGTCGATTGCCGCGCGCCCCATGATTTTTGTCATCCGCTCGTAATCTTCTTTGGCTTGTTCCACGCGCACGCGGGTCACGGCCTCGCGAAGTGATTTTTCCAGAATGGTTGTGTGACGCGGACTGGCTTCGCTTGGTACGAGCAATTCAATCGAAGGACCATCCGTGTTGGGCGTGACAATGACCAACGCTTGCAGTGAACTGTTTCTGAGTTGCAGTCGGAACTCATCGGCGCGCGCTGGATCGGGCTCGCTTTCCACCGTCAATGCGACCTCAGTTGGGCCGGAATTGGGTCCGCCGTCCTCCAAATCAATTGTGTCCTGCGGAGTCTTTGGCAACGACTTTTCCAGGGCATTTGCAATGGAATTTGAAGGATCGATGACCACAACTTTCCCTTTGAGCGGTGGAGATGTCGAGCCGATCAGCATGGGCAAAAGTGGAACAGCCACGAACATGAGCGCGGGCAAAATAATTGCGCCAATTAAAAAACTTTTGGTGAGCGCGGTGTAACGAAAATCACGCCAAGCGATGGCGCGGATGCGCCTTGATGCTCCACGCTCAGCCATGGTTCGCCTGCAACTTTCCGGATTTTTCAGCGGTCTCAATTTCAGCCACTGTGCCGCCAACCAGTTTGACAAACACATCATCCAGAGTGGCTCGTTGCAACTCAACGCGTCGCAACGGCGTGGCGCGCATCACGCTGGCCATTGCCAGTTGGGTATCAACGCCTTGTGCAACGCGAATCTCAAATGCTTTGTGCTCCATGGACCAACGGAAGGTTTCAATGTCAGAAACATTTTGCAATGCTTGCGTGGAAACTTCGATGGAGTTTGCTGGTTCGGCGAGAATTGTGCGAGGATCAAATCGTCCGCGAATCTCGCCCATGGTTTCATCAAGAACTTTTTCTCCTTTGTGAATCAATAACACTTGATCACACAAATCCTCCGCCTGCTCCATTTGATGCGTGGAGAATAAAATAGTGGTGCCACTTTCTTTCAACTGACGCACAATAGAACTCAGCAAGCGTCGATTGACGGGGTCAAGTCCGGAGAAGGGCTCGTCCAAAATCAGCAGCAGTGGTTCATGCAAAACAGATGCAATAAACTGCAGTTTTTGCTGCATTCCCTTGGAAAGTTCCTCGCAGCGTTTTTGAGAAACGCCAGGCAACTCCACGCGCTCAAGCCATGATCGAATGCGTGTGTCGGCGTCATTGCGCGAAATACCTTTCAGTTTGGCAATGAAGCGCAGAAAATCCGCCACGCGCATTTTTCGATACAAGCCGCGCTCCTCGGGCAAATATCCAATGCGGTCTTTGGCGTCAAGCGCGGAGCCGCCAAGCACGCTAATGGCGCCCGAGTCTGGAAGCAGGATGCTCATGATCATGCGAATGGTCGTGCTTTTGCCGGCGCCGTTTGGACCAAGAAATCCGCACACTTGTCCGCGCTGAATTTCAAAGCTGACATTGCGAACAGCCTGCAGCGCACCAAAGCTCTTGTTCACGTTTGTAAGTTGAATGACAATATTGTTCATTGAAATATTTTTATGAAATAATTTTGTGAAATTGTTTCAGAAAATGTTTAAGGCTTTATCTTGGGGGCATCAAGAGAAGTGGATGTCCGTGATTCGTTTAGCGGATCCTTGCCCTTGGAAAGCAGCACAACTTCAGTGGGCGGCGCGAACAGGGCGGCGTCAATTGGATCGCCCGAGATGGTGGTGAAATCACTGGTGGTCAGCGTTTCGCCGCGTCGAAAAGAGATGCGCCGCGGAATATCCAAGTCACCCACTTTGGTCCACGCTTCAATGGTCATGATTGTGGGCACGAAAGCGGAAGTGGTTTCAGAAGTCTGCAAAACCCGCAATTTCCCGCTGGATTCTTCAATCCACGCCGCGGCTTCCAAGCCTTCGCGGTCTTTCATGTCAATTCGCCGGCACAGTACGCCATCTTTTTTTTCCAGCGGACCAAGTTTGCGATTGGGAAATCGTTCAAAGATGGCGACCATCATTCTGTAGGGAAGCACGCCAACCGACGCGCTGAGCACGCCGCGTCGATCAAGCAAGCGCCACGAGCCGTCGATCGGACTTCGCAGCCACGCCAAATCGCCGTCGGTGCCGCTTTCCATGCTTTGACCACCAGGCAATTTTTGCGTGACGCGAAATTTGTCTGGACCCGCGCCTTGCACAAGCATTTGAATGTGCGTGATGCCTTGCGGAGAACTGACCACGCCTTCAATGCGCAATGATTGGATATCTTTCTGGCCACCAACAACATCAATCGCGCGTTGCACCACAGCGTCCACGGTTGGTTCTTGCAGGGGTTGCTTCAATGTCTCATTGGCTGGTTTATTCGGCGCCGCAAGTTGATTGGCCGAAACTTCAAGGCAAAGGCCTAAGAGCGTGAACGCAAAAATAATTTTGTAGCCAACGGTCATGATGCGTAGAAACTCAATGAAATACTGTGTTTTTCAGCAGATGTGATCACTTGGAATTACGGATTTCCGGTGGCGGGTGGAGTTGCAGGTGGCGTAGTTGGCGGCGTAGTTGGCGGCGTAGTTGGCGGCGTAGTTGGCGGCGTAGTTGG
>SIAM01000054.1 GCA_009691785.1 Phycisphaerales bacterium
CTGGCGCAGGCGCAAACACTAAAATTAAAACGCTGGTTGAGTTCCGTGACTCGCTTGTTGTTGTAAGTGAGCCCGCGCAACCCGAATTCAAAATAGAATTTTCGCGGTTGGTGCGCGAGGCCTATTACAATCGCACCTCTGTCAGTGAGTACGGACATTACACAACCGCGCATATCACATTTGACAAGATCAAAGGGCAGGGCAGACCGTTTCTTTATTTCACGAAAGGTGTTGCGGCCAGTGAAGTGGAGCTTGATCCTTACACCGGCGAAATCAAAGTGCTGCGCGTTGATATGTTGATGGATGTCGGCAGGCCGGTGAACCACGCGCTGGACATGGGCCAAGTTCTTGGCGGATTTGTGCAGGGAATGGGTTGGGTCACCACGGAGCATTTGGTGTACAACGACAACGGTTTGCTGGTGTCGCATTCGCCAAGCACATATAAAATTCCAAGCGTTCAAGACACGCCGCGCATCTTCAACGCGGACTTTATTGTGAACCCAGGCAACACCGTGAATGTGCGTGGCACCAAAGCCACTGGTGAACCGCCGTTGTTGCTGGCCATTTCCGTGTGGACCGCCGTGCGCGACGCAATCGCGTCGGCGCGCGCGGTGAATGTTGCGCCAGCGCATCACACTCACGCAACGGCGCCCAGCGCAAACGCATTGTCGAAGTCCAACGCAGAGATCAATCTGGTGCAACTTGCCATTCCCGCAACGGCGGAGCGCGTGTTGCGAGGACTGTCGCCAGAAATGTTCGCGCAGTGGGAATTGCCCGCCACAAAATAAATTGCAGGACGATTGCAGGGCGTGCATTTGCGTATGACAGTTATAAATTGTCAATGAATGCGAACAGGAAAACATGCGGACGCATCTCTCTATAGATTGTGCGTATGAGCCGCGTGATCGCCGATTATTTGGAGCAAGCCAGCAAACTCGCCGAGCGCGGCGTGGTGTTTGCAACCATCACACTGGTTCAGCCAGAGGGACATGTGCCGCAGGACATTGGCGCCAAAGCCATCGTGACGCAGAGCGGACTTGCGTGGGGCACCGTTGGTGGTGGTCGCCTTGAAGCGCGCGCCATTGAGCACGCCACGGCAATGATTGTGCGCGCGATGGCTGGCGCCGACAACAACAAGTTGGTCGATCCCGAAATGATTCGCTATGAATTGCAACGCGACTTGAACATGGTGTGCGGTGGCGCAGCGACTTTGTTCTATGAAATTTCCGCGGCGCGCAATTGGAACATTGCCATCTTTGGCGCGGGCCATGTGGCGCAAGCCACCGTGTCGTTGCTGTGCACATTCGCCTGCAATGTGATATGCGTTGATCACCGCCAAGAGTGGTTGGACAAGATCGCGCCGCGGCCCAACTTGCGAAAAATTCTGGCCGCTGAAATGCCGGATGAAGTCCAGGCATTGCCCGTGGGGACTTTTTATGTGTGCATGTCCCAAGGCCACGCCACTGACTTGCCCATTGTGCGCCAAATTCTTAAGCGCGATCAAGCCGCGTTCATTGGCGTGATTGGCAGCGAGCCCAAAGCCCGCACGTTGCGCGGCGCGTTGGTGAAGGAGGGTTTCACCCAGGAAGCGGTGGACAAGATTCATTGCCCGGTTGGGTTGCCTATTGGCAGCAATTCGCCCGCCGAAATTGCCGTCAGCATTGCGGCGCAATTGTTGCAAGCGCGCGACGCTTTGGCGTAAGCGTTGCCGCGCAACTTTTTGCAGACCAAGTATTTAGCGACTTCAGGTGAAATTAAATTCAACAAATCGCACATACAAATTCCTCAGGCGTTTGAATCATCACCCACCAAGGTAATCGGCTACAGTTACTCCTGTGAAAAACCAATCCGTGTCTACCGCTCAAAAATCTGGCTTACTTAAAAAAATAATAATCGTATGCGCCGCCGCGGTGCTGCTGATTGGCGTCACGGCGGTTCTGTTTCTGGACGCGGCCGCCGCGCGCATTGTGGCCATCGCTGGTACGCGCGTTCTTGGCGTGCAAACAACGCTCTCATCGGCGCACATTGCTATTTTGGGTGGCACAAGTTCACTGCATGAGCTGGCCGTGGCGCAACCGGCGGGATTTGGCGCGGAGTCCATGTTGAAAGTGAAGTACTCGGGCGTGACCGCCAATCTTCCCGAGTTGCTTTCAAGCGACATTGTGATTGAAGAAATTAATATCGACGGCGTGCTTGTGACCTTGGTGGAAAAAGATGGCGCGGTGAACTTGCAAGTGGTGGCTGATACGCTTTCGAAAGCTTCAGATGGATCAGCCACGCCCGCGCCAACAAATCAATCCTCCGGCACGGTCACCATTAAGCAATTGAAAGTCACAAGCATCAAAGTATTGGTGGAAGGCAACGCAGCGATCACGACCGGAAAAACTTTGGAGGTGAACATTCCTGATATTGTTGTTGCGGATCTTGGAAGCAAGACGCCAGTGAGCCAGGTGGCCGCGCATGTGTCGGCGCAACTTATGAACAGGCTTTTACTTGCCATTGTGAAGGCGCAGATTGCCAACTTGCCAAGCGCCATGGCCAATGGGTTGCAAAGCGCGGTCGGAAAGATGGGAAGTATTTTTAATGGCACCGCGGAAATTTCCATTGTCAAGGGAGCAGGAACCGTGATCAAGGGCGGGGTTCAAGACCTAGGCAAAGGCATCAAGGATCTGTTTGGCGGAGCAAGCGAAAGCACCAGTGGCGGTGGCGCCGCAACTCAGCCGCCCAAATAACTTTTTCGCGTAAGCGCATTGATGTGCCACGTTTGTAAACGGACGTGCTTATAACTGCGCGTTTTGCAGGACAAATTGAAACTTGTGTGGTTTGTTCATAAAGTGCTCGGCGTGCTTCACACGAACCGAACTAACAACATATAAGTGGATATTAAATACATCAAAGTCATGGGTCACTTGAGGGGGTTCAAATTCATTTGTTCTACTTTAAAATTGAAGGGAAATTCAAATGAAACTGCCAGACACACACAATCTAGAGAAGCGTTGCGAAGATCATTTGGCCAAAGTATTGGGCAAGATTGATCCTAATGGGGATTTTGCGCAGTGGCGCCAGCAGACTATGCAGCAGTTTCGCACACTTCGCTTGCAGAAGTTTGCAAGGGACATGCCCGAGCGCCGCGAACCACCCAAGCAAGAATCACCAAAGGTTGTGCAGGCCAGTTGTTGTTGCGCGTCACAGAATTCATAAAGATTTGGTGCATAGCGCGCCGCTTCTTTAAAGAAGCGCATGTATGCGGCTTGAAGAAATAAAAGCTATATAACTTTTGAAAAATATGTGCTAAATGAAACTTTTAAATATTGTTTTTTCCCAAAGAATGATTGTCTTTTTTGCATTTTAAAGCGTAGGGTAAGGAACAACAATATGAACACTAACAAAAGCGACAGCCACGAAAGCCTGGAACAAAAATCCAAAAAACACCTGTTGGATTTCTTCACTTCATTCGACCCTCACGGTGAATTTCTGGAGTGGAGAAATAAAATTATGGTGGAGTTTCGGATTCTGCGATCGAAAAAATACCCTCAGGGGTCACAACCTCAAACGCAACCCGTGCAAGGCGAGCGTGTGGAGCAGAATTCACATTCGCTTGATTGGAGCGAACTTGATCGACGCTAAGGGCTCGCGGTTGCTTGCCTTGAATCCTGAATGCGTGCGTGAAAACATGTGAGATTGGGTTTCTCCGCTTGTCCTTGAAACTTTTTACTTCAGCCTGCTCGCCAATGGATCGTTTGGCATTTTATAAATATGGTCAGCATTCACAATAAACGCGCCGCCATCCATGGGCTGCAGTGTGCCTTCAACCGCAATCCACATCAATGGCTTCAGTGATCCTTCAGTGGCCAGTGAAATTGCCAGCGGCTTTCCAGTTTTGTCCGTGATGGTGACGGACGCCATGGCCTTGGCCAATTCATTTGAGTCCTCGCAGCAATAATCCGCGGGAGTTGGGCAGTGCGCGGCGTCGCCCATTTCAAGGCAGGATGTCAATGACGCATCCACCATGGTGAACACGGCGCGGTTGCTGACAAATGGATTGATTGATCCGCCAATGCGGCCAATCATGGCGACATGGTCGCCCGCCTTGGCGCTTTGTCGAACTTTCAACACCCCAAGCGCGCCCGCCGGTTCTTGCGTGATGAATAAATCTTTCGGCAGCGAGGAGGTTGCGGCGGTCGCGGCGTTCTTTGGTGGCGTAGGCGCGCTTTGATCGCATGCCATAGGTGCGACAACGAGAAGGGCGGTGGTGATGGACAACATAAATTGTGAGTGCAATGTTTTCATGATTCAATCTCCTTCATAATTTTACACAAGATCAGATTTCAACGCCGACGGAATGTCGGCGTGAAGACAACGAAGAGTTGGCGGCACACTTCCAATCAATCCAAGCACCAAGCCGGCGGCAAGCCCGCTGGCAACGCATGCGGCGTCCACGCGTAGTGAAAATATTCCCATGGAGAAACGAACACCAAGCCCATCCAGTAGAAGCGCCGCGATAATGAGAGCCGGAATTGCCCCGGTGGCCACGGTGATGATGGATTCCTGGATTAAGTTCGCGATAACTGCGGCGCGCGAATATCCAAGCACTTGCAGCATTGCAATTTCGCGCGAACGCGAGGCGAACGCCGCATCAAGCGCGTTGAGTCCGCCCAGCATCGCACCCAGCGCAACAATCAACGCGCTGACGGCGATGAGAATTTGCACGGGCTTAAAAAACTTGGCAAGCCCCGCGTAATACGCAGGTTCATCAATGGCCGCCAGTTCCAAGTCCGGTCGTTGCGCCGCGAACATTTCAATATCGCCAATGTCGGCGCTGTCCAAAGAAATCACCGCCACGGAAATTGTTTGACGCTTGGTCAGCACCAACAGGTCGCTGATGGGCACCCATGCTTCGCCGTCAATGGCAACGCCGGGCGCGTCAATGATTCCAGTCACGGTGAATGGAATATCATCGATCAGAATTTCTTGGTTGGATGCGTGAGAATTATGTGCGTTGAAACTAGTCGCAGCGGAATGAGTCGCGGGGGAGTTGTCTGCCTGTGAATGAATAGTGGTTGAAGCATTTGCGTTTTCATCTTGGTTTGCAAAATTTTTGTCGAAAATATCTAGCCGCGCCGCCAGCGACCGTCCAACAAGCGCCTCGGCGCGGCCAATTTCTGGAAGGCGCCCAATCGAAAGCCGCGCTTGCGGGTGAACCATGAACGCGCTCGGTTCAATGCCGCGCACCATGACCAAGTCGCGCGCGTTGCCAACGGGCGCGGGTTGATCCTCGCGGCGCAAGGGAAGTGGAACATGAAGTTCAGGTGAAATAAACGCCGCGCCGCCCAGGGATTTCATGCCGCGAATACTGGCCGCAAGAACGCCGGGCGTGCTTGCGGAAATTTCGCTGCGCTCCACGCTCTCTTCGCTGCCCGCGCCAAGCAACATGACATTGCCCACGGTTCCACTGGCGCGAATGCCGCGATCAAGCGCGCGCACGCTGGCCACCGCGCTGACCACTAAGAACACAACAATCGCGCCGCCACCCGCGGTCAAGGCCAAGCGCAGCGGACTGCGGCCAATGTTGCGCGTGGCGTAATGCAGCGGAAGAAATTTCATGATCGAAACCCCGCGACAATTGTTTGACGCGCGGCGATGATGGCAGGAACAATTCCAGCAAGCACGCTCAGCACGATCGCAATGGCAACGCCTGTCAAGGCAATTCCAAGCGACGGTGGAATGGCGATCGACACGCCCTCCATGGTCATGGCGGTGCGCGCCAATGAAACCACCGCGTATGAAGCGCCCGCGCCAATCACGCCGCCCACGCCGCCCAATATCAGCGCCTCCAACAACACAAGCGCGGCCAAGTGAACGCCGCGAAAACCAAGCGTTTGCAACACGCTGATTTCTTTTTCGCGGCTGCGCATGGACAACACGATGGCGTTGGCCACCAGCGCGAACACCGCGACGAGCGCCGCAATTCCAAGCGCTTGCGCGAAGCCCACCAACACAATCACATCGGTGGCGGCGCGCGCAACATGCGCGGTTTCGGCGCGCGTTGTGGTTGGCGATTGATCCTTGGCAAATTGTTCATCAATGGCCTGCGCAACCGCGTCCATTTGTGATGGATCCTTCACGCGCACATCAAATTGGGTCACCACGCCTCCAGTGCCGCCGCGCTTGGCTTGTTCCTGCAAAAAAGCAAGATGCACAAACGCGCTGCTTTGATCTTGCGGCAAATCACTTTCAATCACGCCGGCCACAAACGCGTCCACGCCCGCGGCGGTGAAGCGATCGCCGGCTTTCAAGCGGCGGCGTTGCGCAAGTTCGCGTCCAATCAACGCGCTGTCACCGCGGCTCAGCCAACTTTGCATGTCTTGCGCGCTGGCGCTGCCACTGTGCGTGGCGGCGAATTCTTGCGGCGGCACTCCGCGAAATGTCACCACATCAAGCGAGGCGCGGCAATTGGATACGACAATCTTCACGGGCGTCACGCTGGCCACGCCGGGAATTTTTCCGATCGCGCTTTCGTACGACTGCGGCAATTGGCTGGTGAAAGGACAAAATCTATTTTGTCTGTACACAATCAGCGCGGTTTCTCCCGCGGACTTTTGCGTGGCGCGCTCAACACCACTGCGCATGGCGTCCACGGTGCAGAATAAAAATACCGCCACCGCAACTCCCGCCAACACCAGCGCGCTGCGGGTTGGACGCCGCCGCATACCGCGCCACGCCAGCGATGCCATGCCCATGATGGATTGCGCGCGGCTCATACGCGGCTCCTTGCGGCGCGAAAGCGTTTTGGCGTTGTAGCGTTTGGCGCGACGCACCGTGCATTGTGCAAGTGCCTCATGATCGCACCGCCACATCTTCCACAAGTTGTCCCTTGTCTAAACGCACCAAGCGCTGCGCGTGCGTGGCCGTGGCGGGATCATGTGTGACCATGACAATGGTTTGGCCGCGCTCACTGTGCAACTGCGACAGCAATTGCATAATGCTTGCCGCCGCAACGCGGTCAAGATCGCCAGTTGGTTCGTCCGCCAGCAACAACGCTGGCCGCGTCACAATGGCGCGCGCAATGGCCACGCGTTGCTCTTGTCCACCAGAAAGTTGACGCGGATAATGCGCGTGGCGATCCGCAATGCCCACGGATTCAAGCGCCTCGCTGACGCGCGCGTGACGCTCCGCGCGCGAAAGTTCATGCAAATAAAGCGGCAATTCCACATTTTCATACGCCGTCAACACGGGCACCAAGTGATACAACTGAAAGACATATCCCACGCTTGTGGAGCGCCACTGCGCAAGTTGAGCGCGGGAAAGTTGCGGCAGGTCTTGGCCATCCACTTGCAACGCGCCCGCGGTGGGGCGGTCAATGCCGGCGAATAAATTCAGCAGCGTGGTCTTGCCCGATCCCGATGGACCCATCAATGCAACAAACGTGCCGCGCGCCAGCCTAAGGTTGATGGACTCAAGCACGCGCACGGTTTCGCCGCCGCGCGAATAATGTTTCTCAAGATTGTTGCAGACAATAATGTCACGCTTGCCATGCGTGTCTGTGGATGGGTTAGTGGTTTGCATGTGCGGTTCCTTGAGAAGTGTGTGTTGCATCAGTGGTTCCTTGAGAAGTGTGTGTTGCATCAGTGGTTCCTTGAGAAGTGTGTGTTGCATCAGTGATTCCTTGAGAAGTGTGTGTTGCATCAGTGGTTCCTTGAGAAGTGTGTGTTGCATCAGTGGTTCCTTGAGAAGTGTGTGTTGCATCAGTGGTTTGCATGGGTATCTTTCGGTGCGGCCTTCTTGGATGCATCAGCGTTGTCGCTGGACATTGATGCGTTGTCACTTGTTGCGTCGCTTGCTTCTGTTGTTGCAGCCGCATCTTCCATGCGAACTATTTGTCCATCGCTTGTGGAGGGTGAATTTGGCAACACCACAAAATCACCGGGGCGAAGACCACTTTGAACCGCGGTCCATTCACCAACAGGCGCCGCGCACACAACTTCACGCGACTCAATGCGGCCAACGCCATCGCGCACATCCACAACCACGCGCACAGTTCCAGCGCGCGTGCCATTGGCTTGCGCCACAGTTTGCGCCAACACACTTTCTGGCGCCGCAATTTCGGTTCGACTTGAGGCGCCCGAATTCATGTCCGCGTTTGTGGCTTGCATTGCGCCAGCATTTGTATTGCTAGCGCTATTGACATTGACAGCGTTGGCATGTGACGGCGCATTTGCGCTTTGCGCCGCGCTTGTTGCAGAAGTTGGCGCGGGCGCGCTGTCCAAGAAAATACGCACGCGCGCCAACATGTCTGGCACCAAGCCTAGCGGCGGATTTTCCAGCAACACCTTGGCTTGCAGCGTGTTCTTTGCAATGTCGGCTTGTTGCACAAGTCGCAACACGCGGCCGCGCACTGTTTGCCCAGGCAAGGAATCAAATTGAACAAGGGCTTGTTGACCAACACGCAACTTGCCCGCGTCAGCAAGTGGAACATCCGTTCGCACCTGCAAGTTTTTGGGATCAAACAATTGCGCAACCGCCGCGGTTGACGCGTCCATGCCAACAAGTGATCCAGGCGCGACAAGACGCGCCATGACAACGCCCGCAACCGGCGCGCGCACTTCGGTGCGCCCCAAAGCAAGTTCGGCTTCGGCACGCGCCGCGTCGGCTTGTTCCACCACGGCTTTGGCGCCAAGCACCTTAATGGCAAGACGCGCAACTTCGCCATCGCTTACGCCGCCACCAGCCACCAATTTTTGCTTGCGCGCAAGCTCATCTTGCAACATGGCAAGTTCCGCGGATTTTATTTTCACATCCGCCTCGCGCCCGCGCAGCGCAATTTTTGCCTGGTCGTTGATCAATCGCGCCACCACTTGGTCCTTCTCAACATGGTCGCCCTCAAGCACCAACACTTCACGCACAACTCCGCTTATCAGGGCCGATGCCGCGATAGGAAATGGAGATGGCTCCACCCAACCCGGCGCCTGCACAACCGCGCCGCGCGGAGCGGAAGTTTGTCCCGAGTTCATTTGTCCCGAGTTCATTTGTCCCGAGTTCATCGCTGTGTTGTTTGACAATACGGCGTTGCTCGCGGGTGAATTCAATGTCATGCTTGTTGAAGCGCCCACCGCGCGAATAATCACCGGCACCGCGCGCACCGTTGTCAGCGGCGCCCACGCGCGCCAACTTGACCACGCAAGAATTGCAAGCGCGCTCAACACAATCACCGCCGGCAACACCACGCGTGTTCCAATGCGAACGCTTGGCAGGGGAATGCTGGATGTCATGCTTGATGTCGATGTCATGCTTGGTTTCTGTGTCATGGCAATACCTCCGCTGGAAGAAATCCCGCGGCTTTGGCCAGCGCAAGTCGCGCCCCGCGCCGTTGCCGCTCCAAATCATTCAGTTCAAGTTTGGCGTGATTCAACGCGTGTTGCGCGTCAATGGCCTCGCGGCGAGAACCCTCACCAACATCCGCGGATAGTTGCGCGCGCTTGAATGTTTCCGCGCTTGGAGCCAGCGAATTTTCCGCGCTGATGTCGCGCTTCTCTTGTATTGCCAGGGCTTTCACCATGGCGCCGCGCAATTCAAGAATGGCGGCTTGGCGCACGCGTTCCGCTTCTATGTTTGCGGTTTGCAATTCGGCCTCCGCCTTGTCAATGCGCGATGACCCGTTGTTGAAAATAGGCAGCTCCACATTGGCGCTGAATGCGACCGCTTGATCGCCTTCCATGTCGCGGTCAAACCCCGCGCCCACATCAAGTTTGTTGGAACGATTGCGGCGCGCAAGTTCAACTTTGCTCTTGGCCGCGTTCGCCTGCGCTTGCGCCGCGCGAACATCAAGTCGACTGTCCGCCAATGCCGCCAGCAATTTCTGCTCGTCGGCAATTGGCGCATGGATTGCAAATGCAGATGACGAATCAGGCGCGCCTGTGCGCCAATCCGTGGACGCCTCCGCGCGGCCAAGCAACGCCATCAGCGACAACTGCGCCGCCGAAAGCATTTCACGCGCCTGCATCAAGCGATGGTGCGCATCAGTCAACTCCGCTTGTGACTTAGCGACGGCGTCGCCGGTTGATTCACCAACTGCGAAACGCTCGCGCGCAATCGCCAGCAAGTTCTTGGTGATTTGCAAATCATTTTGCGCAAGATTGCGCTCCTCGCTTCGCATGGCCACGTCATGCCACGCCACGCGCGTTTCAACCGCTAGCGCAACCGCGCCCGCGCCCAGCGACAGCAACGCCGCTTGATAATTCTCACGCGCCGCCTCGCTGCGCAGTGGTTGCTTCCACAGTTCATCAATTTGAAACATCAGCATGGCGAAAATGGGAACCGCGCTCATGGAATCAAGCGGAACGCCGGAAGTGAAGTTCAAAACAGGATTCGACGGCGTGGAAATATCAATCGCCTCCGCGCGCAGGGCGTTGGTTTGTGAAATCATTTTCGCAATGGATGGACTGGCATCAAGCGCAATCGCGACAGCGTCCACTTCGTTCAGTGGATTTGGCAGCGCGGTCACCGCCGCGGCGTGCAACGCCTGCGCGTCAATCGCCTTGGCGTCGGGTTTCGTCCAGCCTGGCGCCACACCGGCGCGGCTTTGCAAGTCCGCGCCAAGCGACGCGGGTTGTTCAAATGTGTGCGTGGCGCAACCGCCAACCAGCAACGCGGTCAAGGTCACAATCACGCTTTGTGTTGTCGCAGTCACAAGCGCATCAAAGGTGTTCAGACGCATGCAGCGCGCCGACAAGTGCAAAAAGTTTTTCATGTTCAAACTCCAAATTAAAAATTCAATTCACAGGAAAAATGCGCAGGAAAATTCCTGGGCATTTCAAGCATGATTGGAGTTCAAATGATCCAGTGTGAATGGATGGCGCAGCGTTGATTCACGCTCAGGGGCGGCCCCGGCGGATCATGTTGGCACAGTTCGAGCGAGGCAATTTCGATTGGGGTTCCAGTGGCGATCGCCTTTAAAAGCGATGGCGGAAGGACATATTCAACCGCGGTCAAATCAATAACCGGTGGCGCTGGCGGCGGCGCCTTGGTCACGCAGCACGCGCAAGTTTGGCAAATAGGCTTGGGACTTGAATTTGAATTTTCTTGCGCGGTCTTTTTAGATTTTTCCGCGCAACATGATCGCGTTACTTTCTTGCAGCAGGTTGCCGTTGAACCGTGAACGCCCGCGCTGGATTTCTGGGCGCCATCGTGGCACGCCGCATTGTCGAAAAGAAATATGGACAACTGGCAATGACACACCGGCAGCCAAAGGGCGGCGAGCAATGTGATCAGCACTCGTGGAGTTGCCAACATATGTGTAATAGGCTAGTCCAAGAATATGAGTTCGCAAGCCCAAATTTGAAATTTATAAATAGTTTCGCCTGCCTTTGTTGCGCAATCCAACCAAACTCATGCCATGAAACCCATCAATTTGCATTAAATTCAAGGTATTACTTGAATTTTACGGTAATGGCATTATCTTGAAGCCATGTCACATCTATCACGTATTTTCGGACTTGCCGCATAATTTGCGTCACGACCTTCACTCATGAAACCCCAAAAGGACACATCAAGCATGTCATTTCATAGCGCACTATCGTTGGTCGCCACTCTGGCAATCACCGTGATCGCCAACGCGGGTCAAGGTAAAACCACCGTCGGATCAATCAACCAAATTGCTGATGTCCAAAATTTGCCACGCACGCTTACTCCAGTGGAAAAAGAATGGATTAAAAATAATCCGCAGATTCAAACGAGCGCGGTCACACCCACTCCACAGGGCGCGCTGATTGCGCCAAGCGAATACGCACCATCTGAAGCCATTATTTATGGTTGGTCCGGCTCCACCAGTTGGAAAACAATTTTGGCGCAAATGGCAAAGCAAATCACCACCGTTGGTCAAGCCGATGTGATTGTTGTGGTGGCGAATGCAACCGATCTTGCGGCCATGACCAGCAGCTTTAACACCAATGGCGTGGACATGAGCCGCGTGCGAACATTCACAGGAGCTCTCAACAGTATTTGGATGCGCGATTATGGTCCGCGCTTTGTCTATGAATCCGGAGTGCGCGTGATTGTTGACAGCATTTACTACAGCACGCGTCCGCTTGACAACGCCATTCCAACAGTTCTTTCGAGCGCCTTGAAGAAGCCTT
>SIAM01000055.1 GCA_009691785.1 Phycisphaerales bacterium
GCGCCAGTTTCCCAGGCCAAAATAGCTTCATTTGGGCTGAGGAAGTGGGGGATCTTGGCCAAACGCTTGCGCTCTTCATCGCCAATGGCGCCGTCGCCTTCGACAAATCGATCAAGCGACGCTGGCGCTTCTTCAAGCGTGCAAGTGAGGAAGTACACACCCATGACAATGTCCTGCGAAGGACTGACGATTGGGTTTCCGTTGGCGGGACTGAAGATGTTGTGCGTTGACATCATCAACACATGCGCTTCAGTTTGCGCTTCCACCGAAAGTGGAAGATGCACGGCCATTTGATCGCCGTCAAAGTCGGCGTTGTAACCGGTGCAGACCAGCGGATGAATTTTAATTGCGTTGCCTTCAACAAGAACCGGTTCAAACGCCTGGATACCCATGCGATGGAGAGTTGGCGCGCGATTTAAAAGCACCGGATGATTCTTGATGACCTCTTCAAGAACGTCCCACACTTCTGGGTCGCGCCGATCAAGCATGCGCTTGGCGCTCTTGATGGTGTCGGCAAGTCCACGTTCCTTGAGTTTGCGGATGATGAACGGCTGGAACAATTCCAACGCGATCTTCTTTGGCAAACCGCATTGATGCAGTTTCAGTTCTGGACCAACAACGATGACGGAACGCGCCGAATAATCAACGCGCTTGCCCAGCAAATTCTCGCGGAAGCGGCCTTGCTTGCCCTTGATCATGTCGGTGAGCGATTTGAGTGGACGATTGCTTGAGCCAAGAACAGGGCGACGGCAACGACCGTTGTCGAACAACGCATCAACCGCCTGCTGCAACATGCGCTTTTCATTGCGCACAATGACTTCTGGCGCGTTGAGATCCATCAACTTCTTCAAACGATTATTGCGGTTGATGATGCGGCGATAGAGATCGTTCAAATCGCTGGTTGCGAAATTGCCGCTTTCCAACATCACCAATGGACGAAGGTCCGGTGGAATCACTGGAACAACATCAAGCACCATCCACTGTGGATCATTCTGGCTGCCGCGGATTTGCTCCACAAGCTTCAAGCGCTTGGACAAATCTTTTTGGCGTTGCTTGCTCTTGGTTTCATCAAGCTTCTTGCGAAGTTCAATGCTGAGTTCATCCAAGTCCAACTTGCCATCGGAAAGCAATTCACGAACGGCGTCGGCGCCCATCATGGCGGAGAAACTGCTGGAGCCGTGCTTGTCTTGCTCGCTGCGGCACTCATCTTCCGTCAGCACCTGCTTGAATTCAAGATCGGTGGAGCCTGGATCGGTGATGACATAATCCTGGAAGTACACAACCTTCTCAAGATCGCTGGTCTTCATTTCAAGGAGATTGCCAAGACGGCTTGGCATGGCCTTGAAGAACCAAATGTGAACAACTGGCGCGGCCAAATTAATGTGGCCCATGCGCTTGCGACGAACGCGGCTGTGCGTGACCTTGACGCCGCAACGATCGCAAATAATTCCCTTGTACTTGGTGCCCTTGTACTTGCCGCATGCGCATTCATAATCGCGCTCTGGCCCGAAGATGCGCTCACAGAACAAACCGTCGCGCTCGGGGCGGTAGGTGCGGTAATTGATGGTCTCTGGTTTCTTGACTTCACCAAAGCTCCACGAACGAATGTCGTTGGGGCTGGCAAGACTGATGCGTACGGCGCCGTAATCATTCACACGGTCATAAATGCTGTCGTTGGCAATGGTCATGGATTCAATTCCAGTTCTTTAGGGTGCGTGATCAAGACAGGCGCGAGCAATCTGTTTTATTGTTCCGCCGCCGCGCCGCGACGGAACACATCAATTACTTTTTAAAGCAGCGAATCAATGTCAGTGGTCTTCTTCTCAAGCTGGATGTTCATTCCAAGTCCCTTGATTTCATGGCAGAGCACGTCGAACACAACCGGCATGCCGGCGTCGAGCGTGTTTGTTCCCTTGACCATGGAGTCGTAGATCTTGGTGCGGCCCTCCACATCGTCACTCTTGACGGTGAGAAGTTCCTGCAACATGAACGCCGCGCCGTAGGCCTCAAGCGCCCACACTTCCATTTCACCGAATCGCTGACCACCGGTGCGGGCTTTGCCGCCAAGTGGTTGCTGGGTGATGAGGCTGTATGGACCCGTGCTTCGGGCGTGAATCTTGTCGTCCACCAAGTGATGCAGCTTGAGCAAGTACATGTAGCCAACAGTGGTGCGTTGATGGAACGGTTCGCCAGAGCGACCGTCGTACAACTGCACCTTGCCGCCGAATGGAATTTGGGCAAGCAATTCGCGCGCGTGTCCAGGATCCTTGCCCGTTGTTTCGAAATTCGAAACGCGGCTGCGGACATGGTCATTGGCGCTCTTCATGGCGTCAAGAATTTCGGTTTCCGTGGCGCCGTCAAACACTGGAGTCAACGCTTGGAAACCAAGAACCTTGGCGGCCCATCCAAGATGGGTCTCAAGAATCTGGCCCACGTTCATGCGGCTTGGCACGCCGAGCGGATTCAACAACACTTCCACTGGAGTTCCGTCGTTCATGAACGGCATGTCTTCTTCCGGCACGATTCGAGCGATAACGCCCTTGTTTCCGTGACGGCCAGCCATTTTGTCGCCGACTGAAAGTTGACGCTTGGTGGCCAGATACACCTTGACCATTTCAAGCACGCCGCTTGGCAATTCATCGCCACGCTTCATGTGACCAAGTTTGCGTTCCTTCTCTTCGCGCAGAGCAGTGATGCGCGGCCAGAATTGGCCGTGCACGGTTTCCGCTTCCGCTTTCGCGTCGGCGGAAGCTTTGATCCACTTGGTGGAGAAACCATCGATCTGTTCCAAGATGACTTCAGCGATGTCGCTGGCGCCAACCTTCTGGCGCGTGCTTGGATCGACCATTTCAGTTCCAGTGATGCGAACAATTTCGCGCGTCATCTGGCGGAACAGGTCGATGCGCTTTTGATCAAGTTCTGTCTCGAAGGCTTCCATGTCCTTCTTGAGTTGCTTCTTTTGCTCATCATTGAGATGCATGCGGCGACTGAATCGACGCGCGCCAATGACAATGCCTTCGGTTCCAGCTGGAACTTCAAGCGAATCGTTCTTCACGTCTTCGCCGGCGCGGCCGAAGATGGCGTGCAGCAACTTTTCTTCAGGCGAAAGTTCGCTCTTGCTCTTTGGACTGACCTTGCCGACCAGAATGTCGCCCGGACCAACCTTGGAACCAATGCAAATCACGCCCTTTTCGTCAAGATTGCGCAGAAGACGCTCGGACACATTCGGAATGTCGCGCGTGAATTCCTCGCGTCCCAACTTGGTCTCACGCAGTTCAACATCGAAATTCTCAATGTGAATGCTGGTGAAGGCGTCGTCTTTCACAAGACGCTCGCTGATCACAATGGCGTCTTCAAAGTTGTAGCCGTCGAAGGTGTTGAACGCCACAAGAACATTGCGACCAATGGAAAGTTCACCGTTGGACGTGCTGGCTCCGTCGGCCAGAATTTCGCCGGCCTTGATCTTCTGATTCATCTTGACCAGAGGCTTTTGATTTTGGCACGTGCGCTCGTTTAAACCAACGAACTTGCGCAATGTGTATTCATCGGCGTTGTCAATAATGATGCGCTGAGCGTCGACTTGTGTCACCACGCCGCCACGGCGCGCGCGCACAATCATGCCGCTGTTCATGCCCACAGACTTCTCCATGCCGGTGGCCACAACTGGCGGGTCGACGCGGATCAATGGCACAGCTTGACGCTGCATGTTGGAACCCATCAACGCGCGATTGGCGTCGTCATGCTCAAGGAACGGAATCAGACTGGCGCTGACACCCACGATTTGCTTTGGTGAGATGTCGACAAACTCAACATCTTCCGAAGGAACAGGGGTGAGATCACCGTCGCGCCTGGCGACAACATTGTCGCCGCTCAGTCGACCTTCACGATCAAGACTGTCGCTTGGCGCGAGCACCTTGCGAAGTTCCTCATCGGCGCGAAGCTTGCGAATCTTTCCAGTGGCCTTGCCATCTTTCACTTCGCGATACGGCGTGAGCAAGAAACCGTAGGCGTCGACCTCGCTGTAAATACCCAAGCTGGCGATCAGACCAATGTTGGCGCCTTCGGGCGTTTCAATTGGGCAAATACGGCCGTAATGGGAAATATGCACGTCGCGCACTTCGAATGTGGCGCGCTTTCGGTTAAGACCTCCAGGCCCAAGGGCCGAGAGACGTCGTTCATGCACCAGCATGGAAAGCGGATTGGTTTGATCCACCACCTGGCTGAGTTCGCTGCGACCAAAGAAGAATTCAATGGCGCTTGAGATGCTCTTGGAGTTCACAAGATCGGCGATCTTGCCGAGCTCGCTTGGATCCTTCACGCTCATGCGCTCTTGCACGGTGCGGCGCAACTTCAGGAAGCCCTTGCGGATTTCCTCAACGGCCAACTCATCCAGCGTTCGCAAACGGCGATTGCCAAGATGATCGATGTCATCGGGATGCGCGCGCGGATTACGTGAGCGCAGATCCAAGATGTATTGCACCACGGCCAAGAAATCTTCGGCGCGCAGACTTTGTGTTTTGGAATCGGCCTCGGTCCATTTCCAATTGCGACCTTCGGCCTTGTCGCGATCCTTGTAGATCTCGAACTTGCGGTTGATTCGGAAACGACCAACACGGCCCAGTCGGTAGCGGTTGTCGTCGAAGAATTTTTCCTTGAACAGCGCGCGCGCCTTGTCCACTTGCGGTGGATTGCCTGGTCGCAGACGTCCGTAAATCTTCAAGTTGGCGGCGTCGTACTCGGTGACCTCGGCGAGGAAGTCAAGCTTCTCTTCCGCGATGGTGTTGAGAATGAGCGAGTCAACTGGATTGGTGATCACGCGCACAGTCTTGAGACTGGATTGCATGATGACTTCAAGACCCTTGGTGCCAAGTTGCTGGCCAGGATTGCAAATCACTTCGCCGGTGTCGCTGTCGACAATCAATTCCGCGGAGTGGTGCTCTGGCTTGAGCTTCTCAATCTTCACATCTTCAATTTCGTAGAACAACTTCAGCAGCGATTCCGTGCTGGAAAAACGCTCATCAAGAGCGCGCAGGAATGTGGTGGCGGCGATCTTGGTGCTTTGATCGATGCGCATTGCAAGCACATCTTTCTTGGTCACTTCAAGCTCGATCCAACTTCCACGCTCTGGACTAATGCGCGCGCTGTGCAGCGGTCGATCACCAACGCGGCTGGCGATGGAGAAATCAACGCCAGGACTGCGGTGCAACTGACTCACAATGACGCGCTCGGAACCGTTGACAATGAACTCGCCGCCGCCCATCATGACTGGAATTTCGCCAAGATAAATATTTTCTTCGCTGATGGTCTGCGTTCCATTGCGCGACAGACGCACCTTCACGCGGAAGGGAAGGCCGTAGGTCAAACGAAGTTCACGGCACTCGTCAGGTGTGTAGCGTGGTTGCTCGAGTTGGTACTCGAGATATTCCAACTTCACCGTGCTGTCGTAACTTTCAATTGGAAAAACTTCACGCAACAAAGATTCGATACCAATTGTGGTGTCGCGTTCGTTGGGAGCTTTTTCTTTTTGAAGGAAACGCTCGTAGGCGTCTCGTTGAACTTGTGTGAGGTTTGGGACGGAAGTTGCATCGCCGCGTTTTGAGAAGTCGCGGATGGTCTGAATGGGCATAGAATGCGTCGTCCTTGATTCTTTGCAACACTAACTAGAGCCGTGTTCCCGCCAGCCGAGGACACTTCGAAACTGTTCTCAAACAGAAATTGATTCAGCTTTGGATCTTTGCGTAGCGTGCACCGCCGAGCCCCGAAGGCTAGCAATAGCCAAGCCAAAACTCAATATGTGAATGGTGTGAGAACTTGAAAAATTTTAAATATTGCAAAAGTTATATGGACCTTGACGGATCAATTTTTTTGCCAATGAAGGCAAACAAAGCCTTTTTTCTTGCAAATTTGTGAAAAACTCTCTGGCAAAATAAAAACCCGCTCCCTTGTGGGGAACGGGCTTTTTTAACCAAATAAATCTTCGAAATCTTCTGATTTCGATTACTTGATGACCACTTTGCCGCCAGCGGCTTCGAGCAAACTCTTGAGCTTGTCCGCTTCTTCCTTGGTGATCTTTTCCTTGATCGCCTTCGGTGCCGCGTCGACCATGTCCTTGGCTTCCTTCAAGCCAAGACCAGTGGCTTCACGCACAACTTTGATCACTTGGATCTTGTTGGCGCCACTGTTGTCAAGAATCACATCGAACTCACTTTGCTCAACGGCAGCAGCGGCGCCCGCGGCTGGAGCGGCGGCCATCATCATGCCTCCACCAGCAGCAGCTTCGATGCCGTACTTGTCTTTCATGTACTCGGCAAGATCGACCGCTTCCTTCAAGGTGAGGGATGCGATTTCGTCTCCGATTTTGGTGACCTTAGCTTCAAACGTTTTCGTATCAGACATGTCTCAAACTCCTATACGCCTTTCCTGTGAGGCGCCGGAACATCCGGCGTTTGACCCGAGAGGGCCTGACAGAAATCGGCAAAAAGACTGGGTTAAAGTAACGTTTCACAACACTCAAAACTTAAACATGCAATCACTCAAACACATCAAACTTTGGCGGCGATGGTTTCGCCCGCTTCAAGTTTGCGTTGAATTTCTTTCACAAGACCAACTGCCTTGCGTCCTGGACCAACCATCGCGCCAACAACTTTGCGCGCTGGGCTCAAGTACAACGTGACCACGGTGGACAATGCTTCGACGCGGGTTGGGAACTTGCTCAATCGTTCCACGCCAACCTTGCCTTCGAAGATTTCGCCGTCAATGCACGCGCCCTTGAACTGCAGGCTTTCATTGTCCTTGGCCCACGCGACAATTTCGCGCGCAATGTCAACGGCGCTTTCGGCGCCAGTCAACACAGCGGTTGGACCCACAAGATATTTGGCCAAGCCTTCAAGCTTGGTGCCTTGAAACGCCTTGCGCGCCAGGGTGTTCTTTACAACGCTGACACGAATGTGCTTCTCCAGCAGGGTGGTTCGCATGTTGTTGTTCATGCTTGCGTCCATGCCGCGAATCTCAACCAACACGGCGCCGGTGGCTCCGTGGAAGCGATTCTTATATTCCTTCACAATCAATTCTTTGATGGTTTTGCTCATTGGAGTGTTCTTTCTTTATTTTACGCGCTCACAAGCACGCTTGGGCTCATGCTTCCCGCGACCACGCACTTCTTCAGATACAAACCCTTCACGCTGGAGGGCTTGACCTTGTGAATGATGGCGATGAAGTGCTTCAAGTTGTCGACCAGTTGATCGTCCTTGAAACTCATCTTGCCAATGACGCATTGCACATTGCCGCTGTCATCGTTGCGATATTCCTGCTTGCCTGCTCCGTATTCCTTCACAGCCGCCGCGACATCCGCCGCAACTGTTCCAGCCTTCGGGCTTGGCATGAGACCCTTTGGACCAAGAACTTTTCCAAGCTTGGAAACAATTCTCATCATGTCGGGGCTTGCCACCGCGACATCAAAGTCCATCCAGCCTTGCTCGATCTTGGCAACCAAGTCATCGGAGCCAGCTTCGACCGCGCCGGCGGCCTTGGCGCTAGCAACTTTGTCTGAACCGCAGAAACAAATCACGCGCGAAGTGCGGCCAATTCCGTGAGGCATGCTCATGGAACCGCGAAGCGCTTGATCTGCGGCCTTGGGATCGATGCCAAGATTCACGACCACGTTGACCGTTTGGTCAAACTTCGGGGCCTTGAACTTGCGCAATACGGAAATGGCTTCCTCAGGGGAAACCGCGGTCTTTGGACGTGTTTCAAGGCTTGCGCGCATGCGCTTGCCGCCGTGTAATTTTACTTTTGGTGTTGCGATTGCCATGATTTTATCCTTCCACCGTCACGCCCATGCTGCGGGCCGTGCCTGCAACCACTCGCATGGCGGCTTCGATATTGCGTGTGTTCAAGTCCTTCAATTTTTCCTCGGCAATCTTGCGCACTTGCGCCTTGGTCATCTTGCCCACCTTGACGGTGTTTGGAGTGCCAGACCCTTTTTCAATTTTCAGCGCGGCTTGAATCATCACGCTCACGGGACTTGATTTGATTTCAAGATCAAATGTTCGGTCGCCGTACACGGTGACAATGCAACCGACCACGCGGCCGTTGAGCTCGCGAGTCATGTCATTGAATTTGCTGATGAATTGTCCGGGGTTGACGCCGTTGGCGCCAAGCACTGGACCGAGTGGTGGAGCTGGCGTTGCTTTGCCGCCAGGCGCCATGATCTTAAAAACTTTGGTGATTTTCTTGGCCATTGAGTGCTACCTCCTACGCGGCGTGCTTCAACAAGAAGCGAATTTGATCAGCCAGATCAAATTGTTCGCGGCGTAGTTCCAACGGTGTGCGAAAGTGAGCCGAATACTGTAACCGAAGTTGGCAAGAGCTTCAATGGCTTGAGCGATTATTTTGCGGGCATTGGCTGCATATTTGAATGCCGATTTTGTTACGAATTTTGTTCCCAACGCGTGGCGCTGAGGCGGCATTGCCCCATATATAGATGATGCGGTTGCGGATGCCCCATATCCATGAGCGATTTATGCGGTATCCAGCGCCAAATGGCAGAACATTTCCACGCCCGTGGTTATGGAGTCATCGTTGAAATCAAATGCGGGGTGATGCAATGGCGGAAATTGTTCGTTGGCGCGCTTTTGACCCAGCGCAAAAAAGCAGGCGGGAGCCAATTGGCCGTAATGGGAAAAATCTTCACCGCCCATGACGGGGTTGTGCAGCGGCCGAACTTTGTCATTGCCAAGCGCGGTCTTGGCTACGCGCTCAAAGCGCGCGAATGTTTCTGGACAATTGTTGGTGGCGGGAGTGCCTGGAAGAAAATGCACTGTGGCGCTGACACCAAGCGATGCGGCCACGCTTTCGCAAATTTTTGCGACGCGAGCATTCACATGATCGCGCACGGAATTTTTCAACGCGCGCGTGGTGCCGCGCATGGAGACCGTTGGTGGAATCACATTGAAGGCGTCGCCGCCGTGAATGGCGGTGATGGTGACAACCGCCGCGTCAAGCGGATCAATTTCACGCGACACAATTGTTTGCAGCGCTTGCACAATTGCGGCGGCGGCCATGATTGGATCGGCGGCAAGATGCGGCCACGCCGCGTGACCGCCGCGGCCGTTGATGGTGACTTCAAATGCGTGCGCGCTTGCAAGCATGGGGCCAGGTCGCGAAGCCACGCAACCAACTTCAAGCGATGGCCACGCGTGCAGTCCATACACGCGCTTCACGGCGGGACCAATGCGCGAGCCATCAAGGGCGCCATCTTCAATCATGCGCGCGGCGCCCATGCCGGTTTCCTCCGCAGGTTGGAATAAAAATGTCACGGGGTTTGGCAGCGGAATTTTTTTGGAAAGTTGCGCCAGCACGCGCGCCGCGCCCAGCACCATCACGGTATGGCCGTCATGGCCGCAGGTGTGCGCGCGGCCCGCAATGTTGCTGCGCCATGCGGTGGTTGATTCATCGGGCATGGGCAGCGCGTCAATGTCGGCGCGCAGGGCAATGGCTTGGGCGACAGCTTTGGATGCGCCCGCTGTGCCGCCAGCGATGTGGGCCACGGTGCCAGTTCCGCCGGCGAATCCCGCTTCAAATGCAATGCCAAGGCGTGTGAGTTCCGCGCGAATCAGCGCGGCGGTGTTGACTTCCTCAAAGGCCGACTCTGGATGTTGATGCAATTGATGGCGCAGACGAATGAGGTCTTCACGCGCGTCTTGAACCAACGCGCGAATGTCTGCATAAGAAACCATGCGCCAAGTTTAGCAAGCCGCGCGTTTGTTTCACGCGCTCGATTGAAGCGCCGCATTCTTGGCGGAGCATTGTTGGCGGAACATCTTCAGCGCAGATTTTCTCTCTTATTCGTATTGCGCGCGAACGCGCCGGGGCAATTATTTGCGAATAGGCTGCAGGCCGACTTCAACGCGGCCTTCATTCACGCGCGCGAACGCGCCGGGGCAATTATTTGCGAATAGGCTGCAGGCCGACTTCAACGCGGCCTTCATTCACGCGCGCGAACGCGCCGGGGCAATTATTTGCGAATAGGCGGCAGGCCAACCTCAACGCGGCCTTCATTCACGCGCGCGAACGCGGCCTTGTCGTGGTGGATCAAGCGGCTCAACTGGCTCATGGTTATGCCAAGAATTCCCGCCGCGCCCGCCAAATCAAATCGGCGCGCCACCACAACATCAAGCGCTTCGGCCAGAAGTCCTGGGTAATCCTCATGATCGGGGTTCACGCACATCTTGTCGCCTTGACGGCGCGCGCGCCACAATTCACTTGCCGTGTGCCTGTCGCGGCTTGTGGCCACGCGCAATTGAATGGCCAATCTTCGGCGCAGCCGTTTCATGGCCATGTGTTTATTTTGCGTTTGACTGCGGCGCTCGGTGGCCTGCGCCTCAACGCCAGTTGGCGTGTGGATCATCCATACCGCGGTATCGCGACGATTTCTATTTTGCCCGCCAGGACCAGACACGCGGCCACATTCAATTTGGCATTGCTTGAGCAATTCAATTTCATCAATGGTGGCTGGATGAGGCGCGGGCACCATTTGAAATCGGTCAGAGACATAAGGAGGTCGATAGGTCATGAGAAGCGCAATTGTGAAAGTGGTTCCGCGGCCAGTGACAGCGGGTCATGTTCGCCCGCGGCTAGCCGCAGTAGCGCCAGTCCGCCAATCATGACGGCGTTGTCGGTGCAGAATTCTTTGGGCGAGAGGAACAAGGGAACATTCATGGTATGGGCGAATGCTTGCAGCATTTCGCGCACGCTTTCATTGCGGATCACGCCGCCACCGGCGCACAAGGACAGGCATGGATTGCTTTGCCATGCGGCGCGCAAACTTTTTTCCAATCCGCGCACCACGCCGCGCTGAAATGACGCGGCCAAATCCGCTTTTCTTGCGGGCGTGAGTTCTGGCGGCGCGGCGCGCGCTGGACGATTTGGCGCGTTGGGCGTGCCGCGCACTTCATATAAAAACGCGGTCTTTAAGCCGCTAAATGACACGTCGGCGCTGCCTGCGAAATGTCCCGCGTGAAAGTCAAACGCATTGGCGTTGCCAGCGCGCGCCAGTTTTTCCAGCAGCGGTCCACCCGGCCAACCCAATTGCAAAATAGAAGCGGCCTTGTCAAAGGCCTCGCCCGCGGCATCGTCACGCGTGCGCGCAACCACGCGCGCGCGCAGCGGTGATTCCATAAAGACAAAGTGCGTGTGGCCGCCGCTGGCCACAAGACCAAGCGCGGGATATTCCGGCGTGGTGTCAAGAAAATGACACGCCACCAAATGCGCCAGCACATGGTCAACTCCCAAGAATGGTTTTCCAAGCGACCACGCCAGCGCTTTGGCCGCGCTCACGCCAACAAGCAGCGAGCCGATCAAGCCGGGACGAATTCCAACCGCCACGGCGTCAAGTTGCGCGAAAGAAATTTTTGCCTCGCCCATTGCGGCGCGAATGGCGGGCAGAAGTTTTTCCAAGTGCGCGCGGCTGGCAAGTTCGGGCACAACGCCGCCGTACATGGCGTGCACATGGTCCTGATTCATGATCGCGTTGGACAGAGCGACAAGTTTGCCCGCGCGCAGTTGCACCACGGCCGCTGCGGTTTCATCGCAACTGGTTTCAAGCGCCAAAATGGTCAGCGGTGCGTTCACGCGCTACATCCTAGAATCGTTTTGTGGAAACAGATCTTCATCGCAGTTCAGTGCTGAGCGAATCAGCGGTTTTGGTGCAAGTTCATTTGCCGGATTCGGATTTCGACCACCACGATCCGCTGGGTGAATTGCGGGCTTTGGTGGAAAGCGCGGGCGTGAAAGTGGCGGGGGAACTGGAGCAAAATATGAAGCAGCCGCGCGGCGCAACATATTTAGGCAAGGGCAAAGTGGAGGAGCTTGGCTTCATGGTGAAGCAACTCAAGGCGGGCGTTGTGATTTTTGACAACGATCTTTCGCCGAGTCAATT
>SIAM01000056.1 GCA_009691785.1 Phycisphaerales bacterium
CCTATCGTTTTTGAATCCGGCTCACTCAGACGAAAAAGTGGCGCGTATATCAGCATCACTGGGGCGTCTTGCTGCGGGGCGCTATGTCATTGGTGTAGGGCCGTATTGCGGGGAAGTGATCAAGATTAGTAGTCATCCAATACGGCTTGGTCGACACGCAAGCCTGTTAGAAGAACCCCACGAAGAAGTTGTGGACTACGTGGTGAATGACGCATCTCTTCTTGGGCCATGCGAGGTTTCCAGACTGCACGCAACACTTGATGGAAGTGACTGTGATAAGGAAAGCGTCATGTTGAGTGATGAAACAAGTTCAACTGGAACTTGGTTGCAGCCACAGATGCAGCGTATTGATCCTGAGACACCCACGTGTTTAAGTCATGGAGATATGTTCAGCCTGGGTGGAAGCGGAACAAATTTGTTTTTGGTATTTGTGAAAAAGTAGATTGAATTAATCAAAACACTTCGCAGCCAGTGTCTAGCGCGAAATTGAATTACTGCATTGGAATTTGCACGCCAAGTTTCACGGCGCATTCCTTGGCAAGTTCATAGCCCGCGTCCGCGTGGCGGAACACGCCCATCATTGGATCGTTGGTGAGCACGCGCTCGAGTTGTTGCGCGGCCAGTGGCGTGCCATCAGCAACAACAACTTGGCCCGCGTGCTGACTGAAACCAATTCCAACTCCGCCGCCGTGATGGAAACTTGTCCAACTGGCGCCGCTTGCAATGTTCACGGCAAAGTTCAGCAGCGGCCAATCGCTCACGGCGTCGGTGCCATCAAGCATGGCTTCTGTCTCGCGATTTGGACTGGCAACACTGCCGCAATCAAGATGGTCGCGGCCAATCACAATCGGGGCTTTTACCTCGCCATTTGCCACCATTTCATTAAAGCGAAGGCCGGCCTTGGCGCGCTCGCCCAGACCCAACCAACAAATGCGCGCGGGCAAACCTTGGAAAGCCACGCGCTCTTGCGCCATGTGAATCCAGCGCGCCAGCGATTTGTCATGCGGAAATAATTTCAACACGGCTTCATCGGTGGCGCGAATGTCGGCGGGGTCGCCAGAAAGGGCAACCCAACGGAACGGCCCGCGGCCAGTGCAGAATTGCGGACGAATGTACGCCGGCACAAAACCAGGAAACGCGAAGGCGTTGGTCAGCCCGGCGTCAAGGGCGCGCTGGCGAATGTTGTTGCCATAATCAAAAACTTTGCTGCCCGCATTTTGAAACTCAACCATCAAGCGCACATGCTCTTTCATGCTGGCGCAACTGCGGCGCTGATACTCAACAGGATCGCGCTTGCGAAGTTCGTCCGACTCAACGCGCGACATGCCGTGCGGGTAATACCCCTCAAGCGGATCGTGCGCGCTGGTCTGATCGGTCAGCGTCTCTGGAATAATTTTGCGCGTGTGCAGGCGCGCCAACAAATCAACGGCGTTGGCAAGCACGCCCACGCTTATAGCCTGCTTGTTTTTCTTCAGCTCAATGGCGCGGTCAATGGCCTTGTCCAGGTCCGTGAAGATTTCGTCCAAGTAGCGGTCATGTTTGCGCTTTTCCAGCCTTTCCATGCAGATATCCGCAAGCAGGCAGGTGCCCTCATTCATGGTGATCGCCAACGGTTGCGCGCCGCCCATGCCGCCGCAACCCGCGGTGACATTCAGCGTGCCTTTCAATGTGCCGTTGATTGGTCCGCCAAAATGTTGGCGCGCGCACTCGGCGTATGTTTCATAGGTGCCTTGCAAGATGCCTTGCGTGCCAATGTAAATCCAACTGCCCGCGGTCATTTGTCCATACATCATCAGGCCGCGGCCAGCGAGATCGTCAAAATGTTCCTGCGTGGCCCAGTGTGGCACCAAGTTTGAATTTGCAATCAACACCCGCGGCGCGTTCACTTGCGTGCGGACAATTCCAACAGGCTTGCCGCTTTGCACAAGCAACGTTTCATCAACGTCAAGTGATTTCAGCGAGGCGATGATGGCGTCATAGCACTCCCAATTGCGCGCGGCTTGACCGCGGCCTCCGTACACAACCAAATCCTGAGGACGCTCCGCAACTTCGGCGTCTAGGTTGTTCATCAACATGCGCATGGCGGCTTCGGCGGCCCAACTTTTGCACACGCGCTGATTGCCGCGCGGCGCGCGAATGGTGCGGGTGGGGGCGGTGGCTTTGTTCAGCGTGGACATGCAAGCACTTTAGCGCACGAGCGTGGTGGATTTCTTGGGCTTCTTTTAAAAATGCTGCATTTGCCCAAAACAGCGCACGGAATTACCACGCGCCAGGCGCGTTAGCTCAACGGTTCGCGGTGCCGATCGCGCAACAGGAACAATCCCAGCACTAGGGTGATTGCGGTGATGGCCATTGGGTAATACAAGCCAGCGAGTTTGTTGTCGAAGGTTGTCACGGCCCATGTGCCGATGAGCGGCACCAATCCACCGAAGACGCCATTGCCAATGTGATAGGGAAGCGACATGGATGTGTAGCGGATGCGCGTGGGAAACATTTCAACCAGGAACGCGGCGATGGGCCCATACACCAGCGTCACAAAAAACACTTGCGCAAAGATCAGCAGCGTTAATGTGGTCGCGTCTGGTCCGCCCTCTTGCGTGGCCGCCACAGTCATGCCTTTATAAATTGGTATCCAACTTACAAGCGCCAGAAAACATCCAAGCATCATGAGTGGCTTGCGCCCAACGCGGTCGCTGAGCGCGCCAAACACCACAAAGAATGGCGTGGCCATAAGCAACGCCACGGCCATGATTTTGTTGGCCAGCACAAAATCAATTTTCAGAACGGTCTGCATGTAATACAGCGCGTAGAACTGCCCCGTGTACCAGACCACGCCTTGGCCCATGGTGGCCGCGAACAGCGCGATCAACACCAGGCGCAAATTTGCGCGGTTGCAAAAACTGTCTCGGATAGGCTGTTTTGAAGCCTTACCAGAGTTTTTTAATTCCACAAACACGGGCGACTCGTGCAATTTTCTGCGCACGAAATAGGAGAACGCCACCAACACCAGCGACAATAGAAATGGAATGCGCCAACCCCATGCCGCGAATGTCGCCTCGCCAAATTGCAGGCGGCACAACAGAATCACTCCTAGCGACGCGAACAATCCAAGCGTTGCGGTGGTCTGAATAAATGATGTGTAGAAACCGCGTCGATGAGTTGGCGCGTGCTCGGCCACATAGGTCGCCGCGCCGCCATACTCGCCGCCAAGAGCAAGACCCTGCAACAGCCGCAGCGCCAAAAGCAGAATGGGCGCCAACACTCCAACTTGTTCGTAGGTTGGAAGCGCGCCAATAAGCGTGGTGCTGAAACCCATGATCAGCAGCGTGACCAAGAACGCATATTTGCGACCAACCAAATCACCGATGCGGCCAAACACGATCGCGCCAAATGGTCGCACCACAAATCCTGTGGCGAATGTGGCTAGCGTGAACAGCAGCGCGGCGGTGGGGTCGGTCTGCGGAAAGAAATTTTTGGCGATGATTGTTGCCAAGCTTCCGAAAATATAAAAGTCGTACCACTCAATCAGCGTGCCCGCGCTGGAGGCGCCAATGACGGTCCAGATATTTTTGGTTGAGTTGGCGGTGGGGCTGGCGGTGGGGCTGGCACTTGTGTTTATGCGGTTTTTGCCGCTGTTGCCGCTCATTTCTTTATTCACGCCAACGCCGTTCATGCGCCAAAGATAGCGGCATTCACCATTCTTGCTCACGGTCTCGTTCGCTGTCGCATCAAGCGATCAATGAAATGATGGCGTCCTCGTCCGACGTCGCATCAAGCGATCAAGGCAATAATGGCCGCAAGATCTGGCGCGGGACTGCGATCACCCGACAACGGCTTCACGCGTGAGCGCACCAACGCGTGCATGGCTTCAACGCCAGCGCCCGAGCGAAGTGGCCGCTGCGCCTCAAGCGCTTGCGTCATCACATACAACTCAATGGCGATCACGCTGCGACACAATTCCACCGAGCGCGCCAGTTGCGTTGCGCTGGTGGGACCAAACGAGTTGTAGTCCTCTATGCCGCCGCAGGTGGAAATATTTCCAACACTTGCGGGGTGCGCCAAACTTTGCAACTCGTTGCAACACGCGGCGGCGGTGTACTGCGTAATCATCAGGCCACTTTCAAGACCGGGACTTGTTGCAAGGTGCGGCTTCACGCGGTTCACTTGGTCGTGGCCAGACAGCACCCAGAATGTGCGGCGCTCACTTATGCCCGCAATGTGGCACAGCGCGATCTTGGCTTGATCCATGGCAAGCGCCAGCGGCATGCCGTGAAAATTTCCGCCGCTCACAATGTCGAAAGCGCCGGAATCATGGACAAAAACAAGCGGATTGTCGGTCACGGCGCCAAGCTCGCGCTCCACAACAAGTCGCGCGCTATCAAGTTGATCAAACGCCGCGCCAATCACTTGCGGCGAGCAGCGAAGACCGTATGGATCTTGCACGCGCGGATCATTGTCCTTGTGCGAATCTGAAATTTGCGAGCCCGCAAGAAGTCCGCGCATGGAGGCGGCCACGGTGATTTGTCCAGGCTGATTGCGCGCAATGTGAATGCGTTCGTCAAGCGGAGAGTGGCTGGCCAAGCACGCGTCCATGCTCATGGCTGCCGCGTTGATGGCGGCGCCACGCAGTGAGTCGATTTCCTCAAAGGCAAGCGCGGCGCGCGACGCCATAAGGTGCGTGCCGTTGAGAAGCGCCAGTCCTTCTTTGGCTTCAAGTTGCAGCGGTTGCAAGTTGGCGGCTTTCAGCGCGGCGGCGGCGGTGATTGTTTTTCCCGCAACAATCACATCGCCTTCGCCAAGCAGCGAAAGCATGGCGTGCGCAAGCGGCGCTAAATCACCGCTGGCGCCAACGCTGCCAATTTCTGGAACGACTGGCGTGATGTCGTGCGTCAGCATGTGCAGAATGCGCTCGACCACTTCCACGCGCACGCCGCTGTGGCCGCGGCACAAACTTGCGGCAAGAATAAACAGCATGCCACGCACAACATCGGTGGGCAGCGGCTTGCCCACGCCCGCCGCGTGCGAGCGAACAATATTGTGTTGCAGTTGGCGCAGTTGATCCGTGGGCACGCGCACGTGGGCGAGCGAACCAAAGCCCGTGTTAATTCCATACACGGCGGCGTTTCCGGCGGCGACTTTGTTCACAGCTTCGCGCGCGCGCAAAAGATTGGCGCGGCCAGTGGCGCCAATGGTTGCTCCGCGACCACGGCGCGCCACTTGGTGAACCATGTTTATGGTGAGCGGCTCGCCGTTCAGTTGGATGGGTTGCGTGTGTGGCATGCGCAAAAGATAGCGGGTTCTACGGCGACCGAGTTGCCTCCACGGCCATCTGCGAGCATGATGCGTCCTTCATGGAATCCCCAATGCAACAAGCCACAGACGCATCGCACTCGCCCGCACCACAACTGGCCGCGCCCGTTGCCGAATCAAGCGTTCGCCGCACTGTGTTGCTTTTTATTGTCATCATTATCGTGGCGCTTTTAGGCGTATTCGCCTCGCGCTTCAGCGTGTCGCCGCGCGGCGCCGCTTCGCCCGCGCTCTTGGTGGCAACGCAACCCGCGCTCGCCATCGCCGCGGCGCTTGCGGCCATGATTGTCGCGCTGCTGATCGCGCTCACGCTGGCCAAGCCAATCAACGCGGTGGTGTCGCTCTTCGCGCTGGGCTGCGCCTTCGCCGCGTACGCCATGCAAACCGGCACTATTGCCGATTTTGTATTTCTAAACACCAACATGAAACTCGCCGCCGTTGAAACAATCGCGTGGAGCGTGTTCATTGCGATTGCCGCCATGATTGCTTTCCGCGTGGGCGGCGCCCTTGTTGATGTTCCCGCGCACAACCGCGACGGAACTTTCACCGGCGAAATTTTTCACAAGCGCGCGCTCATGTCGCTGCTCGCTGGAGTGGTATCCATTCCCGTGCTTATTTTCACCATGATCGGCGCAAGCAAGGGCCAAGCCATCGGCGCATGCGTCATTGCCGGCGTCATCACATCCGTGATTGGCCGCTTGATCGCCCCGCGCGCGCAGCCAATATTGTTGTTCGCCATGCCCGCGCTTGCTATTGGCGTGGCGCAACTTGCGCTTGCATTTGCCACCACCATTTCGCCAGACATTGCGTTTGTCAACGCAACGCTTTCGCCCATTCGCGTGCCCATGCCCATGGACATTGCCGCTGGTTCACTGATTGGCGTGGCGATTGGTTTGGGTTGGTCCAAAGGCTTGGTCAAGCACGAGCCTTCTTCACTGCATGATGAGTAAACACCGCTGATTCGCGGCTACAGCTATTGTTCTTGCAACTCAAAATACTCGGTCATCGCGGCCGCATCATGCGCGTTGACGCAGCGTATTCGCTTGCCTTGACAGTGAGTTTCTGCGCTGACTTTCCTCACGCGCAACGCCCAATAGAATTTGCCCCTTCGCTACACTCGCCTCACTATGTCCCTCATTGTCACCGGAACCATTGGAATTGACACGCTTCACACGCCAATCGGCAGCGCCGAAAAAGTGCTTGGTGGATCGTGCAGTTATTTTGCCGCCGCCGCAAGTTTTCTTACGCCCGTTCGCCTTGTCGGCGTGGTGGGTGGTGATTGGCCCACGCATCACGAAAAAGTGTTGCGCGGATTTCCAAACATTTGCACCAAAGGTTTGCAGAAGCGCGCCGCTAGCAAGACATTCGCCTGGGGCGGCCGCTACTTGGACAACATGAATCAGCGTGAGACGCTCTTCACGGAACTTGGCGTGCTTGAAGAGGCGCCGCCAAAAGTTCCCGCGGAATATCAAGACTCGCAATTTGTCTTCCTGGGCAACACGCATCCCGCGGTGCAAATTGATTTGCTTTCGCAATTTCCACACCGCGAGTTGGTCGTGTGCGACACCATGGATTTGTGGATTAACATTGCGCGCCCTGAATTACTGCTGCTTTTGCAGCAAGTGGACGGCGTGGTGCTGAATGATCAAGAGGCCGCGCAATTGACCGATCATCGCAACGCCGTCACCGCGGGCAAGGCCATTCTGGATATGGGTCCGCAATTTGTCGTTGTGAAAAAAGGCGAGCACGGCGCGGTGTTGGTGCACCGCGACGGCGTGGCTGTCTTGCCGGCGTTTCCCGCCGACGCCAAGCACGTGATTGATCCAACCGGCGCGGGCGACAGTTTCGCCGGCGGCATGATGGCGCACATCGCGGTCAAGGGCAGCGGCGATCTTGAAGTTGTGCAAGAAGGTTTGTCGTGGGGCACGATCATGGCCAGCTTCACCATTGAGGCCTTTAGTCTTGATCGACTCGCCACATTGGATCGCAAGCAAATCGACGCGCGCATGGTGCAATTCCGAAAAGCCGCAAAAGTGGGTTGATGATGAGTGCCACATCGCCACACCTTGCGAAAGTGTTGGGCGGCGCGCGCGTTGCGTTGTCATTTACTTTCGCGGCAACTTCCGCCACGGTTGGCGTGTTGGCGATTGCAATTTCCGCGCGCGCGACTCTCGCCGCGGCTTGGACTGGCCCAATTCAAACCTCCGTGGAGCCCGCACCGCAAAGTGCCGCGGCAAAAAATCCATGGGGCAACGCCGGCGGCAAATTCAAGGACTTGCCCAACGCTGAAAAAGTGGAGGAACTTGCGGCAATTCTGCCAGAAATTGGCCGCGGCGGAAAAATTCGCCAGCTCACATGGACGCCGTCCACGCTCACGTTTCATCGCGGCGACAATTGGTACACGGTTGAACTTGCTTCGGGCGTGATCACATCTTCAAGCAAGCCAGAAGGCGACGCGCCCGCTTTGGACAAATCCAAGTGGCCCAAAGATCCCTCGGCTGGCCGCGCCAAGCAACGCACGCAAGCCACAAGTCCAGATGGAACTTTCAAAGCCATCCACCACGACGGCGGCGTGTATCTAGAAACCATCGAAACAAAAACGCAGAAGCCTGTGATGGAAATGAAGGCGGGGGAGAACATTCAATATGGCACCGCCGACTGGGTCTACGGCGAAGAGCTTGATCAAATCGACGCCATGTGGTGGAGTAAGGACGGAAAGTTTCTAGCCTTCTACGCCTTCGATGAATCGCAGGTGCCCAAGTATGAATTGCTTAAAGGCTGGGACGCGTTGCGCACCATCAATACAACGATGTGGTATCCCAAAGCGGGCGACCCGAATCCAGTCGCGGGGTTGATGGTGTACGAACTGGCGACTGGTCGCATGGTCACAGTCGATGTTGGCGATGATCGCGAACAATATATATATGGTGTGCGCTGGAGCGACCACGATGAGCTTTTGTATTTCCGCACCAATCGCAGGCAAAATTCGCTGGATTTGATGGCCGCTACTCCCACCACGGGCGCCTCGCGCGTGATTGTGAACGAAACGCAAGACACGTGGCAAGAGAACCGTCCATTGCTTCGTTTTTTAAACGACGGCGACCGCTTTGTGTGGGCAAGCGAGAGGAGTGGCTTTAATAATTTGGAGCTTCGCAAGCTTTCCGACAGCGCTTTCGTGCAACCACTGACGCATCTTGCGTTTCCAGTGGTGGACATTGTGTACATCAACGAGCCTGCGAAAGCGGCAAGCGCGCACGCCAACGCGCGTGATGATCAAGATGATCCAGATGATCAAGATAATCAATCCTCTCAAAATAATTCCGCAGCCAACGACTCCGCCACCGCAATCGAGAACTTTCCAGGTGGTGGTCAAATGTGGTACATCGCCAACAGCGGCGCCACCGCGCGCTTTGCGCAAATTCACCGCGTGAATCTGGACGGCAGCGGCGAGCAGCAACTGACCGATGGCGCAAGTCATTGGTCGGGCCTGCAACGCTCGCCTGATGGAAAGTATTTCATCGCCACGGCCGAGACTCCCACCACGCCGCCGCGCACCGTTCTATTTCAAATTGACGCGATCAATGGCGCCAAAGAAATTGCCACCCTTGCCACCGCGCCCGCCGATGACTTTGAGAAAAATAATTTGCGCCCGCCTGAGCTGTTCACATTCACCGCCGCCGACGGCGTGACGCCGCTGTGGGGCGAATTATTTTTTCCGCCAGACTTTGACCCCACAAAGAAATATCCGCTGTTGATTGATGTCTATGGTGGGCCTGGCGTTCTCAGCATCACTGGCCGCTTTGACGCCGGCAGCGCCGACCGCGCGCTTGGCATGCTGATTGCAAAGATGGACAACCGCGGAACGCCTCAACGCGGAAAGGTCTTTGAATCAGCCACCTATCTCAAGTTGTGCGGTCCCGACCTTGACGATCAAGTGGCTGGCGTGAAGGCGCTTGCCACGCGCCCATATGTGGACGCCAACCACGTTGCCATGAAGGGACATTCATACGGCGGCACCATGAGCGCCATGGCGGTGTTGCGCTATCCCGATGTTTTTTGCGCGGGCGTGGCCGGCGCGCCCGTGACGGATTGGCGCAACTACGACACTATCTATACAGAGCGCTACATGCGCACGCCAAAAGAAAATCCTGACGGCTACGACGCGGGCAGCGCCGTGAAACTTGCCGCCACGCTGAAGTCGCATTTGCTTTTGATTCACGGATTGGTGGATGACAATGTGCATCCATCAAACACATTGCAAATGGCCAAGGCCATGCAGGACGCGGAAGTGCCATTTGAAATGATGCTCTTTCCCGATTCAGATCACGGCATTCATTCGTCCGCATACAAAGCCAAAGCGTGGTGGTTCTTGGCGGAGCATTTAGGATTGTTGCGCAATGCCGCGCAAAATAAATTGAACACGCCATCAGCGCCATCAACGCCATCAACGCCATCAACGCCATCAACGCCATCAACGCCATCAGCGCCATCAGCGCCATCAACGCCATCAACGCCATCAACGCCATCAACGCCATCAACGCCATCAACGCCATCAACGCCATCAACGCCATCAACGCCATCAACGCCATCAACGCCATCAACGCCATCAACCCAACCTGCCGGAGCCACCCCATGAATGCCAAAATGCCAACCGACCGCAGTCATATTCACACCGAGCATCATCACCCGGATAGTTTGGCGCTTGACGCCTGCACTCCCGCGCAACTCATCAAGCAGCTCGCGCGCGACCACGAAAGCGTTCCAAAAATTATCGCGGCGGCGGCTGGCGAACTTGGCGCGTTTGTGCAGCGGCTGGTTCCCAAAATGCGTCAAGGCGGCAGACTTATTTATATAGGTGCGGGCACCAGCGGTCGCTTGGGCGTGCTAGACGCCAGCGAATGTCCGCCAACGTTCCGCAGCGATCCTAGCCAGGTGATTGGCCTGATTGCTGGCGGCGACGCTTCGCTGCGCAAGAGCAGCGAAGGCCGTGAGGACGAACCTCTGGGCGCCAAGGAGCAACTGGACCCCCTGAATCTGACCGCCAATGACACGCTACTGGGGGTAGCCGCAGGCGGCACAACGCCTTATGTCTTGGGGGCGATTGCCATGGCCAAGGCTTGCGGCGCTTGCACTGCGTTGCTCACATGCGCCCCGCGGGATGTGCCGCCGGATTGTGACCAACTGATTGTCTTGAACACCGGCGCGGAGTTGCTCACAGGCAGCACGCGCTTGAAGGCTGGCACCGCCACCAAGATGGCGCTGAACGCGATCACCACCGCAACGTTCGCGGCGCTTGGAAAAGTCTACGGACAAATCATGGTCGACCTTGCTGCCACCAACGAGAAGTTGATCGACCGCGCGGTGCGCATGTTGACGCACATTGCGCCCGAGGTCACGCGCGAGCAGGCGTTGCAATTGTTGACGCAAGCGGGTGGGCAACTGCGCGTGGCCATTGTCATGGCCAAGTTGAACGTGGACCGCGACGGCGCCGTGGCGAAATTGTCCGCCGCCAACAATTCGTTGCGCGATGTGATTGGATAATTTCTAAAAACAACACGACCCCGTCGTGAGACGAGGTCGTGTGTAAATCGAAAGGCCAGCAGTGACTTGCGTCACCACACGGCCGGATAGATTTAGATCATGCCGTTCAGTGTGCGCAGTGCACGAACGCGAACCTTGCGGCTCGCTGGCTTGGCCTTGATCATGATTTCTTCGCCCGTGAATGGATTGCGACCCTTGCGAGCGCTTGTGGCTGGCTTGTTTGCTGTCTTCAACTTCATGAGACCCATGAAATTAAATTCGCCGCAACCCTTTTTGCTCAGGTCAGCCGCGATGATCGCGGTGAGGGCCTCGAACACTTCCTTGACCTTGGTGTTCTTCAGTTCGGTGCCGAGAGCAATCTGCTTCACGACTTCGCCCTTTGAACGACGCTTGGTTGCTGGAGTGGCTTTGAAAATCTTCTTCTTGACTGCTGTCTTAGACATGTGGAAATCCTTTCCAGGATTAAATGTCATTCGGCGTCCGCCGAATGACGAGGTTGCGATTGTCCACCAACATAGGCGGAACAAGGCACATATTACAGGGCACACGCTTTGAATCAAGGGTTGGCAGGGATAAAAGTGAGCGTTTTCGCCCTGTTTGAGCAACATTTGCGTAAAATATGGTGGAAAACTCGCAAAAATAACCACTTTTTGCTCTTGACAACTGAGAATGGCTTGCAACTCGCCAGTCGCTCTTGGTCGACGTGTTTGCCATGCGTGGCCAAAAACGCGCGATGCGCAGTAAAAAAATAAAAATATGAATGGACTATGAATTAAAAATAAAAACGCGCGACCCATGCCGCGCGT
>SIAM01000013.1 GCA_009691785.1 Phycisphaerales bacterium
GCTATGCGTACGAAGTTGAAGAATGAATCCAAAGGGGCGGATCCTAAAAAAATAGACACTTTGGAATACGAATGGTTGGTGGCGGGGCAGTGGCATGCTGAAGATTTGCGAAACATGGATCGCTTGGACGAAGCGGAAATGGAAATTGTTCAGACGTTGCCATTGGTCAAACAAAGAGCCGTAAAAACCGAGTCTGCGACAAATCAAACGCTTGTCAATTTATGGGAAGGATTGCTGTGCGAGATCGGCCTTGATAAACAGGATTTTAAAAAAGCGTTGTCTGCCGCCAATCGAATGGTGAAAGCCACTGAAGCCGGCCTTCAATTATCCAATGCGGGAAGTGGAGAGCTTGAATTTTTTGTGGAAGCCGCGGGACTGAAGGCGCTTGTGCAGGCTGACATGGGAGATGCGGAAGATTCACTTGACACAATTCAGTCAACCATGGCCAGCGCCAATCGCATGCGCGACAAGAACAAGCTGTTGAAAGGCGACGCGATTAGTGACGAGTGCTTGTTGATGATGTATTCCTATGAAATGCGGGCATTGCGCTTGCTTGGAAGAATTGATGAAGCGAAGAAGGTTGGGGCAAAGGCGTTGGCATTGGGGGCGCAGCGACTCGATTACGCAGGGGTGGGTTGGTTTGCGAAAAAATCGATTTCATTTTCACAATCGGCACTGTTAGAGATGGAACCCGAGGAAGCAATTCGTTTGGCACGGGCTGGCGTCAGTGAGGCTGCTAAGGTGAAAGACCCATTGTTTCAACTTGAGTCGTACGAAGCACTGGTGGAGGTGCTGAGAAAGTTTGCAACCAAAGAAGAAGTCGCTGTGGAAATTGCCAAAGCAACGGACATAGCGAGCCGAATAAAGCGCCCTAAAGCTGCTGCAATTTTGAAACGAATTCAAGGGGATGCAAAACTTGGCAAGCCTGCTGTGGTTGCGCCTGCGCCGCCAAAGACACCAGCGACCGCGGCACCAACTGCGCCGCCAAAGACACCAGCGACCGCGGCACCAACTGCGCCGCCAAAGACACCAGCGACCGCGGCACCCAAATTTTGAAGTCAGCGGTTTGTGCCATCGAAATTTAAACAGCCAAGCGCTTTGAACGCTGGACTGAATTTTATTCCAATCACTTTAAACTCACTGCGGGCACGGACCAAAGTCTGGCAACAGAAGACCCATGTCGGTGCCGTTGACTTCACTGTCGCCGTTTAGATCGGCGACTGCCGCGTTTTTTCTGCGGTCAGTAGGGTGAGCTGGTTGGAGACCTCGGGGCTAATAACCATAACATTGCTTTGCGCCGATGCAATGCTGCAACATAAGCACATGAGTGTTGCAAAGGTAAATGAGGGCAGAAGGGTTTGGGGAAAGATTTGATGTTGCAAAAGTTTGATCTTGCAAAAATTATTTAAAAACCTTGTCGCTACCTAAAATATTCCCAAATACTTCGGATTATTTCGAGATTGGGAAGGCCTTATGTGACGAAGTCCGAGGTCAAAGTGAATGTTGGGGCTTTGTCCAAAGAAAGCCATTGGCTCTTCGTCATAAAGCCGTGATTGTGAGCCACGGCCTCAGGTTCATAAAAGCCATGGAGCAGACATTGTCAGGCGTCAAAGTCCCCGGAACTAGATTTGGGGACCCCAAACTTGGCTAGGAATGAGATATAGACAACTGTAAATTATATTTTGCTTAAGAATGGGTTTATGTCATAATCAATCTTCAACGATTCTTGGTTGATCCCTTTATGGCAAAAACGACTCGAACTTTAGATAGGTATCTCGACGCTTGGGAATCCAAGCGCATGAGTGGTGGGCGCGCGTTGACGGACGCCGAGCACGCTGTGGTGCTTGAAGTTGGCGAGTTGGTTGCGCGATTGCGTTTGCCAACCGATGCTGCTCCGGAGTTGGTTGATATTTTGCGTCGCAATCAAAATGATGCCGCCGGCGCGTTGCAAATTTTGGCGGAGCGATTTGACACAAGCGCGATTGAACTTGATCTCTATCGCCGCAGTTGGCGTGATGTGCACGATGCCGCGTTTGAACGATTGTTGCAAGTTCGAATAGTCGCCATGAAGTCGCACAACACGACAGATGAAAAGATTCAAACATTCAAGACGGAAATTTGCTCATGGAGAGATCAGCTTGCGCGTACGCGGCGCGCGCGCGAACAAAGTCGCTCCGATCGCGCTCAGCAAGTTGCGGCGGAGCAGGCGCGTCTGCAAGAATTAGAACAAGCGCGCGTGGAGGCTCATGCCCGCGCCGATGCGGAGGTGCGCTTTATCCAAGAACAAAAACTAGCACAGCAAAGCGCGCTTCAACAAGCGAATCTTGCCGCTCGCGCGCAGCGACTTGATTCCATGAAATCCACGCACGCCGCTTCTATTTCGCAGTTGCAAAGCGAGATACAAATGGCAGAGACGGATCGCCAAGGTTCGCAGCGAACACTGCTTGAACTTGAGCAACGCATTGACCAAGCCCAGCAAATGCATCAGCAAGTTTCTGTGGCGCGCGGCGCAGCGGATCAGGTTCGAGCGCAAGCGGTTCAGTCCAATCAAAATGCAAACGAATTAAAAAATGCCTCGGAAACTGCTTCCATTGAGGCTAGACGCTTAATGCAGGAGGCGGATCAGTTTCGCGCTTCCGCTGCGGCGTCAAAGGCGTACGCGGATGAAATTCGCGCCGCCGCGCAAACCGATCGAGCGGCGGCGCAAGAAGCCGAAAGCCGCTGGTTGCGGGATCAAAATTTAGCGCAAGAAGCCATCGCGCGTTCGGAGGCAACGCGCGTCATTGTGTTGGAAGCGCAACAACGCGCTGAGCGAGCGCAGGTTGTGGCGCGCGAATCTGAAAGTCGCGCCACTCGCTTTGAGGAAGGCGTGCGTGTTGCCACCGAGCAGGCGTTGCAAGAACGCGCGTTGGTGCAAACCATGCTTGACCGCGTGGAGCGTGAAAGAATTTCTGTGGAGGATGCGCGCAATCGCGCCGACGAAGAGCGTGGGGCGGCCGATGCGGCTCAGCGGCGCGCCAATGAACAACGAGTTGTCGCGGAAGAGGCGGCGAGACGCGCTGACAATGAACGGCTTGCCGCCGAACAAGCATTCGCGCGCGCCGACGCGGCTGCGGCGCGAGAGCGCGAGCTTGTGGAAAATGTAGAAAAGCAACGCGAACTTGCTGTGGAAGCTATGCGACGCGCTGATGAATTGTTAGTCACGGCAAAAATTGCCGGCGACGAAGCCAACATTGCGCGCACTGAACTTGGACAAGCTATTGCCATGCTTGAGCGTGATCGATCCGCCGAAATCGAGGCGCGTACATGCGCCGATAGGGAACGAACCGTCGCCATAGAAGCGGAGCGCAGCGCGCGGCGTGAACGCGACGCCGTTGAAGATGCAAACGGCCGTTTATATAAGGAAATTGACGCTATTCGCGAGGCGGATGCCCAAGCGGAAACGGCGTCCGCGCAGGCCCGCGAAGCCACGGCTTTGAGCCATGAAAAACAGCGCCAAGCAAGCGAAGCGCAGGCGCGCGTGGAAAAACTTTTGGCTGAGGCGCAGTTGGCGCAAGCCGAAGCCACGCGGATTGAACAAGAAGTTGAGCGTGTGGAGCGCGATCTTGATCGTCGGCGAGCCATGGCGCAAGAGCAAGCGAATCGTTTGCGTGAGCGCAGTGAAGCTTGTGAACGACTACGCCACGCGGTTGACGCGGCTGAAAAAACATTAAAGATGGAACTTGAAGTAATGTCCCTTGACGAGCAGGCTGTCCGTGAGGGAACCGCCGCGACAGAAACCCTGGAGCGTCTTGGCAAGACCCTTGCGGAGGCGCAATCGGCTGCGTCGCAAATTCAGCAACAACGACGCGCGGTACAAGTGGAGCATGAATTACTTGGTGATCAAGAGGCTATTGCGCTACGCCGTCAATCGGAATTGGATCATGAGTTGACCGAACGCGTTGAAAGCGCGCGCAAGCGTGAGCAAGAAGCGCGCCAACGCGCCAGCCAGCTTCGCAGTGAATTGCAGGGTATGTCTCAGGCGGCGGTTGAACCCAAATTAAATAGTGCTTGAGCTGGAATTTTTATGAACGGAGCTCACACGCTTTGCCCCGTCTGGAAATTTGTTTCATATATGTATTGGCATGTTGACTACGCGCTTCCGAACCACAATCCAATCCAATCCAATCTGCGCTAATCTGACTAAATGAATATCCGCTTTCACCGTAGCCTTGTTGGGCAGTTTATTGTTTTTGGAATTGTGCCATTTATTGCCTTAGCGGGGCTGAGCGCGGTGGTTGGCGGCACAAGAATTGCAACCTTACTGCGCGGCCTAGGTGAAGAGGAAGTGCTTGTGGTTGCTCGAAGCATTGCCGTCAACATCAATGATCAAAATAATTTCGCGATTGATGTGGCGCAGATTTTGGCCAGCGCCGCCGAGCATGGGTTCTTTGGCAAGCGCGAAGAAAGCATCTCGTTCACCCGCCAAGTTCTGGAGCAATCGTCGGAGTTTTATGGCGTGCATTATTGCTACGAACCCAACGCCGATGGACAAGATTCTATGTATCTCAAGGCGAACGCCGCGGCCAACGCGTCAACGAATGGCGCCGACGCTCATGGGGTTGCGGGCGCAAAAAATGCGGGCGCGTCCTTGCCCGCGGCTGCTCTTGACATTAACGGTAGATTTATTCCGTATTGGTTTCGCGACTCGTCCCAAGGCGACAAGATTGCGCTAAAGCCTTTGGCTGAATTTGAAAATTCCTGGTACCAAGGTCCACTGCGAAATTGGCGCGACCGCAAAAGCCATGAGGCCACTTTGACCGAGCCCTACACCTATGAGGGCACCATGATGACTGAGTGCACCGTGCCTGTTGTTATGAATGGAAAATTTGCGGGCACCGCCGGTGTGGATCGCGCGCTCACTATCATTCAGGCCGCGCTGCAAACCTTAGCCAACGAATCTGGCAACAACGTGTTTTTGTTATCAAGCGGCGGAAAATTCATCGGCGCGGTTTCTCCATCGGATGAGAGCGGTAAGCCTTTGACCGACTTTTCAGATTTAAAAACCAAGCCAGTTGCCGCCACCGCATGGGGAGCAATTTTCCAGCCGCTACTTGAGGGGAAAGATTCTAAGGCCGTGTGGATGGATGATCCCATGAGCAAAAGCTCAACTATATTTGCCGTCGCCAAAATTCCAACGGGTAATTGGACCGTCTTGGTGGAGGTTCCGCCAGGGACAATTCAAGCCACGATCACCAGTTTTGTGTGGACCAATTCGCTTATAGCGGGCACCGGCATCATTATTGTGGCGCTTCTTCTTATGCGATTGGTCAAGCGTCTTGCGGGCAAAATTAAAAACGCCGCCGCCGCCGCCGCGTTTGTCGCGCAGGGTGATTTGAGTCGCCGCTACGCGGATCCAACCAATCTTGATGAGTCTGGTCAACTTTTGGAATCCATGGATGTCATGGGTCAACGTCTTTCTAGTTTGGTTGGAAAAGTTCGCGAAGCCACCATCACCATTACGGGCACCGCCAATGAAATGACCGCGGCCAGCCGTCAACAGGACGAAGTGGCGCAATCATTTGGCGCAAGTTCCAGTGAAATTGCCGCAGCCATTCGTCAAATTTCATCAACAGGCGCGGAATTGTTCCGCACCATGGAAACTGTTTCATCCAGCGCCAAGAAATCTGCGCGCTTAGCCAGCGAAGGCCGCAATGATTTGCAAGACATGGGCGTGACCATGGACGCGCTTGCCAAAGCCACCGGCGATATTTCTAGCCGCTTGTCCGCGATCAATGAGAAGGCTTCCAACATCAATGCGATTGTGGTTGCCATTACCAAAGTTGCGGACCAAACGAATTTGCTTTCAGTGAATGCGGCGATTGAAGCGGAAAAAGCTGGCGAAAGTGGCAAGGGGTTCTTGGTGGTCGCGCGTGAAATTCGCCGCCTTGCGGATCAGACCGCGTCGGCAACACTGGATATTGAACGCATGGTGGAGCAAATGCAGACAGCCGTTTCTGGCGGCGTGATGGAAATGGATCGCTTCGCCGATCAAGTGCGCCGCGGTGTTGGACAAGTGAACACTATTGGACAGCGGCTTGCGGGTGTGATTCAAGGCGTGGGCGACACTGACGGACAATTTGGCGAAGTGACCACCGGCATGCAAAGCCAAGTGCAAGGTGCGGAGCAAATTCGCCAAAGTATGGATGCTTTGTCAAGCAATGCGTCGCGCGCGCGTGACGCCACCAAGGAATTTTCAGAGGCCGCGCAGTCGTTGCTTCTTTCCATCAGCACGTTGCGCGAGGCCGTGGCGTTGTTTCGGTTGGCGGATCAGAACAAGCGCTGACACCAACCCGCTGAATTTTTTGATTGTGTTTGTGACGCAGTGCGCAAGCAATGCGATTTGATTCTGTCAGGCTTGAATTTGTAATGTGGTGACATCAAGTTTGAAACAGCGTGTAGCCCTTGGATTGCAATTCCATCACACGCAACCAGCCATCGTTGTCCACTTTCACAGAAGGTAAAAGATCGGCGTTGCCCACGCCTAATTCCTTCATGCGTCCACCACACACTTCGGTGTCGGCGCCGGATTTCTGAAGATCAGTCACCAAACTTTTCCAAGGATTGCCAGTTGTTGTTCCCATGACGCGGTTAAACGCCGCGTCGTTCAGCGTAAGAACAAGCGCTGGACCATCAAACACAAAAATTAAACTCACTTGCTTTGCGCCAGCGGCTTTCGCCTGTGCAATGGAGTCGCGCCAATCTGCAATGCCATAGAAAATCACGTCGGCGCTAGGGCGTCGATTGGCGTAGACCACGGTCTGCCATTTGTCCATGTCGGCATTAATGTCGGGCTTGATGGCGGGCGCGGGCGTGAGCCGCGCGGCGGGAGCGCCAGCGAAAGGTTGCGTTGCGGAAGCACAACTGATTGCGGCAAGCAAGCTGATGACGGTGATGCATGTAGTTCGAAGCATGAGCGCAGCATAATCGCATTTGCATTCAATCGCTCGGTGGCGAAGAACCCAAAAATGCGTCAGAATGAGAACATGGAATCCGTTTTACAGCATCCGATTACCACGACCATTATTTGGTTGATAGCCATTTACGCAACCGTGCTTGGCTTAAAACTTTTTATTAACAACAAAGGTGATTCCCGTGGTTTGGGATTCGGACTGCTCATTGCAGTGGTTGGTTGGGCTGGCATTGAGGTAGGGTGGGAATATGTTCCCAGCGTAGACATTGGCAACCCGGATAAAATCAGCACGCTGAGCATTCCGGTTTTGCGCACGGTCCAGGAGTTGGGAATGTTGATGGCGGCGGTCAGTTTCACGCTGGTGGTGTTGAGCAATCTTTTTATTACGCTGAAAGGCAGCGATTTAATACGCCTGCAAAAAGCGTTGTTGAGATTTGGCCTCTGGGTTCTTGGGCTTTCCATTATTTATCAAGGTCACTTCGCGGGGCAATATTCAATCAAGACTGTGGTGATTGGAATTGGTGGCGCGTTGGTGTTTGTAGTGGGTCTTGGTTTGCAACGCACACTCACAAATCTTTTCTCAGGGTTCGATTTGCAGGCCGACCGTGTGTTTCAAAAAGGCGACATGGTGCAAATTGGTGTTGGTGGCCTTGAAGGCATGGTGTGGGACACCAGCTTGCGCTCCACGCGCATTTACACGCTTGATGGACAAATGTTGATCGTGGCAAACGGCGAGTTGCTCAGCAAAGAAGTGCTGAATTTAGATCACCCCACACGTGCGTTGCGTGTGCGGCGCAATGTTGGCATTTCATATACCACGCCGCCCATGCGCGCTAAGGATGTCATGTTGCAAGTGTTGCGCCAAGACTCCGCAGTTTTAAATTCGCCTGCTCCCGTGGTGTTTTTAACAAGCTACGGGGACTCAAGCATTAATTATGAATTGCGATTTTGGGTGGCCGACCGGCGCGTGCTTGACGAGAATGTGGACAGCGTTCTCAGTCGCGTTTGGTACGCCTTGCGTGAAAGCGACATTGAGATTCCATTCCCGCTTCGAACTATTCGCATGGTGGACATGAAGACCGACGCGCAGCATATTTCCGCGGGGGAAGAACATGTTTTACGGATAGAGCAGATTGTGGCCAAGTGTCCGTTGTTTGATGAGTCCCACATGAACAGTTCCGAACGGCGCGAATTGGCGCGCGACGCGCAGGAAGTTGAATTGAAGGCGGGCGAGTTTGCGGTTCGTCAAGGTGAAGAGAGTGATCACTTGTACTTGATTGTTCGTGGATCAGTGCGCGTGTTGCGCAAAGGCAAGGAACCAATCGAAGTTCACGCCCCGCATGGGTTTGGCGAAATGGCTTTGCTTCTGAATCAGCCGCGTTCGGCGGATGTGATGGCGGGCGATAGCGGCGCCGCGCTGTTGCGATTTTCAAAGTCAAGCGTGTTGCCCGTATTGAAGCGCCGACCGGAATTTGCCAAAGAGTTGCGGCAGATTTCAGATGAGCGCCGACTCGCCTCCGGATTGCAGAACGAGATGCAGCGCAAACTTTCGTTCCCAGAACGCGTGGCTGGATTGATACAAAGAATTGCCGCGTCGCTCAAGCCTTGGTGAATGTTGCCAGCGATACGCGGATAAATTCAGCGGCTAATTTTTTAGACTTACAGCGGCTTTGTTTGTAGCGCAAATGGATTATGAAATTGAAACTGGATCGGGCGCGGACCTTCATCTCCAGGAAGCAGAACTAAAATATCGGGTCTTTTATCAGCATATTCAGCGGGAATATCGAATATCCAAGTGGTGGTAACGGATGTGCCTGGATTTGGCTGTGCTGAAGGCGCAACGCCTTGACCTTTGATTCGTTTGCCGGCGAAATCAAGCTCCACTTCGGGTAAAAGAGTTGTAGAGGCAGCCCGATTGAGTTCCACCGTGAAGACAGTAGTGGTGTTGCTCGAAAACTCGTTCAGTCGTAGCCCGTGCTTGCTGAGGGCGACCGCAAGCAATTCTTTTGATTGTAAAAGTTGAATTGCATTCGGGATTAAGTTCTTCTTATCCATGCCAGTGCCCACACGAATTTTAGTATCTGGGGGCATTGGATCCGCGCTGGAAATTTTGACCATGCCTAATCCGTCCAAACTTAGCTTGCTGGAATAAATTGGTTTGCCCGTGGCATTCACAAAAAAAATATTTGGAAGTATCCCTTTTTTTTCATTTGAATATGAGAACTGCAGATTCAATCTTGGTTGATCGCCCACTTCGATGAGTTTGAAACCCTTGGATTCCAACGCGCTACTTTGCGCGGTTTGCATCTTCTGCCTGGATTCTGGCGTAATGCGAATCACACTCTTACCTAATTTCAGTTCAAGTGTTCCATCCAATTTGGTGATAGTAGTCAGCGCACTTTCCGTATCCACGACAAGCGCCACGGATAAGGCCATGGTTTCACCAATTTGGGTGGCATCACCAACCGTCTCGCGCCAAGCCGCAAGGTTTGCGTCGCCAAGCAGTGGGTGGATAGGGACAGCGGCGCCCGCGACATCTACAGCAGTGAGAGAAGTCAAGCGGAATTTTCTTGAGAAGAGCCCCCGATCTCCGCCCCAACAAAGTTGAGTCAAGGATTTGGTTTCGCCTTGGGCGGGAGCGTAAGCAAGAAAAACATTTACGCCACTGGGCGAATTTGTACTGAAATGATTTACAGTGATGGTTTGTTTTGTGACTGGCGCAAACGCAAGTGTGGCTAACGCAACTCCAAACCAGGCACATTGTGAAGGGTTAAATCGCATGCGCATGTATTCTACCTTCGATAAATTTGAATGAGCATGATGCACAAACGATCTATTCGATTTTGGGTTCCCAAAAACACAACAGCCGCGGCGAAATGCCACGGCTGTTGAAGGAATCAAAATGGAAATCAGGCTCGACGACGACGGCCGATCAAACCAGCAAGTCCAAGCAGCGCAACGGCGCCTGGAGCAGGAACGTAGCCAATGGTCAGTGTTTCAGCGCAGGAGAATGTGACCCCATTTGAACCAAGATGGCTTAGCTCTAAAGAAGAAATACTTGCGTTAGTGGTAATAAAACCGCTAAATGTGGTTTGTGAGGTAATGGAGCGGATGAAAATTGTTCCATCGCTTAACTTAATCTTCATCAGACCACTTTGGTATGTGCCCACTGCGTCAACATAATGAAACAATCCACCAACGCCATAGACATTGCCAGATGAGAATTCAAATTTAAGAGTGTCGGTGGCGGATAAAGTTTGAACAACGCCAGCTTGACCAAGGACGCCGTTGGGGGAGGAAGCCTTCCACGCATAATCACCGGTTCCGCCGAGAAAGAAGGCAGCGCTTCCTGAATAGGATTCAAATGTTTGACCGTAGATTTCAAGAGAGCTGTCAAGTAGACCCGCGTTGAAAACTTCAGCGTTGTCAAACACAATAACATTGGCGAATGTGCTTGCGGAAATAAAACTTACAACTGCAGCCACGAAAGGGAACGTGCGCATAAGAGTACTCCAGACCGTTGATCGAATTTTTGTAGTGAGGGAACGTAAAGGGGAACGTTAAGTAAGGGAAGTGTTATAACTATGGCGGCACATTTGGAATGTGCAAATTTAATTTACAATATTATTGGATATTGTAAATCAAATATTGTTTAATTGGTCAAATAACAGATATATTATTGGACATAAGACGGTTTGGCAATGGATTTTTAAGCACAAAGTCGAGCCAGTTGGGAAGGCTTATGGAATCATTCTGAATCGGGTTGTGGTCTATATTCAAACACATGCCCGCCGATGCGCAAAGAATATCGCAGTCTCGCATGACACTGCGCCACATGGTGGCCGATGTATTTGCCGGCCGCATTGAGGCCAAGGAAATTGATATTGAACATGGGCGCATTGTCGCGCTGCGTCTAGCCACGGGTGAAGTGGACGCGGGAATTTTAATTCCAGGTTTGATTGACGCCCATGTTCATATTGAAAGCAGCATGTTGCCGCCAAGCGAGTTTGCGCGCGTAGCGGTACGGCACGGCACTGTGGGCACGGTCAGCGATCCGCATGAGATTGCCAATGTGTTGGGCGTGGCTGGAATTGATTTCATGTTGCGCGACGCGCGGCGTAGAACATTTCAATTTTGTTTTGGCTGTCCCTCATGCGTGCCCGCCACGGCATTTGAAACTTCTGGCAGCACCATTGATGCGCTGCAAGTTGCGGACATATTAAAGCGTCCCGCCATTCACTATTTAAGCGAAATGATGAATTGGACCGGAGTGTTGCATGGCGATCCGGAAGTGTTCGCCAAGATCGCGGCGGCCAAGGCGCTTGGCAAGCCAGTGGATGGGCATGCGCCGCAGCTCATGGGCGCGGACGCCGCGAAATATATTGCCGCGGGCATGTCAACGGATCATGAATGTGCCACATTGGAGGAAGCGCGCGCCAAGGCGCGCCTAGGCATGAAGATTTTAATTCGTGAGGGTTCGGCGGCGCGAAACTTTGAAGCACTGTGGCCGATTGTGCTTGAATACCCGCATTTATGCATGTTTTGCACGGATGACGCGCATCCCGACATGTTGCTCAAGGGGCACATCAATGTGCTTGTGGCACGCGCGGTGAAGCGCGGCGTGAATGTGTTTGCCGCGTTGCGCTGCGCCACGGTGAATCCGATCGAGCATTACAAGATTGGCAGTGGTTTGTTGCGCGTGGGCGACCGCGCAGACATGGTTTTGGTAAATGACATGCAAAAATTCCGCGCCATGAAAACATGGATTGCTGGCGAATTGGTGGCCGACAATGGTCAAGCAACATTTACGAGGCTTGCGGTGGAGACGCCCAATCGATTTCGCAAGGCCACATTTACGGCGAATGATTTTTGCGTGGCGACCAAAGCGACTGCTCAAGTGCAAGCGCGCGTGATTGTTCCCCATGATGGCGAGTTGGTCACCAGCGAGGCCATTGAATCTCTTGCCGTGCGCGGCGGCGTGATTGAGTTGGATACAAGCGACCCGCGCGATATAGCGTTTTTGGCGGTGATCAATCGCTACACCGATGTGCCGCCCGCGGTCGCGTTTATTCGCGGACTTAGCCTTGGTGAAAAAGCCATTGCCGCCAGCGTGGCGCATGACAGTCACAATGTTGTTGTAGCCGCGGGCACACGCCATGCGCTTGCCAAAGCGGCAAACGCGGTGTTTCAAGCGCGCGGCGGTTTGGTTCTTGTTGATGGCGACCGCACGCATGTGCTATCGCTGCCAATCGCAGGCTTGATGAGCGATCAACCCGCGGAAGAAGTTGGCGCGAGGTATGAAGAAATGACGCGCGATGTTGGTGCCACATTTAAGGCGCCATTTATGACGCTCAGTTTTCTGGCGTTGCTTCCAATTCCAGCTTTGAAACTAAGCGATCTTGGTTTGTTTGACGCGCGCGAATTTCGCTTCACCAATGTGCAACTTGATGCCGCGAAATAAAATGGGCGAGTTAAGCAACCAAGTAAGCCCTTATGATTTCCGCGTCGCAGAAATGGTGGCACCACAAGCGAGTTTAGCAACCACGCGAGCTATGCTCGCATGGGGTACGTTGTCTGAGCGAATGGTGCCACCCTTTGTGCAGAGCGTTTCACTTGCTTGCGCGAAGTGCGTTGGCTGAACCCCTGTGGCAACATCATTTATGCAGCGGGGAAATAAAAAACGCCGATCGAAAAACCGAAATTGTCGTCAAATGAAAGCGGGCGAAGGGGCTCGAACCCTCGACATTCACGTTGGCAACGTGACGCTCTACCACTGAGCTACGCCCGCAGCGAGGGAGAAGTATAGCGAAACTTTGAATGTGATTTAGCCCCATTGATTTTTGAAAATAAACAAAAAGTGTTGCCAGATTTCATAAGCCTCGCTATACTTTGACCCCTCTGGGGGGTTACACCTAGGACCCAAGTATGTCACAAAACACAGTTCAAGTCAGTAAAAAACTCAAGGCGATGGTTTCAGAATTGTAAGATCTGCGCGAAGTTCGCAGGGATTTTGAGAAATTATTACAGACCCTCCACGACCTAAGACTTTCCGCAAAGATCATTTTGCGTCGATCCAACAAAGCAAGTCCGGACGGCACCAGCAAAGGTTCCCCGCGATATCGCAGCACCAACAAGGAATTGTTGGTGCAATACAAAATGTTGGCCAAGAAAGTTCCTGCGCAGTGGTCTACGCGCGAGGAAATTTGCAAGGCCGCTAATTTAGATTCAAAAATCGTCGATGTTCCATTTAAGTGGCTAGTGAAAGGCGGCAAGGATGAGAACAAAAAAGTTTTCAAGCCGCTTTTGCAAGGCAATGGGCGGCGCGGCTTGGGTGGCGCGTACAAGAAGGCTTAAATTTTTCAAGCATTCACAAAGACGCTCGATACATTTGTATTGAGCGTTTTTTTTGCAGAACAATCACCACAACGCGAAGTGCTTTACATTGTTCGCACGCATGAAAAAGATTCACCACACTGCATGCGCGTTGTGGGCGCAAGTGACAATGCAAAAATTATTCACTGTGCCAACGGTGACTTGTTAATGGATCAGTGATCAGTCACGGGAATTCCCATGCCGCTGCGATTTGGCGCGGCAGGTCGTGGCGGCATTTTGAATGGATGATCTTTCAGCGCTTGCTGCATGACCTCGACGGCTTTTTCAAGTTGTGGATCGCGTCCACCACCGGCAAGCCCGCCCTTCATCAGCGCGGGATCATCGATCACTTCAATATCCGGATCAACGCCGTGGCCTTCAACGCCCCAAGTGCTGTCGAGTTTGTAAAAACCAAACGACGGAGTGCTTATGGAACCGCCATCGATAAAGCTTGGATTTCCGCTGATTCCAATCAGTCCGCCCCAGGTGCGCGTGCCAATGACGGGGCCAAGTTTTTCCTGCTTGAAGAGCCACGGGAACATGTCGCCACCAGAGCCGGCAAGGCCGTTGATAAGCATGGCCTTTGGTCCTTGATGGGAATCAGGTGGCCAGATTTGCTCGCTCGCGTCGCGTCGCGCCCACGCGTTGGTGGCGGGGCGGTTCATCATTTCAATGAAGCGATTTGGAATTTGTCCGCCACCATTCCAGCGCTCATCAATGATCAGCGCGGCCTTGTGGCGATTGCCTTGGAACTGGCGCACCAAATCATTTTGTCCGTCGGCGCCGGTGTTGGGAACATAGATGTATCCAACTTGGCCGCCACTTGTCGTATCAACCCACGCGCGGTTGCGCTCAATCCACTCGCGATAACGCAGCGACGACTCGCTGCCTTGAGTTCGCACGGTGACAATGCGTTCAGTGGAATCACGATCTAGTTTTTCCGAAACGGTGAGCGTGATTGTTTTTCCCGCAAGACCGTCGAACGCGGCCCATGGATCAAGCGTGGCGTCAACGGGTCGACCGTTGACTTCAAAAAGATATTCACCCGGCTTCACGCCAGCCGTGATCAGCGGATTGCGCGCGTCGGTGTCCCACGGCGCGCCTTGCACCATGCGGGCAAAGCGATAAATCTTTTTGTGATCGGTGGTTTCAGACAACTCCCAGTCCACGCCCAACATGCCGGTGGTTGCATACATGGGGGGCGTTTCAATGTCGCCAGGACCCAGCATATAGGCGTGGCCAACATTCAATTCGCTGATCATTTCGGCGATGATCCAATTCACATCCTCGCGAGAATTGGCGCTTTCCAGCAGTTGTAGCGCATGTTCGCGTTGCGCCTTCCAATCCACTTGATGCATGCCTTGGTCATAAAACCAATCGCGCATGATGCGGTTGGCGTCAATGACAATTTGCTTCCACTCGGCGCGCGGGTCAAGGTCCATTGGCATGGAATCGGTGATCACGGTTTTTGATTTCGCGTCGGCTGTGCTGTCAACAATCACGGCGCCACCTCCGCGGGGCACCAACAATTTTTTACGGTCGGCGGATATGTCAAAGCCATCACCATCGGTGACGCTTTTTTCCTTCTTCTCTTTGTCGGTCAAGTCGAGAATTTTTATGCCTTCTTTGGCGCGCGCAAAAATAAGAAGGTTCTTGTCGTTGAACGCAAGTGAGCCGTAGCCGCCTGGCTTCATTGGCAGCGCGACCGTGCGATTTTCAAACCCGTCCAAATCAATTTTGATTGGAGCGGCGGGGGCAGGTTTTTTGTCGGTTTCATTTTTGTCTGCCGAATTTTTCTCGTCCGCCTTGGCGTCTGCCACTTTCGCGGTTTCAGTTTCGGATTTAGCCGGCGGGTCTTGGGGCTCACGCTCTGGCGGCGGCCCTGGCGGATCAGCTGAATCGTTTGGCGACGGATCGTCATCTTTGTTCTCTTTTTCTTTTTTGTCCTCGTCTTTTTTAGCCGCATCATCCGCGGGCTTGTCCGTGTCTTTTTTCGCTTCCTCTTTTTTGTCCTCGTCTTTTTTCTCGGCGTCCTTCTTCTCGCTTTGCTTTTCCTCCTCATCGCTTTCGGCGGCCCAAGGCATCTTCACATCCTTGCGCAGTGGAACCAGAAAAAGTTGCTGCGCGTCGGTGTAAATCCATGTGGAATCCAGCGCGCTGTAGGTGGGGGAGAAAGTTCGTTCGCTTGCAAACACAAGGAAATCACCTTTGGAATCGAAGGTTGGAGTTGAGTCAGAGAACATACCGGAGGTGACGGCTGTTGATTTGCCAGTCGCGACTTCGTAGATGTAAATCTGTGGCGTGTCGCGATCAAGCGTGCGGCGCGTGTATGTGATCCACGCGCTGTCATGGCTGAAGGATGGATTGGGAGTGCGGGCGCGCGGATCGCGGTCCACCAACACGCGTGATGCATCGGCAAGCGTGACCAACCACAACGAACCAGTCTTGTCGCCGTAGGCCAATTTCTTTGAGTCCGGACTCCACGTGATTGACTCCTTGAATGGTCCGCCGTCGGTTGTCAGCGCGCGCTTCTCGCCCTTGCCGTTGGCGGGCATGACATACAACTCGTACTCGCCGGTGGAATCGTCAAAGAACGCAATGCTTTCGCCGTCTGGACTCCACGCGGGCGAACGCTCAGCAACACCACTGTTGTACACCAGTAATCGCGGCGATCCATTTTCCGTTGGCAGCGTCCATATGGCGCCACGCGCGGCAACAACAACGCGCTTTCCAGTTGGCCCAATATTCCAAGATTGAATTTGTTTGGAGGCGTCAACGGTTCGGTGCGCAATCTTTGGTCGATTGCCCGGAATCGAGACAGAGATTGCGTGAGCTTTGGCGCTGGACAAATCCAGCAACATCAATTGATCGCCTTTTTGAAACACCATTTCGCCCGCGCCATCTGAATGTGGACCGATTGCAGGCCAGCGAACATCCTCATCGGTGAAAAAAGTAACTTGCTCTTTTTTTAGGGAAATAACGTTGTATTTCCACACATTCATGCGGTGGCCTTCGCCTTCGTCACTGAGAAAATACAGCCACTCCCCATGCCACATTGGAAATGAATCCACGCCTTCCCAGGTTGTAACGCGCCGACTTGTGGAGTTGTTCAAGTTGAAAAGCCAAATGTCCGTGGCCATTCCGCCGCGGTAGCGATTCCACGTGCGAGTGTCGACGGAGTGCGGCGTGTAGGCCAACCATTCGCCATCTGCGGAAATAGAACCGTTGGCGCCGTATGGAACTGGCAGCGCCTGCGGCATTCCACCAACGGCGGGAACACGGAACAAGCGCGTCATGCGCGCAAGACCACTGAGATCATTCGAGGAAAAAATTAGCGAGCCGTCGTTCGTCCACTCGCATAGATTTTCCGTGCCTGGCTGATGCGTGACGCGATACGGTTGCCCGCCGCCCACAGGCAATGTGTAGATGTCGCGGTTGCCTTCGTATCCGCCAACAAAAGCGATTGTTTTTCCATCGCAAGAAAATTTTGGCATGCTCTCGGAACCAGGCGCGCTTGTGAGCGGACGCGCCACTCCGCCGTTTTTGTCGACAAGCCACAAGTCATTGGCGAATGTAAAAACAATGTCGCTTGGGCCAAGGTCCGGGTAGCGCAACATGGTGGCGGGTGGCGATAGCGTTGGCGCGCTGTTTGAATTTGTGCTTTGTAAAGAAGTGGCGGCGAACGCGCACACGGTAACAATGGTGACTAAGAACATGTGCTATTTGTAGTCCGAAACATTAAAAAATGCGCATTTGTGCTCAATAAAAATTATAAAATGTGTCCCAAGATTTTTTACAACAATTCAAATCAGGAGCGCTGTTTGATGGGGCATTTACAATGCCGGTTGCGACGCTTTTAGACAGATTCAATCGGGTCAATGTCAATGCCCGATTCAATCAACGCATCGCGTAACTTCTGCAATCCACGGCGCGCATGGGTTTTGACTGTACCCAGTGGCAAGCCAGTGGATGTCGCAATTTGCTCGTGGCTGCAACCGAATTCAATGGAAAGTTGCAGGACTTGACGTTGCTCGGGGCGAAGTTTTTCCATGGCGACCTGTGCTATCGCGCTGGCTTCCTTGATTTGACAACGCGGCAATTCATCGCGGTCAAATTTCACATCTTGAATGATTGATCCCGGCGCGGGGCGGCGCATGCGTTGGCGAGTTCTATCAATCAGGCGGCGGCGCGCAATGACGGAAACAAATGTGCTTTCGCTGGCGATAGTCGGATCAAAGCGATGGGCCGAGCGCCACAAACTGGTAAAAATTTCTTGGACAACATCCTCGGCGTCGGCGGCGTTGGAGCAACTGCGTCGAACCAGCGACCAAATAAGTCCGCGAAACCGTTCCATGCACGCGACCATGGCGCTGGTGTCGCCCGCGCCAATTCGTTGCAACAGCGACAGCGGTTCTGCAACCACTCGCTTCACAGAAATTCTTGGCTTGAGCAAAGTTTTCCGCATCTTTCAATGGTACTCCAATTGAGAAACAAATCTCTATTTGGCTTTAATGGTTTATTTCGCCAATTCCTTGGTCTAGCAGCGCCGCCACGCTCCAAGCTTGCCCCACGCAACCACCGGCATTGTGCGGCTGATCACCATCGGCGACCTCGCAGACTTGTCCTAGACAGCCGTGGCGCAGATGTTCTTGAAACGGTTTTTGAATTTCAGCCATGCGCGCAGCGTTACCCAGTGTTCGCAGCGCGCAACCAAGCGGCGCGATAAGCCACGGCCACGCGGTGCCATTGTGATACGCCTGGTCGCGCACTTCAACGCGGCCACCATAGCGACCGACATAGCCGGGAGATTTTTTCCCCAGCGTGCGCAGTCCATATGGAGTGAGCAAATCTTTTTCAACGCGCGCCACAATTTTTTGAGCGACGCGAGTGGGAACAAGTTGCACCAACTTTTGCACGGCGAATAGTTGGTTGGGCCGTTGCAATGTGTCAGCGCCTTGGGGACTGTCAAGCGTGTCGGCAAGTTGATCTTGATTGGCGTTGATATAGCGCGCGAAACTTTTTTGCGCCTTGGCCAGCGCGGCGCTCCACGCGCTTGCGTCGTGCTTTTGTTGAGGCGCCCATTCGATCAGCGTGGCCAGCAATCCGCACCAAAGAGCGTTAATTTCAACTGGTTTTCCCATGCGCGGCGTGATCACGGTGGCGCCAACTTTGGCGTCCATCCAAGTCAGTTGCGTGCCTGGATCGGTGGCCATAAGCAATCCGTCGACGGGGTCAACGCGAATTCCGTGGCGCGTGCCTTTGGTGAAGGCGTTGAAGATATTCACAAGCGTTGGAAATAGATCGCGCGCCAATGTGAAGTTGCCCGACGCGTTCACCGTGCGCCGCGCGGCGCTTGCCAGAAGCAGAGGCGCGTCAACACTGTTGTCTAACCACGGCTCGCCAGGCGACGGAAAACGATTTGGCAGCAGTCCATCTTTTTCAAAGTGGGCCAAAGAACGCAAGATGGACGCGGCCTCATCGAAGCGGCCAGTTTCAAGACAAAGTCCGGGCAATGAAATCAACGCGTCGCGTCCCCAATCCGCGAACCACGGATATCCTGCGATAATGCTTGTACCGCGCGTGCCATTTGCAAGCGGGCGCTCCACAATGAATTGATCCGCGGCAAGAACCAGGCGCGCGCGAAACGCATCGTTCTGCGTTTTGGCCAATGCGATCAGGGATTGATCGCGCGCCGCGGTGGACACCATGATGCGCGTGCCTTCATCCGCCGGCTCCGCCCGTGTGCTTGCGGTAAAACCGCGTGTTTCGCCTGATTTTAAAGATATTTTTAGAATGCCCGCGCAACAGTGCGCGTCCAAGCAGTCGTAGCCGCACGCTTGCTCAACCGGCAAAAAATAATCGCCGTACCACGTGCCATCAGCCACGGCGCTAGCGCCATCGGCTTGCAGAAAAATATCCTTGCCTTCGCCACTTGCGTGGTCAATGCGCACATGAAGCCCGCGCTCACATGCTTGAATGCGCGGCGTGAATGAATTTGGTTTCACAAGTTGATCATGCGGCCGATGATTCACCATGCATTTCAATTCAATATCAATCGATTCGCCGCCGCTGAGCGTGAGCGTAATCGCTGTGGCATTGCGGCCGCGCGCCATGGCAATGCGCTCTTGCAAAATGGACGCGCCAATGTTCCATTCACGCACAACAATTGATCCATCAAGCCACACGCGCGAAAGACACGCAAGCCCCGGCGCATCCATGCCACTGGTCCATTGGTTGGCGGACAATGTTGTGCGCGCGCCTTTGGTGATGACGGTGATTTCAACTTTGGAAACCAACATGGTGCGACCCGCGGGCGGATCCGTGGCCGCAATAAGCAACCCATGCCAGCGCCGCTGCAGCGCGCCGCTGACAGTGGCAAACGCGTAGCCGCCAAGCGCGTTGGTGCTGAGCCACTCTAGTTTTGCAGCGCTTTGCGCGTTTGGCCAGGCGCTTGGGCCCAAGTCAATGAAGGGTTTAGATATATCCGTCATGGTGTTGATTTCCTAGAAGACATTCATGGATTCGACGCGCTACAAGATGCGAATGGATCGCGCGCATCAACGCGCGATTACTTTTTCTTCTCAGACTCGCTACGGCGCCGTTGTAATTCGGCGACAACAAATCCGGACATGTATCCGTCCAAAACTTTTTGCGGATTGCCAACTTCAAATCCTGTGCGATGATCCTTGACGCGATTGTCATAGAACACATAGCTACGAATTTGATTGCCCCAATCGCGCGTGACTTTGCCGCCAGTTGCCGTGGCCAATTCACTAGCGCGGCGCTCCTCCTCTAGTTGCTCCAACTTTCCTCGCATGACATTCATGGCTTGCTTTTTATTTTGTGATTGATCGCGGAATGTGCTGGCCACCACTTGCAGACCGGTTGGAATATGGTTGATGCGAACCGCGCTAGCCACCTTGTTCACGTTCTGCCCGCCGGGACCAGAGGCGCGCACAAACGCAATGATTTCAAGGTCTTTTGCGGGAATTTCTAGATCCGTGTCCTCGAATTCGGGAGTGACATCCACGGTGGCAAAGCTGGTTTGTCGCTTGCCTTCCGCGTTGAAAGGACTGACGCGCGCCAATCGATGCGCGCCGCGTTCACAACTCATGTAGCCATACGCGAATGAACCTGTGATGCGGTAGCCAACTTCGCTCACACCAGCCTCGTTGCCGGCGATGCGGTGCATTTCCTCCGCCTTCCAACCCATCTCGCTCCAGTAATACAAATACATTCGCTCCAGCATGCCGGCCCAATCTTCGGCTTCGGTGCCACCAGCGCCAGCGGTAATGTCCACAAAACACGCGCGATGATCATGCTTGCGACCAAGCAAACTTTGCGTCTCCACCACACCCATGCGTTGTTGCAATCGAAAGAGCGCGGCGTCTGCTTCTTTCAATAAATCTTTGTCGCCAGATTCCTTGGAAAGTTCGTAGCCAACTTTGGCGTCCTCAAAATCCGCAATCACTTGCTCCAGCGGTTCAATTTGTGAGCGCACAAGTTTCAGTTCGTTAATGACAACTTGCGCGGCTTTTTGGTCGTTCCAAAAATCACCCTCGCCCATTTGGCGGTTCAATTCCGCGCGCTCGCTTATTTTTCTGGGGTAGTCAAAGAGAGTCGCGGATGGCTGAAATCCGCGCCTCAAGTTCATCGATGACTGGTTGATGTGCGTCAAAGTTCATGAAGTGAGTGTAGCGAACGCTGTTGAATTGCTGCGTGTATCTTTCTGTTTATGCAAATTTCGTCACACATCAGCCGCATGAAGGAAAGCGCCACCTTGGCCGTTGCCGCAAAGGCCGCCGCGCTGAAGACCGCGGGTAAACCAGTGATTGGTTTTGGAGTGGGTGAGCCGGACTTCGACACGCCCGCGAATATTCGCGAGGTCGCCAAGCAAGCGATTGACAAAGGTATGACGCGCTACGCGCCAACGCCCGGCGACAAGGCATCTCGCGAGGCTGTGGCCAAAAAGTTGCGCGATGAAAATGGAATCGCATGTCGAGCCGAGGACATAACCCTGACCGTGGGCGCCAAGCACGCGATCTACATGGCGCTCCGAGTGATCATTGAGCCCGGCGCTGGCGATGAGGTGATTTTGCCAACGCCGGCGTGGGTGAGTTACAAACCGTTGATCGAACTTGCGGGGGCCGCATGTGTTGAAGTGCCTTCAAGTGTCGCCACCAACTTTAAAATGACCGCGGCGCAATTGCAGTCCGCAATCACGCCGCGCACGCGCGCGATTGTGTTGAACAGCCCAAGCAATCCATGCGGCACCGTGTACACGGTGAAGGAATTCGCCGCGCTAATTGATGTGTTGGCCAAGCACCCACACGTCACCGTGATCAGCGATGAGATTTATGAAAAGCTCATTTACCCTGAGATTGAAGCGGGTTTGAAGCATGTCAGTCCGGGCGCCGACGCGCGCTTGGCGGAGCGCACAATCACCATCAACGGCATGAGCAAGGCCTACGCCATGACAGGGTGGCGCGTTGGATATCTCGCGGCGCCTGGAAAGAATGGCGTGCTTGCCAAGGAACTGATTAAGTTGCAAGGGCAGATGACCAACTCTATTCCAAGTTTCATTATGCCCGCGGTGGTGGAGGCGTTGACTAATTGCGCCGCCAGCGTGGAGACCATGCGCCAATCTTTCGCGGCGCGGGCGGAGTTGGTGTACACGTTGCTCAGCGGCATCAAGCGATTGAATGTGTGCAAATCAACTGGCGCTTTTTATTCGTTCCCAGAAATTCACGCATGCATGGGTTTACAAACTACCGCCGGTCGCGTGATTGACTCCGCGCAAGCGTTCGCCGAAGCCTTGCTTGAGGAGACATTTGTGGCCGTGGTGCCGGGCGAAGATTTTGGCGAGTGCGCGCGCTCAAATATCCGCGTGAGTTTCGCTTGCTCGGAGGCGAACATTCGCGAAGGCTTTGCGCGGCTGGAAAAGTTTGTCAATTCGCTGGCGTAATTGGCGCGGCTTCCGGCGTATTCGCTTCACGCCCAGCGGCGGCGTCCGTGCTTTCCGTGACGGGCGGCAGGGCGAAGAGCATTAAGAAAAATACCGCATATAAACCGCTTAAAAAGCCGCGAAAAATAGGCATGGAAAGCCCCACACCTTGCCAACTAAGTATTTCAAGCGGAGCATAAATTGCTGCCGCAATGATGAGTGGAACACACATCGCCAAGAACGCGGTGACACCGCTGTGAATGCCAAAGATGGCCGCGCCGATCCAGGCCGCGCAACCCGCACCCATGACAATTGGAAGAAGAATTGCCCCAGCGCCTGGCGTAACAATGGAGATGGCAAGATTTATAATTCCAATCGCGCTCCAAACGCCTGTCCAGCATTTCCATGGAGAACTGCCACGCAGAAAAAACTTGGTAGTGAGCCACGAGATTGGAACACACATGCACGCAAGGAAGACATAGAGCGCAATTCCACGCGGCGGCCAGTAGGCGGCGGAAAACAAAGCGGACTCTTTTAATGGTTTGGCATTTTTTGCAACACCTTGTTGCTCAAGCACCGCGCTGGCGTATTGTCGTCCGTACAAACCGGCGCGCTCCATAATCCATGCCGCGAACATAACCAATGCAATGGTGGCACTCAATGCCACTACAGTCGCCAGCGCGCCCTTGAAATAGTCTCGCGTGAACAAGTCGCCACTGGTTTCATTCAGTTGCCTCTGGGCTCTGGCAACATGCGCGCCAAATCCAACAACGCCAAGCACCGCGGCAATGGAAAGAACAACGCCACTTCTGGCCGACCACGCCAGCACGAAGCGGCCAAATACGTCTATAAATACAGCGCTTTCCGTAGGAAACTCATTCGCGGGCATGGCGCACAAACCACTCAACGCTTGCGTGGCCATGTCGCCTTCATGTTGCAACGACGCCAAATTCACTGCGTCAAATGTGTCGGCGGGGGTGTGGTAGCGCTCAATGGCGTCCGTGCACGCGATGTTAATTCCAGTGTTTCCGCGCGCCAAGAACGCGCTCAGGTCCGTTCCGTTGGGCATGCGTCTATAAATCTCAACAAAAAACGAACTCATGACTGGATGCGTGATGCGCGGCGCAATAGCGTTGATGAGCGCCAAGTCATGCGGACCCGTCTCAAAAAGTTGGGCTGGTCCATCTCCGCCACGATTGTCAATGTTAATGACAGCTCCAATGTCGTTGGCCCACGCATGATTCTGCGTGAATAGTTTCGCGCCCAACAAACCAGCTTCTTCGCCATCGGTCACTAAAATAATCACGGGCCGCTCTGGCGGATCTTGCAATGACAGCATGCGCGCCGCGTCCAAGCACACGGCCACGCCCATTCCGTTGTCGGAACCGCCGGGCGACACGGCTACGGAATCATGGTGTGACATCAAAAGAATCGCTGGCAATGGCTGGCGACCCTCTTTGCGAATAAAAATATTCCGCAGCGTGACTTCGCCGCGTCCGGGAATTTTCACGGTGGCAATTTGTTCCTGCGGCGCGTACCCCAGTGACGCAAAATAATCCTTCAGGCGCGCCACCGCCGCAATGTTGGCCGCACTATCCACGGGCCGCGGGTCTTCACCCAACACCAAGCGCGCCGCGTCCAACGCGCGAATGGCGCAAAAACTTGCGGAATCAGCGGAATTTGAAGCTGTTGGCGGCGTGGGTTGCAACGCGCGCCACGACACAAATGAAATCGCCGCCATGACAACTGCTGAGCATGAAAATACAATTCTTCTTCGCGGCCAAGAAAGCGTGGCGGGGTTAAAAACATTCAACGCGTGACGATGATCGCGCGAATTCAAATTCACGTGGAGCCAACAGTCACCGGCACAGGCATGCCGCGCGGTTGATAGTTGGGCGCCAGCGCAATGTTCAGCGGCAATCGCTTGCCATCTGGATCGCGCGGAATATTGTCCTCATCAATGATGCGTTGAATGGCCATGATGCCTTCGATCAACATTTCGGGCCGTGGCGGACAACCAGGCACATACACATCAACGGGAATAAATTGATCGACTCCTTGCACCACGGCGTAGGTGTCAAACACGCCGCCAGTACTGGCGCAGGCGCCCATGGAAATGACCCATTTGGGTTCAGTCATTTGCGTGTAGATGCGTTGCAACACAGGCAAGCATTTCACGCTGACACGGCCAGCCACAATAAGCAAGTCCGCTTGGCGCGGACTGAAGCGCATGACCTCGGCGCCGAAACGCGAAAGGTCAAAGCGACTGCATGCGGTGGCCATCAGTTCAATGCCGCAACACGCCGTGGCAAATGGAAGCGGCCACACGCTTGATCGACGCGACCAATTCACCACTCGTTGAAGTTGCGTGGTCAGAATGCTGTCGCTTGGTAATGCTGTTTCAATGCCCATAGGTTTCGTATCGTAGGGCGGGTGGGGATTTCAGACTAGTCATGGTTCAACATTTGTTTAGAGCGGTATATATAAGGAAATCCAACATTTGCATGGAGTGTCCAACACGCAAATCAAGCATTTAATTCTGGCTTTGTTGAGTCTTTCAATTATCGTATTCTTGAGCAATTGAATTTGTATTCATTAAAAACAATTGGCAACTTAAGGACTGAACTTACAACTGCAATACGTATACGGACCTGGATTGAATTGAAACCCATGACTTTTACAAACCTGATTTACACGATGGTTTTTTGCGTAGTTGCGCTGAGCGCGCATGATGCTTGCGGCGCTGCGCAAGAGACCGTCAAGGGAACAACCACCGCCCCGGCACAAATAGCACAAACAAATCCGGTGGCGAACGACCCTTTGTCCAAGAAACAAAGTTCGCCATTGAATTTCACAGTATTGCAAGAGACAAAAAAAATGGTCCCGCGACTTGGTCAAAGCGAGACCAAGCACTATGTGATTTTGTCAGACACATCCCCCGAAGACATCACCATGGTGGGAACATTGCTTGAAGCAACTTTTCAGAAGTACATGGAGGTTTGCGACTCACTTGGCTGGAATCTCAAGCAGTTGCGTCACAAGTTGGTTGCCGTTGTGTTTCGCGACCAACGCGATTACAACGACTTTGCCACCAAGAATGACAAGGTCAGTAAGTCATGGGCTGTCGGGTATTACAGCCCGCTCACAGATCGACTTGTGTTTTATAGAGCGGATAGTTCGACCGATGTTAAGAAAGTTAAGAAGCAACTGAACGAGCAAGACCGCGCTTTGAAACAGGCTGAACAATTCCAGCAATCCGCGGGCCGCGCTTTGCATCCGAACACCGAATTGACCCAGGCCAAACAGCAATTAGCCGCCGAACACGATCGAATTAATGATGTTGTCGCGAGCAGTTTTGTGAGCACGGCGGTTCATGAGGCCGCTCACCAACTTTTTTTTCACACGGACATTCAGCGCAGTGGCGCTTCCTATCCCTTATGGCTTGCCGAAGGGTTGGCAACAAATTTCGAAACCGAGCGCATTGATATTCAGTTTGGATACCAAGTTGACAATTGGAGGCGCCGGGATTCTTTCAAGCTTGCAGCTGATAAAAACAGTATTATTCCATTAAAAGTGATGCTCACTCAAGAACGTTTCGCCGATGGGACTGATTCAAACGAGGCGGTAGGGTATTTCTACGCGCAAGCCTATGCGCTAACGAATTGGTTGTTGCGAGAGAGGCCCACGGAACTCAAACTGTATTTGGAATCTCTTCGCGATGGTTCTTACGCGCTTGCGCAAAATCGCGAGAAAAACTTCGAAGCAATCTTTGGTCCTGTTGCTCGGCTTGAACGAAATTGGGTACGGTACGAGGGGCGACGGCAAAAAGAATTTTTAGCATCGCCATTCGCCCAAAGTGTGTTGGTAACAATGCCGACTGACGCCAAGCCAATTCCTGAAGTATCAGAGCCAAAGCTGCCGAAATGATCCGTATTTCGCTAGCATGAATCTATGATGACATTTAGACGGAGATTTGCCCTGATTGGCTCTGTTGTGTTGCTTGGATTTGTGGCGCTGTTCCTGCTTGCAAGCTCGACCATGAACACGGTCATGGTCAACGGCCCCATTTACCAAACACTCTCGCGCGACAAGGACATTATCAGCGACATTCTTCCGCCACCGGAATTTATTGTCGAGCCATATCTGGTGGTGTGTCAAATGAACGGAGCGAAGTCGCCCGAGGCATTGAAGCAACTCACCAATGAACTTCAGAATTTAGAAAAGCAATATAGGGATGGCCACGCCGCGTGGGCGCAAAAATTGTCGCTGAACGCGCCAGGCAACGAGGGCGTTTTGGCGCGTGAATTGCTGCAAGAATCATACCGCTCCGCTGACAACTTTTTCCAAATTGTCCATGGTGATTGGAAGGCTGCGATTGACCGCGGCGATCAAGTGGCGGTGAGTACGATCACAATGGATCAATTGAACCCACTTTATACAGCGCACCGCGACTCCATCTTAAAGGCCGTCACGGCCGCCCAGGCGCTGGTCGCGATGCATGAAACCGAGGCGCGTGAAACTGTGGCCCGCGGACAATTTGTTTTGATCGCCGTCAACGTGGCGGTTCTTGTGACCATTCTGATTATTGGCTTAATTATTTTGCGCAGCGTATTGCAATCGCTTACCGCGGTCACCAATAGAATGCGGACCATGGCGGAGGCCGACGCCGACTTGACCGCGCGGCTGAATATTCAGTCCAAGGATGAAGTGGGTATTTTGGCGGGGTTCATAGATCTTTTTGTCGTCAAGATTGCCTCAGTATTGGGTGGCGTGAAGAACGCCACTGATTCGCTTGGTGGCACCGCGGTGGAAATGCACGCCACAAGCCAACAACAAGAGACCACTATTCATCACTTCGGCGCGGCCACAACGCAAATTGCCGCGGCGGTGCGCCAAATCACGGTGACTGGCAACGAGTTGGTGAACACCATGACCGAAGTTGAATGCGTGGTCAAGAATTCGGCTGGACTTGCGGCCACAAGTCGAACCGGTCTTGCAGAAATGAAAGCCGTCATGCAGCAACTTGCTGATCAAAGCGCTTCCATTTCTGAAAAGTTGGAGCAGATTAATTCCAAGACCAAGGACATCTCCCAAGTGGTGGTCACCATCACCAAGGTCGCGGATCAAACTAATTTGCTGAGCGTGAACGCGGCCCTTGAAGCAGAGAAAGCCGGCGAACATGGCCGCGGCTTTCTGGTGGTGGCGCGTGAAATTCGCCGCTTGGCGGATCAGACCGCCTCTGCCACTTTGGATATTGAACACACCGTCAAGCACATGCAAAGCGCGGTATCAACGGGCGTGATGGAAATGGATAAGTTCGCATCGCAGGTGACCAACAGTGTGATCCAAGTTGAAACCATTGGCCAAACGCTGACCACCATTATCGAAAGTGTTGAAGTGATGAAGAATCAATTTAGCTCCGTCAGCCAAGGCATGAACAGCCAGAACTTGGGCGCCAAACAAATTGGCGAGGCCATGGGGAATTTGTCCGACAATGTGCAAGTGACCATTCAATCGCTTGGTGAATTCACCAAGGCAGCCGATCAGATGAAAAATTCGGTGGGGGCGTTGAACACCGAAGTGGTTCGATTTCGCCTGTAATTTGGCTCATAGAAGCGGTTTCGCACATGCGCCATTGTTGTTGGCGCAAGCGGAACAGCCCACATCGCCGTCACTTTATTTCTGGCAAGGTCAATGTCCGCTTGGCAAGCACTTGAACTTGCGCGTCCCGAAGTTCCTGAAGCGACGGATCAATCTTGCCCAATCCCGCGCTGCATGATTCAAATCCCACACGCAGCGCGTCGGCGAGCAAAATTTCTGAGCCTGGTTTTGAGGGAATATATTTTCCACCATCCGAGACATACAGAAGAAGGCCGCGTTCAAGCAAGCGCTCCATCAACACATGCGTGACCGAACTTGACAAGCCAACCGATTTTGAAACACTGACCAATGTCGCCGGAGTTTCATTTTTATAATTGTTCACCACTTGCTGCATGATGGCGACTGCGACTCCAGGATCGGCGAGGGTGGGACCCTCATCAAGTGAGAGTTGCTCCCAACCGCGTTTGCCAAAGACATCCCACAGCACCGCCGCTTGCAAGCCTCCAAGCACAACCAACCACATGGCGTACAGCCAGAACATGAACACGGGAACCAAGCCAAGCGATCCATAAATTAAACTCAAGCTCAATGTTTTGTTGACATACACGCTAAGAAAATGGTGGCCCAGCAAAAGTCCAATGGAGCTAAAAAGCGCGCCCATTGCCGCAAATCGAAAGCGTGGCGGCGAACTGGGAACCGCGGTGTACACCAACAGCAACAACACCCACAATACAAAAAATCCCCACATGGATCGCACCACCAACAACAACCAACCCCAATTTGGCAGCAAGTCCGCCGACTTGGTCACATAGGCGCCAACAAGTGGAAGCGCGCCCAGCAGCAGCGGGCCCGCGGTCAGCGCGAACCAGTAGGTGATGAAGCGACGCACCCAACTTCGCCCGTGCGTGGCGCGGCAAATCATGTTGAAACTTTCCTCGATGGTAATGACCACCCAGATTGAACTGAACAACAGAATGCTGGCGCCAACAATTCCAAGGGCAGACAAATCAAGTTTGGAGGCGTCTGAAATAATTTCAAGGAGCCACGAACTCAGGCTGACTTGTTCTTGCGTTGAGCCTGGCGGAACAATTTTAATTTTCTCAAGACCAAGCGCGTCCAAACCTGTTTTCACCAACTGCGTGAAATTTTGTCCCGCAACCGATTTAAAAATCAGCGTGGCCACAATCACCACCGGCAAGAGTCCAATCAAGGTTCGATAGGCCAACGCGCTGGCCATTTGCGTGGCGCGATCCTTGGCGATCCATTTCACACAAAAGCGCAAAAAACGCCCGAATCGAGCCAGGCGCAGGGTCCAGGTTTCTGGCAAAGTATGGCGGAATTCATTCATGCGCAAAGTGTACGGGCAAACAAGTGTCTACCATGGGCGACCCATGAAACGTCGATCAAGCACCGCGCATCCCTTCACCGATGACCGCCGCGGCGAGCGCATTCAAAAAGTGCTGGCGCAAGCGGGCATTGCCAGTCGACGCGAGTGCGAGGAATTGGTTGCGCAGGCGCGCGTGCGCGTGAACGGCATCATTCTTGACGCGCTACCAGCTTGGGTGAACGCCGACAAAGATAAAATTGAAGTGGACGGCCGCGTCATTCGCGGGGCCGATCCGCATGTCTACATTATGTTGTACAAGCCCAAGGGAATTGTCTGCACCAATGTGGACCCCGATGGCCGCCGTCGCGTGATTGATTTGGTGCAACACCCGTTGCAAACACGATTATTTCCAGTGGGGCGTTTGGAGATCGACGCCAGTGGGTTGGTGTTGATGACCAACGATGGCGATTTCGCCAATCGCTTGACGCATCCGCGCTACGAAGTGTCCAAAACATTTGAGTTGGTTGTTGCTGGTCGACTTGATGACGCGGCCGTTGCCACCATTGAGGCGGCGTTGTTTCCAAGCAAGCGCAGCATGTCCATGGATCCCGAGAAGCGTTCGCGCGTCACGGTACTGAACCGCGAATTGGGTCGCACAACTTTGTTGATGGAAATTCGCGATGGAAAAAACACTGAAATTAGGCTGACAATGCTGCGAATTGGGTATCCGTTGAAGCGCTTACGGCAGACCGCGATTGGTCCGCTGCAACTGCGCGGCGTGACCGTTGGAGCGTGGCGAGAACTTTCCGTTGCTGAATTTTCCAGTTTGCGCAAGGCCGCCTTCAAGTCCGTGACCGCGCGCACAAGGCCAGATGAGCGCGGCGAAGATGAGCCTGCGGAGCGGGCAGTGGCATTAACCACGGCCAATACATTGGCACGACCGTCCGCAAAAACTTTTACCAACCCCGCCGCAAAAAATTTTACGCGGCCATTCGCCAAACCATTCGCAAAGTCCGCACCACCAGTTGGGACAAAATCATTTTCAAGGCCCGCGCCGCAAACCGGCGCCAAGCCCGCCATGCGCCAGGTTGCAAAACCATTTATGAAACGAATCACCAAACCAAAGCGCCAACCCCCATAGAATGCAACCTTATGCCTATTTACGAATACATCAATGACACCGACACGCAAGTGATTGAGTTGCTGCGACCCATGGCCGAGGCTGACAAGCCTGTGCCAGATCCCGCGGGTAAAAATAGAAAGTTCACGCGCCGCCACAGCGTTTTTGGCGTGGCGGGCGCAAGCGCCGGCGCATCAAGCGCGCCAAACATGGGCGGCTGTTGCCCATGCGGCAAGTCGCAATCGCAGTGTGGACAAAATTAAAATAAACACCCCATGATCTTGCACGGCATAGATTTCTCCGGCGCTTCCTCTGGTGGTTCCGCCAAAATTCGCGTGGTGGAGCGCGACTTGCTCAAGCGCCACGATCCCATTCGCTCCAAGGGTCGCATGGACCGCAACAGTTTGGTGCGCCACATTCTGGAATGCGCCAAGGACGGTCAGCCGCACATGTTCCGCATTGACGCGCCATTTGGTCTTGCCCTGGAATCACTTCGTCAATTTGATGTCGCGCCAACATGGAGCGGCATGGTCACATGGATGGAATCATTCAAAGACCCGCGGCTGTGGCGAACCGCCATTCGCAAAGTGTCGCGCCAAGAACCCAAGCGCGTGTGCGACCAAGTTTTTCGCACGCCCATGGCGCCAATGAACTTGCGCATCTTCAAGCAAACATGGACCTTGATCGCCGAAGTGCTAAAGCCGCTTGCCGACGCCGGCATTCGCATTGAGCCCGTGCACGAGGGTCATCCCAAAAACCAAGTCACCGTGAGCGAAGGTTGCCCCGCAAGCGTTCTTAAATTTTCCGGCATGCCCGATCACGGTTACAAGGGCGCTGGCCTTGCGCCGCGGCAACTGCGCGAGCGTTTGGTGCGCACGCTTGATCAAGAACATGTGCGCATTCCAGATCGCATGGGGCAAGAAGCCATTGACGATGAGGAAGGCGACCTGCTTGACGCCATGATTCTTCTGACTGAACCGCTGCAGTGGATACCACCCGCCACGGCCACGATTGAAGGTTGGATTTACTAAATCACGGCCGCGATTGATTTGTTCAAACAATGTCACCGCCGTGGTGAAATTGAATTCCACATCAAACCACTTCAAACCCCGCGCGTGGAAGGATGCCAAATCAATTTGTGCAATTGCGTTTGCATGCGCACGGGCAGGGCGTCGGCCAAAATCCACTCGGCAAGTTTCAGCGGCTCAAGCCCCGCGCACCCCGCAATATCCGCGTTTTTTGCCTGCGCCCACGCCGCGCTCATCAAGACGCAATTCACTTTTGTGGTGAGTGCGTGCGTGTTCAGCATGTCTTTGGCCCACTCATAATCGCCGCGATCAGCGATGACAAATTTAATTTCATCATGCGGATTCAGGTGATCAAGATTGCTCCACAAGTTGCGCCCACACTCGCCACTCGCGGGGCACTTCAAGTCCATAATGCGAATGCAGCGCGAGTCGAGCGGCGAAATATCAAGCGCCCCGGAAGTTTCAATAAGCGTGGTCAAACCCGCGTCGCACAATGCGCGCACTAGATCAACGCACGCCGCTTGCGCCAACGGCTCGCCGCCGGTGACTTCAACCAAGTCGCAGCGCGAAGCGACCGCCTCTTGCACAAGCGAATGCACCGACCGCGGTGCGCCTTCACGGAACGCGTAGCTGGTGTCGCACCAAGCGCATCGCAACGGACAACCAGTCAAGCGAATAAAGAAACACGGCCGCCCGGCGAATGTGCTTTCGCCTTGAATGGAAAAAAAAGTTTCATTGATGCGCAGCGATACTTCGCAAGCGTCGGTCACAGAAATTGCGTGTATCACCGTGTCGCTCATGTGCGCTCCGTATCTGCAACTCAAACCCCAACCCAACCAAATGCCCAGGAGAGGACTCGAACCTCCAAGGGATTGCTCCCACCAGCACCTCAAGCTGGCGCGTCTGCCAATTTCGCCACCAGGGCCAATTCCCGATTTCACGGGACGAAGAGTTTAGCTAAAAAAATACTTTCAGAAGCCGCGCCAAAGAAAGCGGGCGACGCCCTATTGGACATCGCCCGCGTGGATTTCATAGTTCAAATTCGTCAGGATTAGTCGAAATTCAAGAGCAACAAAGCTGCATCTCCCGCGTCAACTTCACCGCTAAGATCCAGATCGCTGGGGCACCCAGAGCAAGGGCCGTAGTCGAGCAACAGCATCGCCATGTCGCCACTATCACGGAAGCCGCTTCCGTCTAGATCTCCAAAGAGCGCTGGGTAGCACGAAATTTTGGTGACAGAAAATGAGTCAATGGCAACTTCAACAACATTGTCCGTGGTATTGTCCTGGGCAACAAACTTGACCTTCATATCCGAGGATACAGCCAGGAAATCTTTCACTTTGAAGGTCTTCAGATTCCATGCCTGACCTGTTGAATAGGAACCCACCAATGTCCACGTCGTACCGTTATCGTTTGAGAAATAGACTTCTGCTGGATCATTTGTGGGGGTGGCGCCGTTGTAGCTCAAGTACAAAGCGAACTTGACATACACCTCATCAAAACCAATGGCACTAAAGGTTGGCGACAACAATGAAGTCTTTCCATTGTCGACATCATTGCAGCTGCCACTACCTGTAAGGAAGGCTTTGGCACCGCTATACGCCGCGGGTGTTGCGCCACACCCACTCGCAGTGTTGGAACGAACCCATAGGCCAGCGGTGGCGGTATCGTCGGCAGCGCCAACGGTGAATGCGGTAGTGGTTCCATCAAAGGTTTCAAGTAAATCAACAACCGATGAGAGCACCGAAGTGGTGGAGTAATTGGTGGTTGGAGCCGTGCTTGGTAGAACTAACGCCGTCCCACCTGTGGACTTTGCCTCAATGTAATACTGCACCGTGGTATTGCAACCAGCAGCAGGGAATGTGGCGGTGTAACTATTTCCACCATTATTGGTCATCATGATGGGAGCGAATGCGCCAGATGTGCCTTCTCGGTAAAACATCTTTTCGCTGCCCGCAAGCACTTGGCTGGACACGGGCACAATGTTCACGTACATGGTGGTTCCACCGCTTGGATCAATAGTGGCTGGACCACCATCTGGAAGCGATATGGTGAATAATGCAAGCGATGGCGCGGACAAGCCGTGGGCAGTGAATGCATTGGTAATGGCGGCGTAGTTGGGCGAGCCGTCTCCAAGATTTCCGTTGTCATCATCAAGTGTGAGGTAATCCAGGGTGATGTCATTTTGAATCGTGCTGGAACCCGCGTGAAGCGGCATTGAATTGACAGCCAAGAGTGTCAGGCGTGTTCGATAGTCGGTTGGGTAGGTGGTAAGGTAACTGTTTCGCAAAGTCCAGAAGCAACCAGAAAGCAATTGTCCGCATGCATGAATTTCACTGCCGCAACTTGAGCATGAAGTTGACGAGTATTGGCATGTATTGTTAGCGCTTCGAATACCGCTATTGCAACTTTGGAAACCAATTCCAAGCGAGGCGTTGTCGGTTATAAGAATTCCAATGATGTCGGCTTGGCCTTCACCATATTGGTATTGACCGCTTCCTGCGCATTGCACTGCGTGATGGCCATATTCATGGGCGACCACATCGCCAAAGCCAGTGTTGTTGCAACCACTGCCGGCGATGAAGAAATTAATGCTGCTGCCGTCGTAGTAGGCATTGCACACATCGTTAATGTTTGTATTGATGGTGAAACTTGTTTGCGTTGAAATAGTTGGATAGGTGGCATTGGCGGACAGAATTTTATCACGCGTTCGATTGGCTATTTCATATGTGTTAGTCTGCGCGGTGTTCACAGCATTTGGCGATGGATTGAACAAGAATGTCCCGGTGCCGCCATTTGGCAATGTTTGGCTGGCAACCGTTCCAAGCGTGCTGCTTTGCTCAACCACTTTGAAATACTTTCCAGCCAAGGTTGGTGCCACAACAAGTGAAGCGGTTCCTGAGTTGGTGTATGTAAACGCACCATTGATATCGGCATACACCGTTGCGCTTCCAACAAGAACTTTGGCGTATGGCATGCCGCGAATCACCTCGGCGCTGCACGCGTCGGCGCGGAAATCAGTGGTGACATACTCATTCACTTGGCCCGTGACCGTGCTGTGGTGAATCATGCTCTCTTGAAAGAGAATGTTGCCGTTGCTGGCATCGACCACGAACAACATTTTTTGGTAATTCGATGGGTCAAAGACCCCGCCACCTGTGGCGATAAATTCAACCGCAAGCTTGGAGGCTTGAACGTCCTCATCAAGGCCAGCCCACACCACGTAGCGCGGCGTGTTCATTTGTGGCGGCGAGGTGAATTGACCAAGGGCTTGGCTTCCAACCAAAGCAACATCAATTGAAGATGCGTCTAAATTCTTTCCAGCAAGTTGCGCTTCCATGGTGCCAATATTTCGCAGCGTGGCGCCAGCAAGCACCATTGGAAAATTATCTTCGTTGCGCACCAAGCCCCAGCTGTAAGAACGGAACACTGGCACGCCCTTGGCTTGTTGTCGGAAATACGCCACGGTGAACTCGCTTGATGTTCCGTCTTCACTTGTCACCAACGGCAATGTGTGCGCGCCGTCTTCTGTTGGGCCAACTTTTTCAAGTTGCGAGTATGGAACCTTCCACAACACGGACCAATCGCGCATAAATTTGTCAGCGCTGTCGCTTGGTGAAACGCCGTGGGAGAAAGTGGTTCCCCACACGCGGCGCAATGAACCTTCGATGGTGTGCAAGCCGCCGCCTGGAAACATTCGCGCAAAGCGGTCCTGGATTGTTTCGCCATCCTGATCAATTTGGTTGCCAATAGCTCCAGTATTGAGATTGTTGGCGTTGACCCCATTGTTGGTTGCAAATTGATTTCCTGCCAAGGCGAATGTGGCGGCACCGAACAAAAGTCCTGTTGAACCAATCAAAGACAAACATGTTTTTTTTGACAAATGCTTCATGGGTTTAGGAATCTTTCTTCTTAAATTTGGATCAAAGCTAAGTGACAAAATGACAGCCTTACTTTCGCTTATGAAGATTATGACGCAGTCTGTATCAGATGCAACGAAAATGGTGAATATTTGCGATAAATATAAAGTAATATAGGACTTTCAAACAACCCGTTGAGCATAATTTTCTGGACGCGAAATCCGAAATTACATTGATATTAAAGTAAAGCTCCAAATAAACGGGCGGTTCCTAAGTAAGGAACCGCCCATAAATGAACTGTTATTTTGTCAACAAGTCAATTAAAACTCAGGAGCATCAATGCGGTATCTCCCGCGTCAATTTCACCACTGTTGTCTAAGTCGCCAGGGCAACCACTGCATGGACCGTAATCAAGCAACAACAACGCAACGTCCGCGCTGTCAGTAATCTGATCGCCGTTCAAATCGCCAAAGACAGCATCGGTGCACTTCACGCTTGTGAAGGTGACACTATCAATGCCGGCTTCAACAACATTGTCGATGCCGTTGTCTTGCGCCACAAACTTGACGCGCATTTGGCTGGTGACTGGCAAGATATTGAGCACACCCAATTTCTTCAGCACCCAAGTATTGGCGCCAGTTGCGGTGGTGTAGGAAGCACCAAGGACCCAAGTGGTGCCGCCGTCATTGCTGACGAATACTTCTAACGGATCATCAGTTGGAGTTGCGCCGTTGTAACTTAAATAGATGGCAAATGACAATTCAACGGCGTCACCAGATGAGGCATCTAGGACTGGACTGATAAACGAAGTCTTGCCGGCGTCAACATCCACGCAAGATCCATAGGCGGTGACAAACGCCTTGGTTCCACTGTATGAAACAGTGTTGGCACCGCAACCACTCAACACGGCATTGCGCACCCAAGTGCCCGCAGTGGCGTTGTCGCCTGCCGCACCAACAGTAAAGAGCGTTGAAGAGCCATCAAAGGTGTCGGCAATTAAAGTTGCAGAGGAAATTGCGGCAGTGGCCACATAGGCCACCGAAGCGCCACCCGAAGGCAATGTAACTGTTGTTCCACTTGTTGAAGTGGCTTGCACATAGAACTGGACTGAAGTGTTGCAGTTAAACGCTGGGAAATTGGCAAGATAATTATTGCCACCTGTGGAAGTTAATAAAGTTGAACTCCAAGTTGAAGCGGTGCTTTCCTTGTAGAACAATTTCTGGCTGCCAGCCGCAACCGCGCCACTGACCGGAGTAATGACAACATTCATGGTTGTTCCGCCCACTGGCAGAACAGTTGTTGGCACGCCATTTGGAGCGGTAATTGTGAAGAGACTCAACGCAGGGGCCGTTAATCCGTGGCCATTAAATGCCGCGGCAATGGCGTAATAGTTTGGTGAACCGTCACCCAAGTTGCCGTTGTTGTCATCCAGCGTGAGATAATCAATGGTGATGTCATTCTGGATGGTTGAGGAACCCGCATGCAGCGGCATGGAATTCACCGCCAAATTTGCAAGGCGAGTGCGGTAATCGCTTGGATATGTTCCTAGGAAGGAGTTACGCAAGTCCCACACGGGACCCGAGAGCAGTTGTCCACACGCATGGATTTCGCTGCCGCAACTGGAGCAACCCGTCGATGAATAAGTGCATGTGTTGTTCGCTGTCCGAATACCTGTTGAGCATGTTTGGAAACCGTAGCCAAGAATTGCCGCGTCAGTGATCAAGAGGCCCATCACGTCAGCTTGTCCTTCGCCGTATTCATTTTGACCACTGCCTGCTTTGGCAATAGCATGGTGGCCATACTCGTGGCAAACCACATCGGCGAAGGCAGTGTTGGCACAACCGCCACCGGCCAGATAGAAATTAATGTTGCCGTCGTAGTAGGCGTTGCATGTTCCTGAAAGATTGGGTTTGATCACAAAACCAGTTTGGGTTGAAATGGTTGGGTAACTTGGACTTGCCGTCAAAATCAGGTTCCGAGTTTTGTTGGCCATTTCATAGGAGTTCGTTTGAGCCGTGGTGGTGGCGGCGTTGGCCGCGCCAGGATTAAACAGGAATGTCGCTGTTCCACCATCGGCCACGGTTTGTGAGGTCACCGTGTTGAGTGTTCCACTTCCTGGAGTCACGGTGAAATATTTGCCCGCCATGGTTGGGGCAACAGTGACAGAACCAGTGCCGGAATAGGTGTATGTCAAAGATCCATTCACATCGGTGTACAGCGTTGTTGCCCCAATGACAACTTTGGCGAAGGGCATGGCGCGGGTGGTTTCAACGCCGCAGGTGTCGGCTTTGAAATCAGAGGTGACATACTCGTTCACTTGAACATTCACGCTGCCGTGATAAATCAAACTTTCTCGATAGAGAATGTTGCCGTTGGAGGCGTCGACCACGAACAACACCTTTTGATAGTCATCGGTTCCTTCGCCGCTGATGACTTTGAATTCAACAGCAAGTTTGGATGTTTGAACATCTTCGTCAAGGCCGGACCAAATCACATAGCGCGGCGTGGACATTTCTGGTGGAGCGCTGAATTGACTCAGGGCTTGGCCACTAATGGCGCCAAGATTGATGGATGATGGATCAATGTCCACGCCTTCCATACGAGCTTCCATGGTGCCAATGTCGCGCAGTGTTCCGCCGCCAAGAACCATTGGGAAATTATCTTCGTTGCGAACAAGGCCCCAACCGTAGGAGCGGAACACTGGAACGCCTTTGGCTTGTTGGCGGAAATATGCGATGGTAAATTTGGTGTTCTCGCCATCATCGTCGGCGACAAGCGGCAAAGTGTGCTCGCCGTCATCTGTTGGACCAACTTTCTCAAGTTGCGTGTAAGGCACCTTCCACAGCATGGACCACTTCTGCATGAACTTGTCGGCGCTTTCGCTTGGTGAATTTCCAGTTGAGAAAGTTGTTCCGTACACGCGACGAAGCACGCCCTTGATGTCATGCAGACCACCGGTTGGGAAATTTTGCGCAAATGAATCACGAATGCCTTCGCCCGGGTCAGCCACGCCGCCAGTGGTTTGGGTGCCTAGTCCAGGCTTTGCGGCATTCCCGTTGCCAGTTGCCAAGCCAGTGTTGCCACCAGCAGCGAATGCAACTGATGCCAAGGCAAGAACCGCTGAACTAATAATTGACAATTTTGGTGAAATCATTTTCATGAACTTTCTTTAGATAGGAGTCATAAATGGGGACATACAAGTGGCAACAAATTCAATCATAAATAAGTGCCAAAACTTCTAGAGTATTAATGCCACACATAGGCAGGTTGGGCAAGTGTAAATTGGAAAATACTGTGATTTTGGGAGATAATTTGCATGCTAGGCGGGTTGTGAAAGTGCCCAAGGCGGAGCTTACCCTATTCTGCAAGTTGCTTCAGCCTGTCAGCCGTTGTGTGGGCAGATTTTTTTGTACCTTTCAAATGCCTGTGAATAAGTCAATTTGAGCCAAAATCGTGACAAAAGACACCCGAGAACCCGAGATTGAGAACCGTAAGGCGCGCCATGATTTTGTGATTGGCGAGACCTATGAGTGCGGCATGGTTCTGCGCGGGTCGGAGGTCAAAAGCATTCGCAAGGGTCAGATAAGTCTTGCCGAGGGATGGGTTATGGCGCGGGCGGCGCCTCCTCAACTGGAATTGCATGGGGTTCATGTGGCGGAATATCCACCCGCGGGCAAGGATAGACAGCATGAACCGCTGCGCACGCGGCGGCTTTTGGCGCACAAGAGCGAGATTAAAAAGTTGGCGTTTGCCATGAAGGCCAAAGGTTCCTCGTTGGTGCCACTGAAGGTGTATTTCAAGAATGGGGTGGCCAAATTGTTGGTTGGTGTTGCCGTTGGCCGCAAGAAAGCCGACAAGCGTGCGGCGATTCGCGAGAAGGAAATGAAGCGCGACATGGACCGCGACGCGGGTCGGCGGCGGTGATCACCCGCATACCCGCTTGAATGTGTTGGCGGGTTGAACAGTGAGCTGGCTACATGTTGAGATACAAGCGGCGGCACATGGCTTACGGGCTGGGCATAAGAATTATTTTGCCGTGGTCGTTTGCGCGTTTGCCTTCAATGCAATCGGTAATGGTGGCGGCCACGCTTTCAGGCGAAATGGTTTTGTGCGGCGGAACCATTTTTTCATTGAAGTTGGAGCGCAGCATGGGTGTTTCAACGCAGCCTAAATTCACACTGAAAGCGCGCACGCCCAAGGCGCGGCCTTCGCGGGCGGCGCTGCGGGTAAGTGAATCAAGCGCGGACTTGCTGGCGGCGTAGACAAAAAATCCTGGGAACGGATCGGAGGATCCAAGTGTTCCAACATTCACAATGCAGCCGCCTTTTTGCGCGCGGAAATGCGGCCAACATGCGGCAATGAGATAGCCAGGACCAAATGTATTGATGGCGAAGACCTCCGTGAACACATCTTTCGTGGTCTTGTCAATGGGGGCGCTTGGCGCAACGCCGGCGCAATTCACAAGATTGTCAATGCGGCCAAAGCGCTCAATGGTTTGATCAATGACGGTCTTGACCTGGTCGGGGTCTGAAACATCAGCTCGCGCAATCATGACATCGCCCGAGCCAATGGCGCGAATTTCATCGGCGGCGTCCGCAAGTTTATTTTCTGTGCGACCCACCAAGACAAGTTGGTGCTTGCGCTGGGATAACATGATGGCGCACGCGCGGCCAATTCCTGAACCAGCGCCGGTGATAAGTGTGACCATTTAAATTCTTTGCTCCATTGTGAAAGTGTGGAACTTTATCCGCCAGTGAATAGACGAACCACATCGTTGTAAAAAGTGACCACAAACAAACTGCCAAGGAAGGCAAGCCCAACCAAGGTGGCCGCGTTCTGAAAACGCACGTTTGGCGGACGGCGAAAGCAGCCTTCGTACAGTAGGAATAGAAACAATCCGCCGTCAACAATGGGCAGGGGCAGAAAATTCAGCACCGCTAAATTCACGCTAATCATGGCTAAAAAGAACAGTAAATAGGTCATGCCGCGGTCGGCAACACGGGTTCCCACTTGCACAATTCCAACCGGTCCCCGCAGTTGCTCCACACCCACCGTGCCGCGAGCCAGTCGATCAAGCGTGAGCCAAGTCAGCACGGCAAGTTTTTTTGTTTCGGTGAAGCCCATTGTTGCGGCAAGCACGGGATTGTCATTCGCGCTGCGCGTGATCATTTGCGGCTCGAACAATGCGCTTGACAGAGGACTAGACCAACCCAGTTTTTGTATGTCGTTGATTTCGGCGGCGCCCAGCGTGATCACGGCGGATTTCACCGGCGAGTTTGCTTGAATATTTTGAAATGAAATGTTCAGCGTGGCGGAGGTATTCTTTCCAAATGCGTCGGCGGTGGTAACCCACAACGCGGCACGCATGGAGGCCCAATCCGTGAGCGCGATGTCGTTGACGGAAATTATTTTTGTGAGCGGTCGAAGTTCAAGTGGCGCGATTGGCGTTGCCACGGTTTGTGTGGCTTTGGGGTCACGCGGGTTTTCTAACACGCGGTCAATCACACGCGCGCTGACCAACATGTTCCACGCTGGAACCACCAACACATCAAGGCGGCCTTGCCTATCCACGCGGGCGTTGATGGGAAGTGTTTTGCCATCGCGAAGAATTTGTAATTGCACGGCACGATTGGCGTAAGTTTGAATCAGCGATCGAAACTCGCCAAGCCGCGGACCACTGCGGTCTTGGATGGCAAGCACAATGTCGCCAACTTGCAAAATGCCTTGATTTGGGCTGTTTTTTTGCACGGAATCAATGCGCACCAGTGGCGTGAATCCCATCAAGCCAAGGTCGTATTCGCCCAAGGAAATGGAATCTGGCGAGAACAATTTTTCAAAATTGGGCTCTGGTGACAGTGGCGCGGTGGTTGTATTTGTTGTGATGGCGGACACAAGCGGCGTGGAGTTTGGAGCTAGCGACCACGTTGTTAAAACCGGTTTTCCATTTGATTGTTCAAACGCAAGATCAAGAGCCTCCGCGTTTGCAATGGGCACGCCATTGATGGCCGTGAGCGTGGAGCCAGGCTTCACGCCCGCCGCGCTGAGGCCGGACTTGATCAACAAATTTTCAATCAACGGCGCGATTTCTTCTTGATCAGCAAGAGTGCCACTGCGGGCGGGGGTGACGCCAAATGATCGCAGGCCACTGTTATTGTCTTTGATGGGGTCAAGTTGAAATTGCAATGGAGTTGCCGAGCCAGGGCGCGTGACTTGCAAAATTAATTCATTATCAGGGTGGCTCATGGCGGCGCCAATTTGAATGTCGGCGAAGGTAGTCATGGGATCGCCATTGATGGAATCAATTTGGTCGCCGGGCATAAGACCGTTGGTCCCGCCGTCAAGATTGCGAGCGGTGGCTGCGGGACTGTCCAGGCTCACCGCGCCAATCATGGGCGCTTCAAATTTCACGCCAACCATGAAGGCGACTACGAACAAAATCACGGCGGTGATCATGTTCATAATCACGCCAGCGCTGACCACAATCATGCGTTTCCACACGGGTTTACTGCCATAACCGTCAATGGCGTCGCTGGTGTTGCTTGGGTCAATATCCTCTTGACCCTTCATGCGAACAAAGCCGCCAATGGGAAGAAGTCGCAGTGAATATTCAGTTTCACCAACACCGTCAGCGTGCAGTTCGGCTGTTGGAATTTTTTCTGGATCGGCGCCGTAGCGAGTTTTTATGTCGGGCGCGGTGCTGCCAAAGCGAACGCCAAGACCGCGTCGATACGCCAGCACAGTTGGACCCATGCCCACTGCGAATGATTCAACACGAATGCCAGCCCAGCGTGCCGCGATAAAATGTCCAAACTCATGAATGGCAATCAGAAGACCAAAGCCAATCACAATGAGCGCGATATTGGATGTGTTGCTGAGAAGTTCCACTGTGTAAATGTTCCGCCTTTCTTGGCGATCTTTGGCGAGTGAAAATTAATGCGGCTGCGTGCCCGCTGGTTGTGGTGAATGAATTGTATTATGCGTGATCAAAGTGCGCGCGTGGCGGCGGGCATTGCAGTCGGCGGTTTCCACATCGCTTAGGGTTGTAATGGCATGCGTGGGCAACGCGTGCAGCGTGTCCTTGACAATGCGCGCGATGTCGCCAAAGCGAATCTGCTGATTCATAAACGCCGCTACCGCAATTTCATTGGCGGCGTTCAGCGTGGCGCCAGCACTGCCGCCGTGTTCAATCACATGCTTGGCCAATTCAATGGCGGGAAAGCGTTCGTGATCAATTGGCGAAAAATCAAGGGTTTTTAGCGAGTTCCAATCCAGTTTTTTGGCCACGCCAGGAAAACGACTTGGCCAACACAGCGCCGTTTGAATGGGCAGCTTCATGTCGGGCGTAGAGAGTTGCGCCATCACGCTGCCGTCGACGTATTCAATCATGGCGTGCACAATGCTTTGCGGATGAACAATGACGTCAATGCGATCTGCGCCAAGATCAAACAGCCAATGCGCTTCGATAATTTCAAGCGCCTTGTTCATAAGCGTGGCGCTGTCAATGGTGACCTTGGGACCCATTTTCCATGTTGGGTGATTTAACGCTTGCTCAACCGTTGCGTTGAAAGTGTGTTCGCGGCTCCATGTGCGAAATGGTCCGCCGCTTGCGGTAAGCACAACGCGCGTGATTTCTTTTTGCTCGCCAGAGCGCAAGCACTGGGCCAGCCCGCTGTGCTCGCTGTCCACGGGCAACAACATCACGCCAGCGCGTTTGGCGGCCGCGGTCATAAGCGCGCCGGCGGCGACCAAAGTTTCCTTGTTGGCAAGGGCAATGGTGCAACCCATTTCAATGGCGGCCAAAGTTGGGGCCAAGCCCGCGAAGCCAACCATGGCGGCCAAAACAATGTCGCCGGGGCGCGCGATGTCTTGAATAAGTTTCAGCGCGGCGTCTGGACCGCCATGAACTTTGTCAAAGCCCGCAAGTTGTGTTGCCGCGTGCGCATCTAGAATTGCAAGGTTTTTTACGGCAAATTGGCGCGCTTGCTTGGCCAACTCGGCGGAATTCTGGCCAGCGGCAAGTCCCACAATTTCAAACAGCGGCGCGTTGGGCGCAGACTTCATGGCCGCAAAATGTGCGACAACTTCGAGCGTGCTCACACCAATGGAACCCGTCGAACCCAGCACGATCAACCGTTGCACAGGTCGAGTTGCGTTCATTGCTGATTACTCCTTCCGCTGCGCATTTTTGGCGGCACCTGGGGCAAGACCGCGTCGCGCGGCGCCGTACAGGCTGCGTAAAAAACCAGTTTTCTTTTGCGGATTGCTCGCGGGTTGAGCCGCGGCTGAATTGCCTGAAACATTTCCAGTCACATTGCCTGACACATTTGTTGGCGCGGCGGGCGCCGGATTTGTTGGTGAACTTGCTGAAGCGCCAGCGTGAGAATTGGAATACGAACCAGGATTGGATCGTGGATTCAAACCTTGTTGCGCCGCGGCGCGTTGTGAAGCGTTAGGATAAATAATTGGCTCGCGGTTTGGTCCTTGATCTCGATCGCGGCCGCCACCTTGACCACCGCGACCGCGTCGTCGACGTCGGCCGCGCGGACCATCGCCTGCTGGCGCGTTTGGATCGTGTGGCTGATTGGAATTATTTTCGCTTTCGCCATTTGTGCCCGCGGCATCTGATGAACCCGCTTGATCATCCGATTGACCACCCGTGATTTCGCCTGCATTTGCCTGCGAATTGCCACCATTTTGATTTGGCGCGCCATCCATTTGGCCACCACGACGACCACGACCGCCACGGCGACCGCGACGACGGCGCGGACTTCCATCTGGATTTGTGGCTTCTTGTGTTGGATTGTTTGGATCAACTGGAGCCGCGCCTTCAACAGGCGCGCCTTCGATTGGTGTCAAACCGTCTGGACGACCCGCGGACGCCAATGGCGAACGCTGCGGTTGGGAAGATTGCGAACGATCTTGACCACGGCCACCACCCTGACCCCCGCGACCCCCGCGACCACCACGACCACCACGGCCACCGCGAGCGCTTTGATCACGTCGCGGTTCAAATCGCTGTTGTGAACGACCTTCAGTGTTCGCGTCGTGCGGCGCGTCGCTGTCTGCATTGCCAGGCTCTTTGCTTTCTTCAAGTTCTTGCGCGCGCACTTCGTCAATCACCGCGGGCTCATCGTCAACCACTTCTGGAAGATCATCAAAGGCGCCGCTCATAAGCATGGCTGTGGCGTCGGCGGGCAATACCCGACGACGACCACGACCGCGGCCACGGCCGCGTGAATTATCTTTATCTTCTTTTCCTGAATCGGATTGAACTGTGTCATCCATTTTGGGCGGCTCGGTTGGAAGATCCTCAAGCCGCGGCGCCGACAAATGCGACAAGCGCGGAATTTCCACATCCGCGCCGCGATCGTCGTAGGCGTACAAATCCACGCGATCTCCCGCAATTGCCTCGCTAATTCGCACATCAATGCGCTTGCCTGAATCGCGTTCAACCTCCACCAATTGATGGCGGCGCGTTGAAAGAATAACGCTGGCCACGCGCACTCCGCACACCATCTCCACGCGGTGGATTTGCGGATAGCTCAACAAAAGTTGAATCTGTCGCAAGCCATCGGCGGCGGTTGAATCTGGAAGACGCACTTCGCCGCTGCCGACGCAGTGTGGACAATCCATGTAGTGCGCCTTGCGAATGCTTGGACGCATGCGCTGACGCGTGAGTTCAATCATGCCGAAAGCGCTGATAGGTGCCACGGTGGTTTTCGCGCGGTCCTTCTTCAAATGTTCGATGATGCGCATTTCAATATCGCGTCGGTGACGCGGCATGCGCATGTCGATGAGATCGCATACAACCAGTCCGCCCAAATCGCGCAGACGAAGTTGGCGGCAAATTTCTTCAACCGCCTCCTTGTTGGTGTTGTAGGCGTTGGTCTCGCTGTCGCGCGCGGAACGGCTCTTGCCGCTGTTGACGTCAATGGCCACAAGCGCCTCGGTTTGATCAAGCACAAGCGCGCCGCCCGAAGGCAGCGGAACTTCACGGCTGTGAATACCGTCGATTTGTCGGTCCAGATCGAACGCCGAGAAGATGGGCGCGGGTCGATCATAAAACAGCACTTTTGGCGCGTCTTTTGCGAAAACCACTTCCAGGAACGCGGTCACGCGTTGCCACGCGGCTTCGTTGTCAACAATAATGTGGCTTACGGTTTCATCCACCATTTCACGAACAGTGCGCAGCAAAATATCGCTTTCGGTGTACAGCTCCGCTGGCGCGCCCACGGAGTTGATGCGCTTGGCCATGGCTTGCCACAAGCGTTGCAAGTACGCGGCGTCGCGTTGCAATTCGGTGCGGCTGCGATCAAAGCCAGCCGTGCGAAGAATAAATCCAAAGCCCTCGGGCAATTCAAGCGAGTCTAAAATCTTGCGCATCTCGCGGCGCTGTTGCTCGTCCTCAACTTTGCGGCTCACGCCAACTTTGTCCATGTCGGGCATCATCACCAACAAGCGTCCAGGCACGCTGACATAACTGGTGAGCGTTGGACCTTTGGTGCCAATGCCTTGCTTGATCACTTGCACGGTGATCTCTTGGCCCTTCTTTACGCAATCTTGAATGGCTGGTCGATCGTGGCGCGGAATTTTGTGGCCCACGCTTTCGGCCTTGTTGCCGCCTGGAAAATATTTTGGATGCAAATCACTGATGTGCAAGAAACCGTTTTGGCCCTCGCCAAAATCAATGAAAGCGGCTTGAATTGAGGCTTCCACATTGGTGACGCGGCCCTTGTAAATGTTGCCCACATTGGTGGCGCTAGTCACGCGTTCAGCGAAGTACGACTCAAGTCGACGACCGCGCACAAAGGCCACGCGACATTCGTCGCCGGGAACTTCATTGACAACCATAATGGTGTCGCGCGCTTTCGGGGCTTCGCTGCGCTTCACAACTCGACGCACAGGTTTGGCGGGGGTGCCATCCACGGAAACATCTTGCGTGGTGCCTTCAACGGCGTCGGCAGCTTCGGAAGTTTCAACAACTTCGGCGCCTTCTTCAAGCGCGTCGCCTTGCGCGGCGGCGTCGTCGGATTCCTCTACTTCTTCAATTTCTTCAAGCGCGTCTTCGGCAGTTTCGGATGCGTCCGTCACGGCCGCATCAATTTCATTCGCATCATCAGTAGCGTCGGACTCAACCAATGCGTGACGCTTTGGAAGGGGCGTGACCTCCTCAAATGGAGTCCAGATTTGACCGGTTGGCACCTGGTCGCTGGCGTACTCGGTTTCTGAAGCGTGCTCGGTTTCTGAAGCGTGCTCGGTTTCTGAAGCGTGCTCGGTTTCTGAAGCGTGCTCGGTTTCTGAAGCGTGCTCGGTTTCTGAAGCGTGCTCGGAGTGCGGAGTGTGCGCGGAGCCGTGATCAGTTGCGTGATCAGTTGCGTCACTTCCAGAAATTTGTTGCGAAGGGGTCTCAGACGGTGTGTTTTTGGGGTCGATAGGTTCTACCACGTGTCAATCCTGCCGCAATATGCGGCGATTCGTGGCGGGCGCTAGTGGCGTGCGATTTCCAAAATACAGCCGCAACGGGGATATAGCCCGGGGTAACTGAGATTGGTTTGATCGCACATCATGAGCGTTCCGCCATTAATTCTGAAGACTGGCTTGGGCCGCACCTTGCCGAATTGTTCGGGGGCGACATCTGCAGTCAAAGCAGAATCGAGTTCCTGTTGTCCCGCGTGGCTCAGGCCGTAGCCCAGCCGCCGAAGTTCGCGGGGTCTAATTTTCGTAACTCGTCGCGCAGACTTGTTTGAATCTGGCGCTCGGAGTCGAACGAGCCGACCTTTCGGGCGAGGCGTTCGCAAAGTTCAAGGTTTACTGACCGAATCACCCTTTTGATGAGCGGAATTTGTCCTGGAACAAGTGACAGTATACGCAAACCCATGCCAATTAGCAACATGGTGAAAACTGGGTCTCCGGCGATTTCGCCACACAGGCTGGTTTCAATGTTGGCGTAGCGGCCAGCGCGAATTGTGTTTTTAACCAAATGCAGCACCGCCGGGCTAGCCGCCGTGTACAAATTTGCCACTCTTTCGTTGCCTCGATCGACCGCAATGGTGTACTGGACCAGGTCGTTGGTGCCAATAGAGAAGAAATCCACCTCGGTGGCAAAGGTTCGGGCCATAAGTGCGGCGCTGGGAACCTCAATCATGATGCCAATTTTAGGTTGCGGGTCGAAGGCAATTCTTTCCTCCTCCAGGTCCTCCATGACATCGCGCACGATCAATTTTGCTTGGCGCAATTCCATCAGCGTGCTGACCAGTGGAAACATAATTCGTGCTGGACCAAATGCGCTGGCGCGAAGAATGGCGCGCAGTTGTGTTTTGAACATGGGCTGATTTTGCAAGCTGTAACGAATGCTGCGCAACCCCAAGAACGGATTGCGCTCGGGCTCGCTCAACATTTCTTGAGTCATCTTGTCGGCGCCAAGGTCAAGCGTGCGCAACGTGCAAGGTCGTCCCTTCAACATCAAGATTGTGTTTTTGTAGGACTCGAATTGTTCCTCTTCGTCGGGCGGCGTGTCGCTGGTCAGGAATAAAAATTCCGTGCGATATAAACCCACGCCGTCGCCACCATGCTTGAGCACATTCTCCACCTCGGCGGGAAATTCAATGTTGCCGTGCAGTTGAATGCGCACACCGTCGGTGGTGATGGCTTCCAGTGAATCCGTCTCCTCCAATTTCAAACGCACGCGCGCGCTTTGCTCGGCGCGCTTTTGAAAGTCGGATTTAATTTGCGCGTCGGGCTTGAGAACGATTTCGCCGGAGTCGCCGTCGACAATGATTTCATCGCCATCCTGCAGCTTTTTGGCGATATTTAAGCAGCCCACCACGGCGGGAACGGCCATGGCGCGGAACACGATTGAAGTGTGGCCAGTCAGACCGCCGGCCTCCGTCACGAACGCGATCACCTTGCTGCGCGGCACCGCGGCCACTTGGCTTGGCGTGAGTTCGTGCGCCACAATAATTGTTGGTTCACTGAGTCGCTCAAGTCGGTCTTCTTCCTCGCCCATGAGCAATCCCAACACGCGCCGCTGCAAATCAAGAATGTCGTCGGCCTTGGCGGCGAAGATTTCATTGCCCATGGAGCGAAATTGCCGCGAGAGTTTTTGAAATTGATCCGTGACCGCGGCTTCAACATTGGCGTGCGCCACGCGAATGGAATTTTCAATTGGGTCAATCAGCGATCGATCTTTGAGCATGCCTTCATGGAAGGCGAAAATCTTCGCGGCGTCCGCGCCAAGTTCACGCTCGGCGTGTTGGCGAAGTTGGGCCAGTGCGCGCAACGCATGTTCGAGCGTCTTGTGCAGGCGATCAATTTCCCCGGTGATTTCTTTTTCTAGAATGATGCGACGCGGAACATGGGTTTCAGCCTCTCCAAGAAGGAGGACTTTTCCCCAAACGATGCCGGGACTAGCGGCGATGCCTTTGATTCGTTCCATGCGGTGCTCGGCGGTGCGCTCGGCGTGATGGCCTGGAGAATGCCAGACAGATCAAGCGGATCGGTGCCATCTTTAAAGGTAGCAAATTCTTGCAAATGGCAAGTTGCCTTGGAGGGCGCAGTGGGGTAGACTGTCCATGTATCCGGATAAACGGATGAATGCGGAAGTCCGCACTCTTCGTTGATCTTTCAACACCTTTTGGAGCCTGCCTGTGACCGCAACCGTAACGAATTCAACAACCAAGCCATCTGTGAATGCAAACACCTTCATGAACACCGGACTTTCGCTCAACAGCACTGTTCCTTTCCAAGTGAAGGACCTGAGCGAAGCCACCGTGAAGTTTGGCCGCAAAGAAATTGAACTGGCCGAGCACGAAATGCCAGGCTTGATGGCGACCCGCGAACAATACAAGGACAAGTTTCCGCTCAAGGGCGCGCGCATCACCGGCAGTTTGCACATGACCATTCAGACCGCGGTCTTGATTGAGACCTTGGTTGAACTTGGCGCGCAAGTGCGCTGGGCAAGTTGCAATATCTTCTCCACGCAAGATCACGCCGCCGCCGCGGTTGTGGTTGGTCCACATGGAACTTTCGCCAATCCAAAGGGCGTTCCAGTATTTGCATGGAAGGGTGAGACGCTTCCAGAATATTGGTGGTGCACATGGCGCGCTCTTGATTGGGGCAACGGCACTGGTCCAAACATGATCTTGGATGACGGTGGCGACGCGACCATGTTGGTGCACAAGGGTCTTGAGTTCAACAACGCTGGCAAGGTGCCATCGCCAGACACGACCGACAATGAGGAGTTTAAAGTTGTGTTGCAACTTTTAACCGACACGCAAAAAACCAACGACGGCTATTGGAAGCCAGTGGCCAAGGACATTATTGGCGTAAGCGAAGAGACCACCACCGGCGTGCATCGCTTGTATGAAATGCAAAAGGCCGGCGAACTTTTGTTTCCAGCCATCGATGTGAATAGTTCCGTGACCAAGAGCAAGTTTGACAATCTGTACGGTTGCCGCCACTCATTGGTGGACGGAATCATGCGCGCCACCGACGTGATGTTGAGCGGAAAAACAGCCGTTGTGTGCGGTTATGGCGATGTGGGAAAGGGTTGCGCGCAAAGTTTGCGTGGCCAAGGTTGCCGCGTGAAGATCACCGAAATCGATCCAATCTGCGCGCTTCAAGCGTGCATGGAAGGCTACGAAGTGGTCACGCTTGAAGAAGTTCTTGCCACCGCGGATTTGTTCGTGACCGCCACCGGCAACAAGGACATCATCACCAGTGAGCAAATGTTGCGCATGAAGGACAAGGCCATCGTTGGAAACATTGGTCACTTTGACAATGAGATTGACATGGCCGGCTTGAAGAAGATCAAGGGCGCGACGCAAGTCAACATCAAGCCACAAGTGGATGAATGGAAACTTCCAACTGGGCGCTCCATCATCATGCTTGCGGAAGGTCGCTTGCTGAATCTTGGTTGCGGCACTGGCCATCCAAGCTTTGTCATGAGCACCAGTTTCACCAACCAAGTGATGGCGCAAGT